>JAJRUN010000019.1 GCA_024277755.1 Gammaproteobacteria bacterium | reverse complement strand
TGGTGGCTTCAACACCCACATCGGCGGTCAGTAGTTGGGTCTCGAGTTCATCCAGCACATCAGCATCGATAGCTTTTTTACCGACAACCAGGCTGGCAACACCCTCACTGATGTTACTACTGGTACGACTGAGACGTTCTTTAAGGCGACCGAAAAAACCTGTTTTTGCAGACTCTTCCTGCGCGGCAAGCTTAGTGCGGGGCGCAGTCGTCTGCTCTACTTCAGATGATGCCTGTTCAGCCTCATCCTTCTTTTTTTTGCCAAAACCAAACATAAAACCTCTTGGCTACAAGATGTGTTGTTGAGTGAATTGTTTCAGTTCGTCGCGGTCGAAACATGGACGAATTTCAGATAGGCTATGCTACCACACTGGATTCCAAAGCTGGGTATTAAAGGAGTAGAGAATGAAAACCAGATTAACACTCGCAGTACTGTTCAGTTTTATCCTGGGCGGCTGCGCCACACTGCAACAAAATAACGCTCCTGCCAACAATTCAGACAACAGCACTGCCGTGCACGAATACCAACTCGATAACGGTATGAAGATTTTTGTTAAAGAAGATCACCGCGCCCCCGTGGTTGCCTCAATGGTCTGGTACAAGGTTGGCAGCAGCTATGAAAACAATGGCACCACAGGCGTGTCGCACGTACTGGAACACATGATGTTCAAGGGCACCGAAAAATACGGGCCGGGTGAATTCTCACGCATCATCGCCGAAAATGGCGGCAAGGACAACGCCTTCACCAGCCGCGATTACACCGCCTATTTTCAGCGCTTGCACAAAGACAAACTCGAAACCAGTATCCGCATGGAAGCCGACCGCATGCGCGGCATGAAAGTAGCGGATGAAGAGTTTGCCAAAGAGGTTCAAGTGGTCATCGAAGAACGGCGCATGCGTACCGAAGATGACCCCGAATCACTCACCTACGAGGCCTTTAGCGCCAGCGCATACACCACCAACCCCTATCGTCGCCCAGTGATTGGCTGGATGAACGATCTGGAAAATATGACCGCCCAGGATATCCGCGACTGGTATCAGGTCTGGTATGCGCCCAACAACGCTTCGCTGGTGGTGGCCGGTGATGTTGACCCGGCACAGGTCTACCAACTGGCCAAAAAATATTTCGCACCGCTCAAACCCATTGACAACATTGCCCTGCCCAAACCCCAGCGGGAACCAGAGCAAAAAGGCATGCGCCGTATCATCGTCAAGGCCCCGGCTGAACTGCCGTATCTGCTAATGGGCTATAAAGTGCCCTCGGTCACAGGTGCAAAACAAAAATGGGAACCCTATGCCCTTGACGTACTGGCCAACCTGCTTGATGGCGGCAACAGCGCCCGCTTTGCCAAAAACCTGGTACGCGGCCAACAGATTGCCGCTAGCGCCGGTGCAGGCTACAGCCCCTTTTCACGCCTGAACACCCTGTTTCTGTTTGATGGTAACCCAGCCCAGGGCCACACCATCGCCGAGTTGGAGCAGGCCATCCGCGCACAGATCGAACAGATCAAAAACGACCCCGTCAGCAGCGATGAACTGGCCCGCATCAAGGCCCAGGTGATTGCTGCAGATGTCTACCAACTGGACTCTGTCTTTTACCAGGCCATGAAGATTGGTCAGTTTGAAACCGTTGGCCTGGACTGGCGCCTCAGCGACCAATATGCCGAGCGCATCCAGCAGGTAAGTGCCGAACAGGTACAAAAAGTCGCTAAAAAATACCTGATTGATGACAGCCTCACGGTCGCGATACTGGAACCGCAGCCAATGGATGGCAAACAAACACGCCGCCCCGGCGCACATCATTAAGCTAATAAAAAGACAGCAACAGGATTCTCAAAACATGCACAATCGTTATATTCGCCTGACCCAACTTCTGCTCAGTGGCTTGCTGCTGCTTTCCACTGCCACCACCCAGGCCGGCCCCGAAATCCAACACTGGCAAACCAGCAACGGCGCCCGGGTCTACTACGTCCCCGCCCCGGTATTGCCAATGGTGGACATTCGCATCATCTTCGACGCCGCTGGTGCACGCGACAAAATCCCCGGCGTTGCCCTGATGACCAACGGCCTGTTGGAAGAGGGTAGCGGTGAACTGGATGCCGATGCCATCGCCGATGCCTTTGCCTCAGTTGGCGCTCAATTCGGTGCCAGTTCGCATCGTGACATGTCGGTCATTAATCTGCGCAGCCTGACCCAGGCCAACCTGCTAAACAAAGCCGTCAGCACCGCAACACAGCTGATCACCCAGCCCAGCTTTCCAGAGGAATCCCTGGACCGTGAACGCAAACGCATGCTCATCGCCCTGCAAGGCAAAAAGCAGTCACCCAGAGCCATCACCAGCGAGGCATTTTTTACCGCCGTGTATGGCGACCACCCCTATGCCAATGACGCCACCGGCAGCGAAGAATCAGTCCAGCAGATAAAGCGCCAACACCTGATCGACCACTACCAACGTTACTACGTTGGTCGCAATGCCGTCATCGCTATCGTCGGCGCTGTCGACAGACAACAGGCCGAGCAACTGGCCGAAACACTGGTAGGCAAACTGCCTGCCGGAGAAAAGGCCAAACCCATCCCCGAGGTTGCCCCGCTGACACAGGCAACACTGATCAAAAAAGAATTCCCTTCCAGTCAGACACACCTGATGGTTGGTCAACCGGCAATCAAACGTGGTGACAAAGACCGCTTTGCCCTGGTTGTCGGCAACCACATCCTGGGTGGCAGCGGCCTGGTTTCGCGCCTCAGCCAAGAGATCCGTGAAAAACGTGGCCTCTCCTACAGCACCTACAGCGCCTTCAGCCCAATGCGCCAACGCGGCCCCTTTCGTCTTGGTCTGCAAACCCGCAACGACCAGGCCGACGAAGCGCTCAAGATCCTGATGCAGACGTTGGAAACATTCATGGCCAACGGTCCCACGGCTGAAGAACTGGAATCAGCCAAGAAAAACATCATCGGCAGCTTTGCCCTCAACCTCGACAGCAACAGCAAGATCATCGAAAACATCGCCATGATCGGCTTTTACCAGCTGCCGCTGGACTATCTCGACACTTACACAACCAAGGTTGACGCCATCACCACCGAACAGATCAAGGACGCCTTCAAGCACCACGTGCAAACCGACAAGATGGTGACTGTCATCGTTGGTGGCGAAAAATAGTTGGCCAAACCCAAGACAAAGCAAAGCGGCCAACTGCGAATCATCGGCGGCCACTGGCGTGGCCGCAAACTAAGCTTTCCCAGTGTAGACGGTTTGCGCCCCACTTCAGACCGGGTACGCGAAACCTTGTTCAACTGGCTGCAAATGGACATTTCTGGCAGCCGCTGTCTCGATTTATTTTCAGGCAGCGGCGCACTGGGACTGGAAGCCCTGTCACGTGGTGCCACCGACGTAGTAATGGTAGAACAGGATCGCAGCGCCGCACAACAGATCCGCCAACACCTGCAAACCCTCAACTGCCAGTCCGGACAGGTAGAAAACCACAACGCCTTCAAATACCTGCAAAGCCCCCCCAAGCCTTTTGATGTGGTATTTCTCGACCCGCCCTATCAACTTGGCTGTCTGGCAGAATGCTGCCAGCTGCTGGAAAAAAATGGCTGGCTAAAAGACCAGACTCTTATTTACCTAGAAGATTCAAGCAAAAACCCACCACCCGAACTACCAGACAACTGGCAGCTAAAACGCAGCAAAAAGGCCGGTGAAATCGGTTATCACCTGGCACAGCGAAATATCTAGCGACGCATGCGCTTATTGGCTACGCAAAATTATTGATGAGCACAAAGGAAATGCTTACGTGAGACCTTTGCACGACACAATCACAAGTAAAAATGGCCAATATTCTCCTGCTTTTCGTTAGAAAACTTGCCAATAGCTCGCTATTAACTGCACTTTCTGCCTCAATCAGAAAAATATTAGCTCATTTTTCTTTCGCGCCTGTATCGTCAAAAGGTCTCTACGTGAAAAACTATTCACCATAACTAACACACCCAAAACCTCCCCCCTCAACCACCCAATTTTTTGAATACGCTCCGTCATCAATATAACGATGCAATATGGAGCAGTGCCATTCAACCGATTGTTTGCACGTCGATAATATCGACGTTTTTTATATCAACGTTTCTTCGTGATATCATTCAGCCCTTTAAGGCATTGGCACAGACAAAGCGATGACTAACACGGCCATCTATCCCGGCACTTTTGATCCAATCACCAACGGCCACACTGACCTGATTCAACGGGCCAGCAAGTTGTTCGACAAGGTGATCGTGGCGATAGCGGCCCATAGTGGTAAGAACCCGGCGTTCTCTCTGGAAGAGCGCATTCAGCTGGCCAAAATTGTGTTGAATGGCATTGACGGGGTTGAAGTCTGTGGTTTTGATATTCTGCTGGCAAACTTTGCCCAGCAGAAAAATGCCCAGGTTATTCTGCGCGGCCTGCGGGCGGTGTCTGATTTTGAGTACGAATTTCAGCTCACGGGCATGAACCGCAAGCTGGCACCAGAACTGGAAACCATGTTTCTGATGCCGGCAGAACAGTACACCTACATTTCATCCAGTCTGGTCAAGGAAGTGGCAAGATTAAGCGGTGATGTGAGTGGTTTTGTCCATGAGAGCGTATTTACCGCACTCAGAGACAGGCTAAAAACAAGTTGAGACCTTTGCACGATACAATCACGAGTAAAAATGGCTAATATTCTCCTGCTTTTCGTTAGAAAACTTGTCAATAGCTCGCTATTAACTGCATTTTCTGCCTCAATCAGAAAAATATTAGCTCATTTTCCTTT
>JAJRUN010000018.1 GCA_024277755.1 Gammaproteobacteria bacterium | reverse complement strand
CTGATCGCCACCTTGCGTCCAGCCTGGTCGGCCAACGCCGATTCCAACCGCTCTTTATCGTCCAGCAACTGATTCACCAGCACCTCACCCGGCACTGGCTTACCCAGATAATATTGCGGCAGGAAGGCACTCAACACCTCATCAGCTTCAGCCTCTTGAGTATGCCTGGGAAAAAAGATTTTATTGCCTAGGTGATGACCTCCGCGAATAAAAAATACCTGCACACAACCGACACCATTTTTGACACCACTGACAATGATGTCAAGATCGCCACCCTCAGCGCTGATATATTGTTTTTCCTGTACCCGCCGCAGGCTGCCTATCTGGTCACGAAACAAGGCCGCCAGCTCAAACTCCAATGCCGTGCTAGCCTGCTCCATCTTGGCCACCAGTTCATCAATGACCTGGCTATCCTTGCCTTCAAGAAACATTACCGCATGACGTACATCCTCGTCATAGGCCGTCTCGCTGGCATAACCAACACACGGGGCGGTACAGCGTTTGATCTGGTATTGCAGACAGGGGCGTGACCGGTTGCTGTAAAAGCTGTCTTCGCACTGACGCACCCGAAACAGTTTCTGTAACAGATTGAGGGTTTTTCGTACTGCACCGGCACTGGGGTAAGGGCCAAAATACCGTCCCTTGGCTCGCTTAGGGCCTCGGTGATAAGCAAGCCTCGGAAACTCATCGGCCGATAGGAAAATATAGGGATAACTCTTATCATCGCGCAGCAGCACGTTATAACGCGGCAACAGCTCCTTGATCAGATTATTTTCAAGAATCAACGCCTCATTCTCAGTATGAGTCACGGTGATTTCAATATTGGCAATCTGTCTGACCATGACACGGGTCTTGGGCGAACTGACATTGCGCACAAAATAACTGCTGACCCGTTTAACCAGATTACGAGCCTTGCCAACATAAATCACATCACCGGCAGCGTTAAGCATGCAGTAGACACCCGGCCGTGAAGTCAGGGTCTGAAGAAAGGCCTTAACATCAAACTCAGAAGGACTTGCCTGCTGCTCACTCATGCATCGCGCCAGCCATTAACTCCCTGGCACGAACAAAGACCTGCTGGAACATCTCTTCGGTCAGGCGCCCGGTCTGAGTGTTGTAACGACTGCAATGATAAGAGTCGAGCAACCACAAACCGTCAGGCAAGGCATATTCATGCTGATGACCAAATTTATATTGCCCCAGCTTCAGGCCCAGTGTTCGCAGAATAGCATTGTGAGCAATGGCCCCAAGCGCCAACACCACCGCGCCGGAGTTAAGTTCATCAAGCTCGTACTTGAGAAAGCGACTGCAGGTCTTGACCTCATCGGTGGTCGGTTTGTTCTGCGGTGGTAGACACTTCACCGCATTGGTAATGCGACAGTTCGACAGCTTCAGTCCGTCATTGGCAGATTCAGACACAGGCTTAGTGCAAAAGCCAACGTCATACAGGGTCTGATACAGCAATAATCCCGAGTCATCCCCCGTAAAAGGTCGACCAGAGGCATTGGCACCGTGCATCCCCGGTGCCAGCCCCACAATCAACAGCTGAGCTTGCTCTGCCCCGAAGGCAGCCACTGGGCCAGCGTGATAATCAGGATGATCGAGCTTCACAGCATCGAGAAAAGTGGCCAGACGGGGACAAAGACGACAATCAGGGTCAAACATCAGATCAATATTATTTATTTAGACACAACAGGAAATTTTAGCACACGGCTAATCCGCCTTCTTGCCCAGCCCCAGCTCATCTATGAAACCAAACCGGGTCATATCTTCAATCTTCTGCGGGTAAAGAATGCCATCCAGGTGGTCAACCTCATGCTGCACGACCCGGGCATGAAAGTCCTTAACCGTCCGCTCAATCACATCACCAAACTGATCAACACCACGGAAACGGATGCGCGTATAGCGTGACACCACGCCGCGCAGATCCGGCACACTCAAACACCCCTCCCAGTCAGCCTGTTGCTCTGCATCAAGAAACTCAATTGCCGGGTTAATCAACACCGTCATGGGGATTGGTACGGCATCGGGGTATCGCTCACTACACTCAAAGCCAAAGATAATAATCCGCAGGCTCACGCCAATCTGCGGCGCGGCCAAACCCACCCCACCCTGCTCGGCCATGGTGTCAAACATGTCTTCGATCAACCGATCCAACGTGGCTGTGTTAAACTTAGCCACCGGTTGAGCGACCTTTAAGAGGGTCGGGTGGCCCATGCGTAAAACCTGCCTGACTGCCATCCTGTTATCTCCAGTGATCAATAAATTGAAATCATAACCCGACAAAAATGTTTATGAAACGCATAATCAACGGCTTGGTCTGTGCCCTAATCAGCTTGCCTGTTCTGGCACAGGACACAGACAAAAAACCTGAACGCTGGTACGAAGTAGAGATCATTCTTTTCGAACAACTTAAACCTGCCAGCATAGAGTCCGAGCTGTGGCCGATGGATGTAGAACACCCGGATCTAAGCAATGCTATCGATCTGTTACGCAGCCCTGAAGAGATACCGGCGGCAGCCTTGCCTGAATCAACGGCCGAGACGATCACAGCCATTGAACTGGCCCTACCTGTCGAAACAGCGGCGCCAGCGACAGACGCAGTCGAAACCAGCGATCCCTATCTGGACACGCCCTACCTGATCCTGCCACGGCAGCAGTATCAACTCACTCAGGCCTATCAAAAGCTAATTGATTCTGAAAATTACCTACCGCTGCTGCATATCGCCTGGCGACAGGTAATTCCACCACGCAATCAACCCGACCGCATCTATGTTCATGACGGGCTCAACCCGGCCATTGAAAACGACAGTTTGCAACAAGCGTCCATCATTGAGTTCGAGGCAGTACCACCAGCGATAGAAACTGACTTTCTGAATACGCCATTAGAGGCACACAACGATACCAGTATCGCAGCGCCTGAATACAACCTAAGCGGCATTATCAGCCTTGGGCTGGGACGTTATATCCACGTTGAGGCAGACCTGTTGCTGTATAAGCCGCAACAGCAAAACATTGTTGAAGACGAACTGCCACCACCAACCTTTATCGTTCCAAAACCAATGCAATTTATATTTGATGATTTTGGGTTCAACCCCACAACCATAGAAATAGAAGAAGAGAAAACACCAGAGTTATTTCGTATCCGGGGCGCTCTGCGCATGCCCAGCAAGGAAATACATTACCTCGATCACCCATTGTTAGGGATGCTGATACTGTTTACACCTTATGAAGTGCCAAAACCAGAGGTGATTGAGATACCGGATAATGTCAGCCCTGAGCCAACTGAAACCACCAAAAATGGAACCATTATTCGCCCAGGACGCGTTGTTGAAGACAGAAGCTTTTAATTAACCACCTTACTCTTCGAAAAAGAATGTCTTTTCCTCAAAAGCAGGTTTAAGGTCCGGTAACCAGATAGCCTATTCATCATGCTTGGCAAAAAACGAACCCTGCCCCCAATCTGAATTACGGCCCTGAATAAAATGCAGCACAAATACCTTTTCACCATTAATCTCAGTTGCTCCCCTACCTGGCTTGGAGTAGCATTCATGGATGTGCCATGTACAGTACGTGACAGGCCTGAGACCTGTTTCACCGCTTCACGATAAATTTTCCCAGGCACGCGCCAACGGCACTTCGAAATAATGCTTAGCCACCGTATCTCGTTCGACAAACATATAGTAGGGAATGGTTCTCAGCGCGGTTTGCATACGCCACATCTTGCCCCATACGTTTAGATCATCATTGATATTTATGATCAGGGGTGATTGGCTGCGCAGAACTGCACCAGTTGCTCGAAGACGGCAAATCGCTTCCACTGCCATTGAGGTTCCATCTATGGCTGCGCAGGTATTGATGCAAGTACGCTGTCTAGTTGCTAGAGATACGCAGTTCTTCAAAGACCTTTGCACGATATAATCACGAGTAAAAATGGCTAATATTCTCCTGCTTTTCGTTAGAAAACTTGTCAATAGCTCGCTATTAACTGCATTTTCTGCCTCAATCAGTAAAATATTAGCTCATTTTTCTTTCGCGCCTGTATCGTGCAAAGGTCTCCTTTAGTAACTGCTCAACAAGCCCCTTCCTTCCAAAAAATCAGCCAATCGCTATCATTTGCGTATTCACATTCCAGGGCAAAAATGCTCTTATATCATCAACACTCGCTGCCTTGGGAAGTTCTTTAAAAACATGACGATGATAAGCGTAAGGTTCTATCCCATTAGCTTTTACCGTTTCAATCAGGCCATACAGGTTGGCGCTGAAGGCCAACCCTTGCGGCCGATGACGAAGTGGCGTATAGCCTTCTCAGCCGGGTTATTGTCGATGCATAAGTGTCCATCTTTTGTGTGAACAGTGAGTTTTCCAATTCTTTTCCAGGTATGACTGGGCTTTCCCGAGCAGGCCTTTGGGCAAGGAGTTGTGCAGGGTTTTATCCAGCCACTGGCGAATAGTTGTCAGGATTGGCATCGCTTCGTTTTGTCGGGCGCTATATTTTTCTTCTGGGCTGAGTGCTTTTATTCGCTTTTCAATCGCATACAGTTTGCCGATCAGGTTGATGGTAACGTCTGCCTTGCCTGTGTTTTTGGTTTTGCCCGATGCGGCTTTCTGGCCATCAACAAACTTGCGCCGGGCATGTGCCTAGCAACCTAATTGGATAATTCCGTTTTCGCTGCACGCACGGTTACAACCCGCGTAATCATCTGTTTTCAGGTAGCCGTCAAAACCGGCCAGAAAAGCACTGTCAACTCCACCCCGGCGGTTATCGGCGTAGTGAAACAGGCGTATAGGTTGCGCAGGTGGCCCGCCGACCCGTACCCACAAATAGGACTTCTGGCTGGCCTGTTTGTCGGGTTCTTTAATCACCTGTAAGGTGGTCTCATCACAGTGCATCACGGAGTAGGCAAACAGTTTATCTTTCAGCAGGTTGATGAGTGGCTGGATCAGCTCGCCGGATTTGATCTGCCAGTTAAGTTAGCCAGGGGGTTGCGTGGAATTTCAACGCCTGATCTGTTCAGCACGGCTTCTTGCCGATACCCTAAGCGTGGTACTTGGCAGTGGCGACATGTGCCAGCAAGCCGGGACTGGCATTGCTTTTTGGAATCGACTGCGGCGGTAAGGGTGCGGTTATGCCCCCTGCTTCACACTGCTTGCAGGCATATTTTTTAGCACGTTGACAATGATCTGAACCTAAGCGGGGATAATATCCAGCTGCTCGCTGGTCTCTTCACCAATCTCAACACGTTGGCAGCCGCAATCACAGAGATTGTCTGCATCCGAAACAGAGTGTTCGATGCGAACAGCCAGTTAATTCCTGTCCAGATAGACGCAATGCTTAATTAACACTCGGCCAGCGGAAGCGCTGCGTCTCCAAACGCTTATACCAAACAATAAAACCATTGTGCTACCAACACAGCAATTTGATCTTATCCCGGCCACGATTACAAAACACAAACAAGGCATCCATGTTCGGTGATAGATCTATCTCTTGCCAACTAAAACCGATAGACTGTTCATCGATTTACGCATATCAACCGGCTCACTGTACAGATACACTTTACTTGGGCGCAACATCAAACAGCCTCATGACAGGTTTTAGCAATCACCGGTAAAACCTCATCCAACGCATGCACAAGCACATCAATGCGAATACCGATTGGCAACGTAACCACTACAGGCGATGGCCGTGTGAGTGTAACGGGAACAAGTTTTTTCATTGGCTTTTGCAAACGATTTAAACGTGTTCGCCAGTAACCAAAGCTGGCAAAGGAGATATTGTTCTGTTGGCAATAAACCTTTTGTGGAAGCTTACTTTTTCCCACGCCTGAATGTGTTGTTACCAGAAGTCTTTTTTCTGTGCTAATTTCATCTGGTTCGCCTTGATGATGTTGAAATCAAAACGATAGCAATGATGTAGTGGCTTTGTTAGATGGGGTTTGTTGTCCACTTACATTCGCATAGTTCTCCATATAGCACGGCCGGTGTCGGCCATGCGATCAAAGTCGCCCTGCTCAAGCATGTCTGGCTGCGGAAAGATTAGCTGGAAGATAGGATCTTCCAGGATATTGGTCCAATCAATCACGTATTGATTCACACGAAAAAGCAAAACATTAGCGCTGTTCTTCTGGCAGGCGTTGAATCGGGGCAATCTGATCCAGATGGCGTTCTGTATACACCTTAAAACGCTAATTTTGACTATACAGGTCGGCATACTCATCGCGTTTGCGATAAAACTGAAGGATCTTACTCATGCTTTAACTCCCGCTGAGCCAGCGTAACTTGCGCTCTTAAATACTAAAAAACCTCTTTAACAGCGGCTAAAGAGGTCTTAAAAAAACTATTATGGCCGGACAAGCCTACTTGCCCGGCCATAATCAAAACGCGTTACTTCTTCTTGGCAGCAGCATCGCGTTCTTGTACTTCTTTGATGACATCTTCTGCAACATTCTTAGGACAAGCAGAGTAATGTTCGAACTCCATAGAGAACTGACCACGACCAGAGGTCATGGTACGCAGATCACCGATGTAACCAAACATTTCAGACAAAGGAACCTGTGCTTTGATGCGAACGCCTGTCACACCTGATTCCTGACCCAAGATCATGCCTCGACGACGATTCAAATCACCAATAACATCACCGACGTGATCATCTGGTGTGAAGACATCTACCTTCATGATAGGCTCAAGAATCTGAGCACCTGCCTTAGGCATGGTTTGACGATAAGCACCTCTTGCTGCGATTTCAAAAGCAACAGCCGAGGAATCAACCGCATGGTAGGCACCATCCTTCAGCGTAACTTTAACATCCAGGCAAGGGAAACCCGCCAGAACACCTTTCACCATGCTACTGGCAAAACCTTTTTCAACCGCAGGCCAGAATTCGCGCGGTACGTTACCCCCCGTTACCTTGGATTCGAATTCAAAACCTGAACCTGTTTCACCGGGTTCAACAATGTAATCAATCTTACCGAACTGACCAGAACCACCCGACTGTTTCTTATGAGTGTAGCTATCTTCAATACGCTTGGTGATAGTTTCGCGATAAGCAACCTGTGGTTTGCCAACGGTCACATCAATACCATGAGTACGCTTGAGGATGTCGACCTTGATATCCAGATGAAGCTCCCCCATACCCTTGATAATGGTCTCACCTGAATCTTCATCAGTCTCAACGCGGAATGATGGATCTTCCTGAATCATCTTACCGATCGCAATACCCATTTTCTCAGAACCGGCCTTGTCTTTAGGCGAGATAGCGATAGAGATAACTGGATCAGGAAATACCATTGGCTCCAGCGTTGCAGGGTGCTTAGGATCACACAGGGTGTGACCGGTTTGAACATTCTTCATACCCACAACAGCGATGATGTCACCGGCTTGAGCTGAGTTCAGTTCGATACGTTCGTCGGCATGCATCTCTACCAGGCGACCGATACGTTCAGTCTTACCAGTGAAGGTATTGAATACAGAATCACCCTTGTTCAGCGTACCTGAGTAAATACGAATAAAGGTTAAGGCACCGAAACGGTCATCCATGATTTTGAACGCCAAGGCACGCAGTGGTTTGTCAGTTGCAACGATAGCAAATTCGCCCGTCTCGTTACCATCCAGATCGACTTCAGGCTGTGGCTTAACTTCAGTTGGGCTAGGCAGGTAATCAACAACGGCATTCAACATTGGCTGAACACCCTTGTTCTTAAATGCAGAACCACAGTAGGTTGGGAAGAAGTCCAGTGCAATTGTCCCTTTGCGAATACAGCGTTTCAGATCGGCTACAGATGGCATCTCGCCTTCCAGGTAGGCTTCCATCAGATCGTCGTCTTGCTCAAGCGCAGTTTCAACCATCATTTCACGATACTCTTCTGCCTTTTGTTGGTACTCAGCAGGAATATCAACAATTTCGTAGTTCATTGGGTCGCCAGTCTCATCCCAAATCCAGGCTTTCATTTCCATCAGATCAATGATGCCAACAAAATCATCTTCGATGCCGACAGGCAGGCACATAATCAAGGCATTGGCACCCAGAACTTTTCTGGTCTGATCAACTACGCGATAGAAGTCTGCCCCCATACGATCAAGCTTGTTAACGAAAATAACACGGGCAACTTCTGATTCATTGGCATAACGCCAGTTGGTTTCTGACTGAGGCTCAACACCGCCAGAACCACAGAAAACACCTACACCACCGTCAAGCACTTTCAGAGAACGATAAACTTCGATGGTGAAATCAACGTGTCCAGGGGTATCAATAATGTTGAAACGGTGATCATCCCAAAAACAAGTGGTCGCCGCAGACTGGATAGTGATACCACGCTCCTGCTCCTGCTCCATGAAGTCAGTCGTAGCCGCACCGTCATGCACTTCACCTGTTTTATGAATCTTACCGGTGAGCTTGAGGATACGCTCGGTAGTTGTGGTCTTACCCGCATCTACGTGAGCGAAAATACCGATGTTTCTGTATTTGGTCAGATCAGTCATGTTTCTACTCTAAAAGTTAATATAAAAATCCATTTCGCCCGTCGCGAAACCAGACAGCGTAAAAATGGCCGCTATTTTACCCTAAAATTCTCTAAAAAACAGGTAAATAGAATCTCATCGAAAGTTTTCTCTTAGCCAACCAACAAAACAAACCTATCCTTTTGTTTTATAAGGACTATATCTTGAAATTATATTCCTGCTGCAAGCAACGCTATTATCTCTATATCCTCGCCAACGCCGTTGCTTACCGCCATACTGCATGGCCAATCAAGCAAGGAGGGGGAATGAATGAGATATTTACTGTTATACGGGCTGCTGTGCATGAGTGGTTGGGGCATAACGACTATGCGCGTGAACGGGCGCGTATGCTGGCCAAAATGGGCTATATTGCACTGGCCGTCGACATGTACGGCGATGGTTAGCAGGCAACCCGTGACAGGTTAGAAACCAGCCTGTTATGACCCCGCCTGCTGTTCTCGCTTTTCTATCAGCACGTTCATACGCTGATCACGACGTTTGAGGCATTCCAGCTCTTTGATCAGTTGATCACGTTGTGGAGCTTCAGCACTCTTTTCCAGCTTCTTTTCCAGCGCCTGAATTTGGATCTGCGATTGTCTGAATGCTTCCCGCATCTGTTCCAGAGAAGCGGCGTCCTCAGCAATATCAAATATCATCTCTTCAGCCTTGCCCGCCTCCGCCTCAACATGTTCACCCAAACCTTGATATTCAGGAATAAACTGTTTTTCAGCCGGATAAGCACGCGTATTCATAAAGCTGGGAGATACAATCTCTATTCCCGTTTGATGCAGGTGATCCAACATTCTTTTGTGCAGGGTGGAACGATAAGAAAGCAGCTGTTTAACCTCACTCAGCAGACCATTAACCTGATAACTGACCGAGTAGTCACCCAGCTTTGTTATCAACACAAATGGATCAGTAAGCCCCGTTTCTTGAGCCGCCTCAAGCAAAGCTGACTCAGCATCACGGCGCGAAACATCATAACCAAGGGTGACTTCCGCAGAAATAATCGTGCCTGTGGCATGAATCACCTTGGTCGGCTGTGTCACCACATAGAGGTTAGGCAAGGTCATCAGATCACGGTCTGTGGTTTGTATTTCCACATGCAGAAAGCCCATTTCTGATACCCGGCCAAAGCTTTCACCGACGCGAATAAAGTCACCAATCTTAAAGCTTCGTAAGCTACGCAACATGACCCCGGCCATGGCATTACCCACAAAGGTAGTGGATGACAGGGCTATGGTGGCGGACAACACAATTCCGATCAGACTCAGCAATTGACCACGAGTTGATTCATTAAACGGCAAAATCAAAATCACCAATAAAATTCCAACAAAGGCAATCGCAAGCTTAATCAAATGGAGGCGGTAGCGGAATTTTGGTTCAGCCTGATAATGGCGAACAAGAAACAGGTTGCTGGTTATGATGGCACCCACCACCAGAATGATGGTAACAATGGCAGGCACAAAATCGAACAGGCTAAAGTCAGTCATTTATTTCACACATTATGGTTAGCCCAACTCAAGGAGGTAAACAGCCAGTTAATCAAACCCATTCGTTTCAATATTAATTATCGCTTCAAAATGGGCGCTGGCAACACGATCACGGCCCTCTTTTGTCATTAGATATTTTTTACACTCATTTTTATTATCCATGAAAAAATTTTCCGTCAACGCTGCTGGCATCTTGGTATTTTTCAGAACATAAAAATTAGCCTCTTTATCCACATCACCATCAGACAGATCAGAACGCATTTTGATACGAGGAAATTCTTTCCTGAACGCTTTGTAAAAAACAGTTGCCACTTTATCTGAATTGGTTGTACCAGGTGAGGTATAAATCTCATAACCTTTACCACCACCAGCATTGGCATGAATGGAAATATAAATACAGCTGCTTTGATCATGATAGCTATTGGCACGTTTGACCCGTTCATTCAGAGAGATATCTTCTAACTCGGGGACTATATTGACATAGTTGATGCGTTCAGTAGTAAGCATTTCAATCAAGCGATTAACAATGGCGCGATTAAACTCGCCTTCATAAAGAATTGATTCATCATCCCAGTTTGGACTGCGCTTGCCTTCTGTTTGGTAGAGGCCGTCAATAACGCCACCGTGGCCATTATCCAATAACCATAGATATTTGGACATACAACACTCCTTGTTGATTGTTTGTTGTAATAACAAGCATAGCCCAAAATAATGATCTAGATTAGTTGTCGTGCCAACACCAATGCATCCTCACGACCATTGTGATTGGGATAGTAGTTTTCACGGCAACCCAATTCATTAAACCCCATCGACTCATACAATTTGATGGCACGTGTATTAGAGGCACGAACCTCAAGTAATAACATTTCAACCTTATTCGCTCTGGCGGTTTGCTCTAGTGAATGCAACAATGCCCGTCCCAAACCTTTGCCTTGTTGAGCCGGGTGAATACAAATATTCAAAACATGCGCCTCACCCGCGGCCATGGACATCAGGGCATAACCACACATATCGCTGCTATCTTCGAGTACACAGGCGTAATAATTGCTTTTCAGACAGTCGCGTAAATTGCCTTCAGTCCAGGGAAAGGGATAAGCGATATTTTCGATCTGCAAAATAGACGGCACATCTGCTTCGGTCATAAGACGCAGTTGGTAGGGTTCTACAAACATTGATGTTATTTGCTATTAAGCACTTGCCGCGCAAATAGCAAATCTTGCCAGGCCTTACGTTTTGCTGACGGCATACGTAATAGATAAGCAGGATGGTAGCTGACAACCAATGAAATCCTGCTGTCGCCATATTCAAATTTCTGGCCACGCATATCACCTACCTTTTGATCTGACTTCAACAGGTTTTGCGCGGCAATTCGGCCAACGGCAAAGATTATCTTAGGCTGGATCAACGCAATCTGTTGCTTAAGATAATGCTCGCACGCAGCAACTTCTGCGGCGCGTGGGTCACGATCATCCGTGGGGCGACATTTGACAATATTGGCGATGTAAACGTTTTCGCGCTTGAGCCCAATCGCCAGTAACATTTGATTCAACAGTTTGCCGCTTGCACCAACAAAAGGCTCTCCCTGGGCATCTTCTTCAGCCCCAGGTGCTTCACCCACCACCAGCAAATCGGCATCAGGGTTACCAACACCAAACACAGTTTGGTTGCGCTGCTGACACAGGTCACAACGACGACAAACACTGACCTCTGCCTGTAGACCATGCCAGTCTGTGGCAACGACGGGCTGTTCTAGAGCAGACACAACCTGATTGGCTTGGTGAATATCGACATTTTCTGATATTGGTGCTTCTTCCAGGCATCGAGATTCAGGCCGGCGCAATAACCAGGTTTGAATTACCATCGCTTGCAAATACTGACGACGTTGCTGATCTGTCTGCACCGGCCTTACTCTTCTCAAGCCTAGAGCTGCGGGTGCGCTCTATCATCAACCGCCATCATTTTATTGACAGCATTGATATAGGCCTTAGCCGAGGCGATAACAATATCAGTATCTGCCCCCTGACCATTGATGATCCGTCCCGCCTTTTCCAGCCGCACTGTCACCTCACCCTGGGAGTCAGTACCATTGGTGACATTATTGACCGAATAAAGCTGCAGTTCACTACCTGTATCAATAATTGACTCAATCGCCTTAAACGTGGCATCAACAGGACCACCACCTTCTGAATGTGCCTGTTTTTCCTCACCATCAATACTCAGTGTAATGCTGGCATCCGGGATCTCCCCGGTTTCTGAACAGACCTTCAAAGCAATCAATTTAACGTGCTCGTTCTCAACCCCAACACTTGCATCAGTCACTAAGGCCTGTAAATCATCATCATATATTTCATGTTTTTTGTCGGCTAAATCTTTAAAACGCTTGAATGCATCATTGAGTTCTTCTTCCACCTCGAAGTTAATACCCAACTCATTCAAACGAGTGCGGAATGCATTGCGGCCTGAGTGCTTACCCAATACCATGCGGTTGGTGCTCCAGCCAACATCTTCAGCACGCATGATTTCATAGGTTTCGCGATTTTTGAGCACGCCATCCTGGTGAATGCCAGACTCATGGGCAAACGCGTTAGCTCCCACAATTGCCTTATTCGGCTGAACAGGAAAACCAGTAATTCCAGAAACCAGACGGCTGGCAGGTACAATCTGTGTAGCATCCAAATTCGTATCGCAATCAAAAATATCCTGCCGGGTACGCACGGCCATAACGATCTCTTCCAGCGAGGCATTGCCAGCACGTTCACCCAAGCCGTTTATCGTGCATTCAACCTGGCGAGCACCATTCATCACCGCCGATAAGGAGTTGGCAACAGCAAGCCCTAAATCATTATGGCAATGGACAGAGAAGATCGCCTTATCTGAATTTGGAATCCGTTCAATCAGATTTCTAATCAAGCGACCAAACTGATTTGGCACATTGTAACCAACAGTGTCAGGAATATTAATGGTCGTCGCACCAGCATCGATCACTTTTTCGATCACGCGGCACAAAAAACCCAACTCTGAACGACCTGCATCTTCAGGTGAAAACTCAATGTTATCTGTATGCTGACGGGCACGTTTTACAGCCCTCACTGCCTGCTCAACCACCTGATCTGGTGACATGCGCAACTTCATCTCCATATGGATTGGGGACGTGGCAATAAATGTGTGAATGCGCGCTGAGTTGGCACCTTTGAGCGCCTCACCGACACGGTCAATATCCTTGTCCAGCGCACGAGACAAACCACAAACAGTACTGTCTTTTACTGCGTTGGCAACGGCTTGCACAGCCTCAAAATCTCCCTGACTGGCGATAGGGAAACCGGCCTCAATAACATCAACACGCATTTTTTCCAACAACTTGGCAATACGAACTTTCTCATCCTTGGTCATGGAAGCCCCAGGGCTTTGTTCGCCATCACGCAAGGTGGTATCAAAAACTATTAATTTATCACTCATGATTTTCACTCCAATCCTGTCGCCGATATTACAGCAGGGGCACATCAGCGGCAAACGACAACCTTGGCTGCACGTTTAAAAAATATCTGGTTTTTTGGTGGCCGAATATGGCCAAAGGTTTTTTATATGCCCGAGGGCAGCAGGCGTAGCCCTAGCAGCAACAGAGCATCACCACCAGTTGAAGAATGAAGTTTGAATTGTGAAAAACGGTGTTCCATCAATATTTCCAATGTCATCGTAGGAAAACTATATACGCCCCACCCTCTTAGATCAAGTCTTAATCAGTTTATGATTTTCGATCAGCCCGATGCTGTCGTAATTGCATCAAGGTCAAAACAATGCCCGAAGCGGCATAAGTAAGCGCAATAAAAAACAGCATCTTTGGAGGATCCATGGCCACCAGACCAAAAACAACCACAACCAGAAGAATCTTGAAAAATGGTACCTTGCCCTTCAAATCCTGATCCTTAAAGCTGTTATAACGCACATTACTCACCATCAACAGACCCGCTGACACCGTCAGGAAGGCAGCCAACCAGGCTATATTTTCACGCACCCATGCGGCATCATTACCCCACCAGACAAAGCCAAGAATTAATGCTGCGGCAGCCGGGCTGGCCAGCCCCTGAAAATAACGTTTATCAGCAATTCCAGCCTGGGTGTTAAAACGTGCCAGACGTAATGCGGCACCCGCCGCATAAATAAAGGCCGCCGCAAAACCAACTTTACCAAGTGGAGCCAAGGCCCATAGATAAATCACCAACGCAGGCGCAAGACCAAAAGAGACCATATCTGCCAGGCTGTCATATTCCTTGCCAAAATCACTCTGGGTATTGGTCATACGGGCAATACGCCCATCCAGCCCATCCATCACCATAGCGATAAAAACAGCAATCGCCGCAGCCTCAAAACGCCCGCTCATAGCGGCAATGATGGCATAAAAACCACCAAACAAACCTGCTGTGGTAAACAGGTTTGGCAGAAGGTAAATCCCGCGGCGACGTTTCTTTTCAGCATCCATAAACAGGCTCAGCTCACTCCGTTACAGCAAAACTAGGTTCAAAATATACATCTTCATACTACAAATACAAAACAGGGACTGGGCCTAGGCACCAATCCCTGTTGTTATACAGAACCAACTAAATAATTTTAGTTCTTGTTTTTATCTACAATCTTTTGAATCCAAGGCATCATTTCACGCAGTTTCGCCCCAGTCTTTTCAATTGGATGCTCAGCATTCAGGCGACGCATAGCAGTCATTTCAGGGTAGCCAGCCTGGCCTTCGAGAATGAATTTCTTAGCGTATTTTCCTTCCTGGATATCGCGCAGTGCCTGACGCATGGCTTCACGACTTTCTTCATTGATCACCTTCGGGCCGGTCACATATTCGCCATATTCAGCATTATTGGAAATCGAGTAATTCATGTTGGCAATGCCACCTTCGTACATCAGATCAACGATCAACTTTAGCTCATGCAGACACTCAAAGTAAGCCATTTCAGGCGCGTAGCCAGCTTCAGTCAGTGTTTCAAAACCGGCCTTAACCAATTCAACCGCACCACCACACAAAACAGCCTGCTCGCCAAACAGATCAGTTTCACACTCATCACGGAAAGTTGTTTCGATGATACCCGTACGACCACCACCAACACCTGAAGCGTATGACAGCGCAATCGCTTTAGCATTACCAGAGGCATCCTGTTCAATGGCGATCAAATCTGGAATACCACCACCCTTAACAAACTCAGAACGTACAGTGTGCCCAGGTGCCTTAGGCGCAATCATGATGACATCCAAGTCTTTACGTGGCGAAATTTGGTTATAAATGATTGAAAAACCATGGGCGAAAGCCAGAACTGAGCCCTCTTTCAGGTTAGGCTCGATCTCTTCTTTATAAAGTTGTCCCTGGAATTCATCCGGCGTCAAAATCATTACCAGATCAGCGGCCTTGATAGCATCAGCCACTGGGGCGACTTTCAGACCAGAAGCTTCAGCTTTAGCAACTGAAGCTGAACCAGCACGCAAACCAACAATCACATCAACACCCGAATCTTTCAGGTTATTGGCATGCGCGTGACCTTGTGAACCATAACCAATAATCGCAACCTTCATGTCTTTGATGATGGACAAGTCACAATCTTTGTCGTAATAGATGTTCAAGTTCATTTTATTTAATCCTTTTACACGTAGACTTTGTTAACTAAAAATTCGTTATAGAGACAGGCTTTTGTCGCCCCTTGAAATTCCAGACACTCCAGAACGCACTGTCTCCAGAATTTCTTCATGCCCCACGGCCCGAATAAAGGCATCCAGCTTATCGCCAGTTCCTGTCAGTTCGATGGTGTAGCTATTACTGGTCACATCGATAATGTTTCCGCGAAAAATTTCTGCCAGGCGATTAATTTCATTACGTGCGTCAGTAGCCGCAGCCGCCTTGACCTTAACCAACATCATTTCACGTTCGATATGCGGACCTTCAGTCAAATCAATCAATTTGACCACATCAATCAATTTATTCAATTGCTTGGTGATCTGCTCAATGATCTGATCAGAGCCACGCGTCACCAGTGTCATGCGCGACAGAGATGGATCCTCTGTCGCTGCAACAGTCAGGGACTCAATATTATAACCACGCGCCGAAAACAACCCAGCCACACGCGACAGGGCACCCGCTTCATTTTCCATCAAAATAGAAATTATATGACGCATCAACTTACACCAAAATCATTTCGTTCAAACCAGCACCGGCTGGGATCATCGGATAAACATTTTCAGTCTGATCGGTAATGAAATTCATAAACACCAGACGATTTTTATATTTCCCCATTGCTTCTTCCATCGCAGGAACCACATCTTCAGGTTTCTCAATATTCATACCAACATGACCGTATGATTCAGCCAACTTAACAAAGTCAGGCAAGGCCTCCATGTACGACATAGCATAACGGCCCTGATAGAAAAACTCCTGCCACTGCCGCACCATACCGAGCGCTCGGTTATTCAAACAAATAATTTTGATGGGCAAACCGTATTGCATGCAGGTTGACAGTTCCTGAATATTCATCTGAATACTGCCTTCACCTGTCACACAGGCAACTGTCGCCTTTGGATTAGCAAATTGTGCCCCCATAGCAGCCGGCAGACCAAACCCCATCGTGCCCAAACCACCTGAGTTAATCCAGCGATATGGTTTATCAAATTTATAGAACTGAGCCGCCCACATTTGATGCTGCCCCACATCTGAAGTAACAAAGGCATCACCCTTGGTGACCTTATAGAGTGATTCAACCACATACTGTGGCTTAATCACATCCGTCTCGGTTTCATACTTAAGACAATCGACACCACGCCATTCTTCAATCTGCGCCCACCATTCGGCCATCGCCTTTTGATCCGGTTTCTGTTTGGATTCTGCGATCAGCGCCATCATCTCTTTCAAAACATTGCTAACGCCCCCGACGATAGGTACATCGACCATGACATTTTTGGCAATAGAGGCAGGGTCAATATCGATATGAATAATTTTGGCAGTCGGGCAAAACTTCTCGATATTGCCGGTAACACGATCATCAAAACGGGCACCGATGGCAATTAGCACATCACAATTATGCATAGCCATATTGGCTTCGTAGGTACCGTGCATACCCAGCATACCGAGAAATTGCTTATCCGTTGCAGGATAAGCACCCAGCCCCATCAGCGTATTAGTAATTGGAAAGCCCAGCTTTCTGGTCATATCAGTCAGTGGTTTGGCCGCGCGATCAAGAATCACACCGCCGCCGCTGTAAACCATTGGCCGCTTTGCAGATAACATTAAATCCACAGCCTTAATGATCTGACGCTTATTACCCTTCACTACCGGATTATATGAACGCATGGAAATACGCTTGGGATAGTGGTATTCACACTTCTCGGCAGTAATGTCTTTTGGAATATCAACAACAACCGGGCCAGGACGTCCAGTCGTTGCGACATAAAAGGCCTTTTTGATGGTCTCAGCGATGTCTTTTACATCTTTAACCAAAAAATTATGTTTAACACATGGCCGGGTAATACCAACAGAATCAACCTCCTGAAAGGCATCGTTACCAATCAAACTAGTAGGCACCTGACCGGTAAAAACAACCATAGGAATCGAGTCCATATAGGCCGTTGCAATACCCGTAATGGCATTGGTTGCCCCCGGGCCGGAGGTAACAAGGACGACACCAGGCTTGCCAGAAGAACGGGCATATCCATCAGCGGCATGAGTAGCCGCCTGCTCGTGACGCACCAGAATATGTTCAACCTTATCCTGCTTATAAATCGCATCGTAAATATGCAACACTGCCCCACCGGGGTAGCCAAACAGATATTCGACACCTTCATCCTCAAGACAACGGATTAAGATTTCGGCACCAGTCAATTCCACCTTGATTCTCTCCTAAAAACCTTTTTTCAAAAGAGAAAAAGCCCGCTTAACGGGCTGTCGCTCTATTTTCAGTATTTTAATTATCAAAGAACCCGAAATTACATGAGAATTCGTAACTTAGTCAAGCTCTTAGACCAAGCGCACGAGTATACCAGAATTTTATTATCTGAGGCAGATTCGCAAAACTTCAAGAGAGCTCGTTATAATCCAGCCAGACCACATCAGCGGATCAATCATGCCTTACCTCAAGCTTGAGACAAATCAGCAACCCACACCGGAATCATGCCGACAACTGCTAAAAAACATGTCAAAAGGCGTCGCGGAAATTTTGGGAAAATCAGAAAATTACGTAATGATTGCACTGGAAGTGGCGAAACCCATGTGTTTTGCTGGAAACGACCAGCCCACCGCCTTCGTCGAGCTTAAGAGCCTGGGCCTACCGGAAGAGCAAACAGCCGCTTTCTCCAGAAAACTATGCGTGCTTATCGAAGCCCAGACGGGAATAAAAGCAGATAGAATTTATATAGAGTTCAATAGCCCAGCCAGGCATATGTGGGGCTGGAATGAAAAGACCTTCTAGCCTGCCTCAATAAAACTTGCCAGAAAACCATCGACCTGTTCCCAGGCATCCCTTGCCAGAGACTCGTTATAGCTCGGGTACGCCGCATCCATAAAACCGTGCCCAGCCGGGAAGCTATAAGCCCGATATGAAATTAAACTCTTTTTCATCATCCGCCTGTAGCCATCAACGATGCTCGGAGTGATCCGTTCATCCTGCAGGGCAAAAATAGCCAATACCGGAGCCTTCAAGCTGCGCACCTGTGCTACATCGGCATCAAGCTCACCATAAATAACAATGGTTCCAGCCACACCGTCAGGGTCTGTAACTGCTGCCTGGAAAGACTGCCAACCGCCAAAACCCGCGCCCAGTGTTACCAGCTTTCGTCCACCTTTTTTCAGATAACTCAAGCCAGCCTTTACATCAGCCTTCACCCACTCGGGGTCAGTCGCATTCATAATTTCTGTTGCCAGCCACATCTTTTTTGAGATGCGGCCATCAAAAGTATCAATGGCCAGTGCCCGATAACCCTTGGCTGCAAACCGGTCGACCCACTGACGGATGGAATCATTCACTCCCCAGCGATCATGCAGAATCAAAATACCCAGCTCAGCATCTTCAGGACCAGCAACATAGCCTTGCATACTGGTGCCGATTGCGGACTTGATAGTAATAAGCCCGATTTGTACTTTGGCTTCGACTGCTACAGTTTGCTCTTCAAAATCAGCTGCATAGCTAGAAAATGAAATAAAACAGATTAAACTTAAAATTAGATTACGCATCATCACTCCAGCTCATTTTGTAGACAAAATAACAACAAGCTTGCATAGGCTCAAGGCGCCAGGTTAAAAAACCATCAATTCAGCTACCAAGATAATCCCTATGCTACTCTCAATAGCATTCACCAATACAATCAGGAATATCTCTCATGAGCAATCAAAACCAACCCGACTGGGATAATCTGGCAGAAAAATTTGATCTGTTTTTACCCCACCTCGCCCCCGTTGGCGAAGCCCTGCTGGCAACACTGCGGGTCAATCCCGGTGACAAGATAATCGATCTTGCCTCAGGCACAGGCGAACCCGCCATTACATTGGCCAAAAGAAATCCCCACGCACAGATCATTGGCACTGACGCTGCTGACGGCATGGTCAGGGCGGCGCAAAACAAGCTTAAAAACGCGCGACTGAACAATATTGAATTCACCACCATGTCTGCCGAACAGCTTAAATTCGACGACGCCCATTTTGACAAGGCCATCTGCCGGTTTGGTGTCATGCTATTTGAAAACCCGCTTCAGGGGGCAAAAGAGATGTTCAGGGTACTCAAACCTGGCGGCCAATTTGCCCTGGCAGTCTGGAGCAGCCCTGAAACCATGACCACCATGCACTGGGCCTATCAGGTATTTAAAGACCGCCTGGATGAACAGGATCAGCCCGCCCTTGCCAAGGTCACCTCCATGGGAGAAGACGGCGTATTCGAAACGCTGCTGCAACAAGCGGGTTTTGAGAACTTTAAAATTGAAGCGAAACAGTTTAGTTACCAGTTTCAATCCTTTGCTGAATACTGGGATCTCATCGAAGCCTCAGACATCATGAAACAACAGTTCGACGCCCTGCCTCAGAGCGAACGCGAGAATGTCCGTGATGAAGTGGCTCGTTTTGCCAGTGAGTTTCAGACCAGCAATGGCCTGGTGATACCGCATGAGTACCTGCTAGCAACGGGAATCAAATAAGTAAATGACAAGGGCCGCAACAAGCGGCCCTTAAAAATTAAACGACCCGCCTCAAAACTGTCTCAAGGTCTTCAGGGGCGACTGATTGACAACAAAGCGTGTTCCCCAAACCCCAGCCAGACCAACCCCAACCGCGCCAATCAATCCCCCTGCCAGCCAGAGGGAAAAACCAGGCACATAGTCCAGGTCAAAAATACGTTCCGCAACAAGCATTCCCACACCCCCTGCCACAGTTGCCGCCACAATGCCTGACAACAGCCCCAACACCGCATATTCAAGCACAATCCCAGTGAGCAACTGGCGGCGACTGGCCCCCAGCGTTCGCAAAATTGCCGCTTCACGGACTCGCTCATCCAGCGTTGAATGAATGGCTGCGTACATCACCATCAGCCCCGCCAGCAGGGTAAACAGAAAAACATATTCCACTGCCAGAGTAATGCGTTCAACAATGCTGCGCACCTGAGCCAAAATACCGGCCACATCAAATACAGTGATATTGCCAAACTGCTGCAATAGACGGTTCAAAAACGCATGTTGCGATTCCGGCAGATAAAAGGCGGTGATGTAACTGGCCGGAAAATCCACCAGCAACTGCGGTGGCGCAAGCACAAAGAAATTAGCATTGAAGCTGCCCCAGTCGACACTGCGCAAGCTGCTGATTTCGGCGGTCACCGTCTGGCCAGCCGCTGAATATGTCAGCCTGTCACCCAAAACCAGCCCCAGTTCTTTGGCCAAACCGGCTTCAACCGATAGCATTGGCCAGGCGCTTTCCGAATCAGTCCACCAGCGCCCCGCAACAATCTGATTGTCTTGCTGCATAACCGCAGCCCAGGAGAGGTTGAACTCACGACTTGCCAGACGTTTACCGCGCTCGCTTTCAAAATCATCTGCCGTTACGGCCACATCATTAATTGCCACCAAACGCGCCCGCACCATTGGGTGAAACACGGGCACGTCGATATTTTCGGTGCTAAAAAACGCCTTAATTGGCTCAACCTGAGCCGGTTGGATATTGATCAGGAAACGGTTAGGTGTGTTATCAGCCAACCGCCCCTGCCACTCATCCAACAGATCCGTCCGCACCACGGCCAACAGCAACAGCGCCATCAAACCAATACTGAAACCCACCATCTGAATAATACTGTGCCGGGCACGACGACTGATATTGACCAGACCAAACCGCCATGACGCCCCGGCACGATTAACCGACCATTTGAGCAACAGCAATAACACCGTCGCCAGCAGCGCCAACACAAACAACAGTAATAACAGCCCCATCAAAACACTGGCTGCCAGCTTGATATTTTGTGCCTGCAAAAGGGTTAAAAGAACAAAGGCCAGCCCGCCGACAACATAGGCCGTCAGCGTATTGAAGCCGATACTGCCAAGCTCACGATTAAGCACCCGCAGGGTTGGCACATTCGCCAGCTGCATAATTGGCGGAAGAGTAAATCCCAGTAGGGTGATCATGCCTGTCAAAAAACCCAACACCACAGGCCAACCATTAGCAGGCGGGAGTTCAATGCCTGCAAACGGCCCCAAAAAAGCAACCAACCCCCACTGCGCCAGATAACCAAGCAAAACCCCTGCACCGCAGCCCATCAAACCCAGCACAAGCATCTGCCACAAATACAGGCGACTGATGAAACCCTGTTCAGCCCCCAGACAACGCATCACTGCACAGTTATCTAAATGGCGACTGACATACCGACGCGCAGCCATTGCCACAGCCGTGGCGGCAAGCAACACACTCACCAGGGCCGCCAGACCAAGAAAGGCCTCAGCCCGCTGCAAGGCTGTTGTCACTTGCGGTCGTGCATCTTTAATACTGGTCAGTCGCTCACCAGGCTCAAGCTGATTCTGCCAATCACGCTGTAGTGCAGCAACACGATCTGTTTTCCCAGCCAGTAACAGCCGATGCGTCACCCGGCTGGCCGGTTGAACCAGCTGAGTGCGTGGAAGATCATTAATATTCATTAACAGGCGCGGCGCAAAACCAAACAGCATCCCCCCGGATTGCTCTGGTTCATTGATCAACACCGCCGCCACAACCAGTTCAACAGCCCCCACCGTCAGGCGATCACCCACCTCAAGCCCAAGTTGCGTCAACACCTGACTGCCCACCCAGACACTTCCCACTGCCGGGGTCTCAGCAACCGTTTTTGCTGGCGCAAACAAGGCATTGGCAATATGTACACCACCACGCAAAGGATAGGCATGGCTGACCGCTTTCAGTGCCACGAGTTGACTGGAATCTGCCGCCAACACCATGGTTGGGAACTCAACCGTTTCAGCCGTTTGCAATCCGGCGGCCACGGCAGTTGCTATTTTTTCAGCAGCGATAGGATTACCGGATGAATAAACCAGATCGCCCCCCAGCAAATCATTAGATTGATTCGCCAAGGCCAGTTGAATACGATTGGTAAAAAAATTAACCGAGCTGACACTGGCAACGGCAACAATCAATGCCAGTAACAGCACGATCAGTTCGCCTGCCCGCCAGTCACGCCACAATTGCCGCAGGCCGAGTTGCAAAGCAGTCACGTATCGCCCCTCAGGCAACCTTCTTCCAGTTCCAACTGCCTCAGACAACGATCCGCCAGATGACTGTCGTGAGTCACCAGCATCAGCGTTGTGCCCTGCTCGGCATTTAACTCAAACAGCAAATCAATAATCGTACCGCCGGTCTTAACATCAAGATTACCAGTGGGTTCATCGGCGAATAAAATTTTGGGCCGTGGCGCAAAGGCACGGGCAATGGCCACCCGTTGCTGCTCCCCCCCAGACAACTGTTTGGGATAATGCCCCTGACGCGACTCAAGACCAACCCGTTCAAGTACCTGTAGTGCCACATCAGCAGCATCGGTTCTGCCTGTCAGTTCCAAGGGCAACATCACGTTTTCCAGGGCCGTCAGGTTGCTCAGTAATTGAAAACTCTGAAAGACAAAGCCCACCTTTTCCGCCCTGAGCCGGGCACGGCCATCTTCGTCCAGGGCAAACAGGTCAACACCATCCAGCCACACCTGGCCGCTGGTTGGCACATCCAGCCCTGCCAACAACCCCAGCAAAGTGGATTTACCCGCGCCGGATGCGCCAATGATTGCCACCGATTCTGCGACCTTGATATCGAGAGCAACATTATTTAAAAGCGTTAGCTCCCCTTCAGGACTGACCACCCGCTTTGTTAGCCCCTTAACTTTTAGAACAGCATTCATATTCATTTCCAGACCTATTCAGCTAACCATGAACTCAGACAGCCACGCTTACGAAAAAATTCAACCGCGTTACAATGTAAAGACTTGGAGGAATTAATGAAAGTATGGATAAGCATTGTATTTAGCCTGATTTTTTGCAGCCCCGTTGCTGCCAATAGCCCAACCTTGCTGATACTGGGTGACAGTCTCAGCGCAGCCTTTGGCATGGAGCAGCAACAGGGCTGGGGGGCACTTTTGCAAAAACGTTTATTGCAGCAAAATTACGACTACAAAGTCATCAATGCCAGCATTAGCGGTGAAACCACATCAGGCGGTTTATCGCGTCTGCCTACCCTGCTGCATCGCTACCAGCCAAAGGTTGTGATTATTGCCCTGGGGGCCAACGATGGCCTGCGTGGCCTTTCGCTCAAACAGATGCGTGCAAATCTGATCAACATGAGCCAACAGTCAAAACATCAAGGCGCTGCCGTGCTTTTGGTTGGCATGCGCCTGCCCCCCAACTACGGCACCACCTATACGCAAACATTCCACGACAGCTTTAAACAGATTGCAGCAGCTCAACACCTAGCCTTAGTACCCTTTCTACTCAATGGCATTACCAGAGATAAAAACATGTTTCAGCAAGATGGCCTCCACCCAACCGCAAAAGCCCAGGTCAAAATACTGAACACAGTCTGGCCAAGCCTTAAACAGATGCTTTGAGACCTTTTCACGAAAAATATGAATCGTGCAAAGGTCTCGCTTTAAGACAAAAGCTCATCAAGCTCAGCGGGGATGGATGGCCGACCACGCAGGTTAAGTGCCGTGCCAATAATTTTAGCCTTCAACACAGGCTTTTTGTCTGACGTTCGAAAAATATCCTGATAAAAGGCAAACCTGACCCTTGATTCACGTTGCATATTCAAACCAACCACAAACCGATCACCACTGGTTAATGGCAGTTTATAATCAAGCTCAGCCCTGACTACAACAAAGTTGATACCATTGCGAGCATATTCAGCAAAATCAATACCAATCTGTTTCAGATATTCATGGCGCACATGCTCAAGATAGTTTTGATAAACACCATTATTGACTATCCCCTGAATGTCGCACTCGTAATCACGCACATCCATTGCCATCGAAAAACTGTAGTCCTGCATAATATTCACCACCATTAAAATAGACCCCGGAAACAATAACAAACTGCACGTCGTCACACCTCAGCGGTATAATGTCCGATCTTTACCTCTACACTGGAGGCGATGTGAAACCCATCATATCCATCAATAATCTCAGCAAAACATACGCATCAGGCTTTAAGGCGCTGAACAAGGTCAGCCTGGATATTCAGCGCGGTGAAATACTATCACTGCTGGGCCCTAACGGCGCAGGCAAAACCACCCTGATCAGCATTATCTGCGGCATTGTCACCCCCAGTTCTGGCAGTGTATCCATTGATGGCCACGACATTGTTTCTGACTTTCGCGCAGCCCGTTCAAAAATAGGCCTGGTGCCACAGGAGCTTTCCACGGCTGCATTCGAGAGCGTCTGGGACACCTTGAATTTCAGCCGTGGCCTGTTCGGAAAACCATCAGCCCCGGCCTTAATTGAAAATATCTTGCGTGACCTTTCTTTATGGGGAAAAAAGGATGCCAAAATCATGGAGCTGTCCGGCGGCATGAAACGGCGGGTATTGATTGCCAAGGCCCTGTGCCATGAGCCAGAGGTGTTGTTTCTGGACGAACCAACCGCCGGTGTTGATGTAGAACTACGACGTGACATGTGGACAATGGTGCGCAAGCTTCGCCAGCAAGGGGTGACCATTATTCTCACCACACACTATATCGAAGAGGCTGAAGAGATGGCCGATCGCATCGGCATCATTAATAACGGTGAAATTGTCCTGGTGGAAGAAAAAACCACCTTGATGAACAAACTAGGCAAAAAACAGTTAACACTCAGCCTGCAAAATGCGTTACAGAAACTCCCAGCGGCACTTAGTCACTTGCCACTGTCAATTTCTAAAGATGGAAATACGCTTGTATATAGCTATGACACACAGGCGGAGAACTCCGGCATACCTGAATTATTACGCCTGCTCGACGAACACAATATCGACTTTAAAGACTTGAACACCAGTGAAAGCTCACTGGAAGATATCTTCGTCAATCAGGTCAAGGAGTCCGCATGAACATCTACGCCATCCGCGCAATCTATATCTTTGAAATGTCCCGCACCTGGCGAACATTAATGGAGAGCATTGCAGCCCCTGTTCTCTCCACATCGCTCTATTTTGTCGTCTTCGGAGCAGCCATTGGTTCACGCATGGGCAACATAGACAACATCAGCTACGGTGAATTTATCATTCCGGGCCTGGTGATGCTGTCACTGCTAAGCATGAGCATCTCAAACGCATCGTTTGGAATTTATTTCCCCAAATTCTCAGGCACCATTTATGAAATACTCTCGGCCCCCGTCTCACCCAGCGAAATTGTCATCGGCTATGTCGGCGCAGCAGCAACAAAATCAGTCATCCTCGGTTTTTTAATGCTGGCCACAGCACGCCTGTTTGTGGATTATGAAATCATCCACCCGGTCTGGATGCTGGCCTTTTTAATCCTCACATCAATCACCTTCAGCATGCTCGGGTTCATCATCGGACTTTGGGCCGACGACTTTCAAAAACTACAGATCATCCCCCTGATGGTTATCACACCACTAACATTTTTGGGTGGCGCATTTTATTCCATCGACATGCTGCCCCAACCCTGGCAAAGCATCTCACTGTTTAATCCTGTGGTGTATCTCATCAGCGGCTTTCGCTGGAGCTTTTACGGCATTGCCGATGTAGGCGTAGCCACCAGCCTGGCTATGATTACCCTGTTCATGCTGATATGCCTGGCAGTGATTGGCTGGATATTTAAAACCGGATACCGGTTGAAGGACTGATAACATAGGCACTGGAAAACAGTGCGCTTATTTAGCCATTTTGACCGCGGCAGGTTAGTCTGTTCTCAGACAGCCTGCCAGGCATTTAACTGACTCAACATATACCAACAAATGAAGGGCCTTATTCATGACCGCAACTGCCAAGCGTGAGTTCATACCGCTTTCCATTGCCATTCTCACCATTTCTGACACCCGTGATGAACAGACGGATAAATCCGGCAATTATCTGGCTGAAGCCGTACAGCAGGCTGGCCATCACCTCAGCAGTAAGGTAATTGTTAAAGACGATATATACAGTATTCGCGCCCAGGTATCGCAGTGGATTGCTGACCCTGATATTCAGGCGGTCATCACCACTGGCGGCACGGGTTTCTCTCAAAGAGATGTTACACCAGAGGCTATCAGAGTGTTGCTGGACAAAGAGATTCCTGGCTTTGGTGAATACTTCCGTACTATTTCCATGCAGCAGGTAGGCACGTCGACCATTCAGTCACGCGCCCTGGCAGGAACAGCCAACAACACCTATCTGTTCAGCCTGCCCGGTTCGGGCAACGCCTGCAAAACCGGCTGGCAAGACATCCTGCGGCAACAACTGGATTACACCCACACGCCCTGCAACTTTGTTGAACTGTTACCAAACATAGCCTCATAAAATTAGATCGCCCATGCAACCAACCTGTGACAACAGCGGTTTAATCCCGGTGGAAACTGCACTTGAAGCCTTGCTATCGCAAGCAATTGGCGTAACTGGAACTGAAGCTGTTGACCTGAATAACGCCCTGGGCCGTGTGTTGGCACAGGACATTCATTCACAGATTGACGTGCCGCCATTCAATGCCAGCGCCATGGATGGTTATGCCTTCAACAGTGCAGATATCGACTATGCTGTCCCCTGCCCCATCAGCCAGCGCATTGCTGCAGGTCAGCAATCATCCACAGTGCTTGCCCAAGGCAGTGCGGCGCGGATCTTTACTGGCGCGCCATTGCCTGATGGTGCTGATAGCGTTGTTATGCAAGAGGCCTGTAGTGTGCAGGACAATCACGTCACCCTGCCAGAAAATATTAAAGCCGGTCAGTTTGTTCGCCCCAGGGGCTGCCACGTCAGCCAGGGAGCCGTGATACTTGTTCATGGCACCAAGCTTGGGCCGGCGGCGATTGCCCTGGCGGCATCGACGGGCATTAACAATTTCACCGTCTACCGTCGCCTCAAAGTCGCCCTGCTGACCACAGGCAATGAGTTGATCGAACCCGGGCTACCGCTAAAATCCGGCCAGATCTACAATACCAATCAATACATGCTGGCCAATATGTTGACCACATTAAACTGTGAAGTCACAAGCATTGGCCCGGTGGTGGACGATGCCGCCGCCATCAAATCTGCGCTTGAGCAAACAGCCCGCAGCTGCGATGTCATTCTTTCCAGCGGCGGTGTTTCAGTGGGTGACGAAGACCACATCAAGGCGGTGGTAGAAGCGCTGGGCAAGCTGGATCTGTGGCGCATCCGCATCAAACCCGGAAAACCGCTGGCCTTTGGCCATGTTCTGGGCAAGCCCTTTATCGGCCTGCCGGGTAATCCGGTGTCAAGCTTTGTCACCTTTTGCCTGTTCGCCCGGCCATTCATTCTCAAAAGTCAGGGGCTGACACAAACAGCAGCAAAGTCTTATCCAGTGGTGACAGATTTTGAACAATCCAGACCAGACAATCGCCGCGAATACAAACGTGTCTCACTGGTCACAAACCAAAATGGCCAAATACTGGCGCAGCCCCATGGTTCTCAAGACTCAGCCACACTGATTTCAACCAGCCACAGCGATGGCCTGCTTTGTGTGCCTGAAGGGGTGACATTCAAACCCGGCGAGGTATTGCAATTCACACCCTACTCAGAATTACTCAGCTAACAAACCAGCAGTTTCACTAGCAAGTTGAGTCCGCATTTAATAGCGAAGAATCAACATTTCTTTTGATAAACTGCGAGATTTAGCATCACCAAAAAATGAACGATCAATAGATGCCAAGTCTATGCCATCCGGCAGAAGCAACAGCATTTTCCCTTTCAAATTATCGTCGGGCCGGGTCTCCCACATGCTTAAAAACTGGTGTTTGGTGAAGCGACGATTGCCCCAGGAAGGATCACCCAAAGCGACGCTGCCATCCTTGGCAATAGCTCTCACCACCGTAAAGTGGTCGTCACCACGATACTTCAAATAGGCGATAGCTGGCACCTTAAGCTGACGAAGCTGTTCAAAATTCAGCGCTACACCAACCCCTTTCAGGCCATAAATACTCACAGCATCTGCCAGATCCTGAAACGATGCCGCGCCATCGGCCTCCATCCCCTCCAGCAATTCAGCCTCAGTGACATTCAGCCCATAAAAACTGTTCATGATCGTCGCGGCTGACGCGGCACCACAGGAATAATCCAAATCCTGCTTAACGACGCGCTCATCACGCAGCATCTTCCAGGTTTTATTTACGGGTATGGATCCGATCAATGTAGGTAAAGAGACATGCGCAGCCCCCGCCCCGGCGCCCCCCATGCACAGAGTTAATACACCCCCAACAAGATATTTTCTAAAACGCATTGTTTTCAATGTAAGTCTTATTCATTTTCTCACCAAGATCAGCAGCAACACGCTCAGAGACACTCATCCAGGCATCCCACATCAACCGGGTTGACCAGCGCCCGATCTCTGTATCGTGCAGTTGAATATAAGCTTTAAGCTCATCATCAGCCACCGAATTATAAGTATAGACGGTGTTTAGCTGAATAAACTGGCGTGCAGGGTAGAGCGACTGCATTCGCATCTCCGCCAGCATATTTTCCAATTGCATATCACTCATGCGTTGTGCGACAGGAACAATCTTGTTTATATTCGTCACACTTACCCTTGCCAGCATCATCTGCATATCAACGCTCATCTCGGTGGCATTCATCACCCCATCCAGCCGCCGTGCCAGTTCAAGCCTTTCAGGGGTTGCCTGCCCCATAATAATGCTGCCCATCTGCATCATCTCATGCTGTGCCTGAGGGGTACTGGCAGTCATCTCCAGCGCAGTCATCTTTTTTGCCAGAGGCGTTCTGAGCATCGCCAACAGTTTGGCAAACCGCTCATGATCGTAATGATCGCCAAGATAACTAACAACGATTCCACGCACCTTTTCAGCATCAAAAGCCTGTATCAGATTTTTTCGAAAGGCATCATACTCCATGCGACCAATGGGCGGCACGGGTTGTTGATCAAAGCCCATTGCCACCAAATCAGGCAGCTGGGCTATCCCTTCATCCATACCAGATTCAACCATTATCTGATTGATAATAGCGGCCTTACTCTGTTTCTGAACGGATGCACTCACCACCGTTGATTCACTCTTCAGCGCAGCAGATAATGAAGATTCTTTAGAGGGAGTTTGCACACACCCCACAAGTAGGGCAGAACAAATAAAAACAGACACTACATTCCATGTAGACATTACAACAATACTCCATTCAAAAAATTAAAATCAAGCCATTGGGCAGGCTCGTTGTGCAATATAGCCCCCTCACTGCCACGTTCCAGCATTGAACTCATACATTATATTATTAACCAAATTCACAACCCCTCATGAATCAGGCACAAGGGGGTGGGCACAAAAAACATACCAGCCCGGCTAAAATAACATAAGGTTATTGATGAAACTCCTCCAAAGGGTCTCAAGAAAAAAGTAGTGCAACAATATAAAAATAAATATCCCAACAATTGTCATCACAGTAACCGAAACAAGGCTATCCTTTCCAAAGTCGATTTGAAAAATATTTTTCATACCAATAACAAAAAAACGCAATAAAAAAATTAAAACAAGAACCAGAAGAACAAAAAAAACATACTGAGATGGCTCAGACGAAAAAATGAATCCAACTTGCTCAAAATACCGAACAAAAATTAAACTATAAATTAGCGATGAAAGTAGAGATAACCCAGCAAGAGAAGCGATTAACCCACCAACAAAACCACCAACAGCCTGATACATCAACAATGGAAACATACTTATAAGTTCGTGGTCATCAATATCAAACAACCATCCCCCTACTTTTTGGATAATCGCCATACTAATCCCAAGAAATACGCCAATAGTTGAAAAAAACATAACTTTATGACTCGATATTTCTTTTGGCTCTTCCCCTGATCGAGTGGGTAGGTTTCATCTCGCCACACCCTCAGGATAAAGATCCAACCCTCCAAGGTGAAAGTAGATTGCATTAGCAAACCGCTCCTTGTTGCGGAAACCTCTGCTGCGAACCTTGATCATTTTTATTCGGTTATTGAGACCTTCTGCTGGACCATTACTTACCTTTAATACAATCGCGTTGAGTATTCCCCATAGGTGTTCCTTGATTGTTTTGGCTACTTTTTTGATTGGATCTAGGCGGCTGCGCACCGCCCAGGATAGCCATTGCTCCCAACCTTTGCGCGCCCAGGTCTTACTGACATAGTGCCAAAGTGACATCGCTAATTCTTTGATTGCCCAGGCTCGGGCCGTCTTTAGTGTGCTCTCGCGCAGTGCCTTGAACCGCCGCTTCTGTTTGCGTGTCATGTTCT
>JAJRUN010000017.1 GCA_024277755.1 Gammaproteobacteria bacterium | reverse complement strand
TTCACCCGCCATGCTTTCGACACTCGTTTTAAAGAGACATTTGATCGCACTATTTAACGCAGTACATTTTTGTTGAGCGTCACTGTTGTGATAAAAAGACACCTCGCCCGTCTGCTAGCGCCGTTTGGCCCACTGGCACCGGGCGTGTTGTTTTTTGGCAGCTTTTTATTATTGTTTGCTGCCAGCCGTCTTTTGCTGTCGCTGATTTATTTTTCAGAAATCAGCGACGTCGATGGTGTGCTATGGCTGTTCCCGGTGGGCATGCGCATGGATACCATTATCCTTTCCGCGCTGCTGATCATTCCTGTACTTCTACTTTTGCTGATGCCGCCCTTCGCGCAACGCGTCTGGCATTTATTCATCGCCAGCCTGTTTGGCCTGCTCAGCATTACACTGGTTTATTTTGAAGTCACCACTTATACCTTTTTATCGGTTTACAACGCGCGACCCAATCACCTGTTTGTGGAATACATGGCAAACCCCGGCACAGTGCTGGACATCGTGCTCGCCAATTACAAACTCGCATTATTTTTTGGACTGCTATTGATGGCCGGCACTGGCTGGTGGGTTGCACGACTGACATACCGACTAATGTGCGACACGCCACAATGGCCGTACTGGAAGCGCCTGCTGGTTACGCCATTCATCGTATTATTGCTGGCACTTGGAACCCGATCTTCACTGAGCGACAGCCCGGCAAATCTCGGTGCCGCCGCTTTTTCAGACGACAATCTGGTCAATGAACTGGCGCTTAATTCCAGTTATGCCGTGGCCTATGCCGCTTACAATTTTTTCTATCAACAGCAAAACATCGCCGAAAAATACGGCGACATGGCGGATGATGAAATCATTCAACGCGTGCAAAAACAAACAGGCTTGCCCGCTTCGGCCTTTGACACCCCAGAGATTCCGCTGGCGCATTTGCAAACAGCCAATGCCACGCTTACACAACCCCGTAATCTGGTCATCATTCTTTCCGAAAGTCTCAGCGCAGAGTTTATCGGCAGCCTTAGCGGCCTGCCCCTGTCACCAGAACTTGATGCGCTCAGCCAGCAAGGGATTCTGTTCGATAATTTATACGCCACCGGCAAACGCACCAATCGCGGAATGGAATCTGTCATCACAGCCGCATTACCGATTCCACTCATCAGCGCCATCAAATTACGTCTGGCCCAGTCTGACTTTTTTACTCTGCCCGCACTACTGAAAACACACGGTTATCAAACCAGTTTTTTATACGGCGGCGATGCCAACTTCGACAACATGCGACGTTTTCTCAGTTACAACGGTGTCGATCAATTCATTGAAGGCAGCGATATAAAAGATGCGCAATTCCGCAATCACTGGGGCGTTTCCGATGGCGATATATTTTCCACCGCCAATGATTTTTTTCGCGCTCAGGCCAGCCAGAAAAAAACCTTCGCCAGCATTATTCTCACCCTCTCCAATCACGAGCCATTTGATTTTCCCGACAGCGATTTTGAACTCTACGAGCAACCCCGTTTCACGCAAAACAATGTGGCCAAATATTCAGATTACGCGTTGGGAGAATTTTTCCGAAAAGCAAAAAAAGAAAAATATTATGCCAATACTGTATTTCTTATCGTCGCCGATCACGGTGTAGAAATTCAGGCACGCGGCCTGATTCCCGCCGCCAAATATCACATCCCCGCGCTGATCCTCGGGCCCGACATTTCTCCGCAACGTATCAGCAAACTCGCCAGCCAGATCGACCTGCCACCGACAGTGCTCGGCCTGCTGGGTATCAATACCCGCCACCCCATGCCCGGGCGAGACTTGCTAAACCTGCCTGCCGATATTCCAGGCCGGGCCATTTATCACCTCGGTGGCACGTATGCGTATCAGGTTGAAAACAGTGTCATCCTGTTGCGCCCCAAACAAAAACCTCAGCAGTATTCCCTACATAACGGCAAGCTCACACCTGCAATACTGGAGCCAGAACAGGCAAAGGATGCCCTCGCTCATCTGTTACTGCCCGATCTTTTGCATCAGTCACAGCGTTATCGGCTGCCTGACCAACCGTAGGAAAATCACAACTCAGGCAAGGGCCAAGCCCGGTTACTTGTCAAAGATTCTTTTTTCAGGCTACTGTTGGGGAGGGGAGATATTTGATATTCCACACCTGTGCTATACCTCAGTTCAGTACTGAGGCATTATATTTTAAGCGCACATGTCAAACAGGATGAACTGACTTTCCACATCAATGAAAACACCTGACAACAACCCAGCCACCCGGCGCGGGCTTTCTATCAATACCCTGCTGATATTGAGTGTCGTCATCGTGTCACTGGTGCCCATTAGCATTCTCGGTTTCAAGGTTTATGATGCGGCCTGGGAAAATGCCTGGCGTGAAGTGCGGGAGAAACATCAGTCGCTTGCCAAAAACCTCGCGGCACCACTGTTCAGCTACATTAATGACCGTCACATTGCCCTGTCACTGATTGCAACGCAGCTTGCGCGACACAAGAGCAGCAACGATAAAACGAATACCAAACGCATACTGGCCGAGGGACTCACCCAACTTAACCGCTTCGAATCCATGATACTGCTGGACGCGCAATATCGCATCATCGACTATGCCAGCAGCTACCCTATCGACACGCGGCAATTTCCCCGTCTTAAGCTCGCCGACAGCGACTTTCTCGATATCGCTTTCAAGGCCGATAACATCAGCCTCAGTCCGGTGGTGCTCAACCCACTCAATAACAGGACGACTATTTTCATCGCCATACCCGTCACAACCGATGACACCGGAAAACCCACACAGCTACTACTCGGCGAATTAAAAATTGCTGTGATTGAGGCAATGCGCGCAGGCATTCATTTTGGTCAACACGGACACTCTGCCATTGTTGACCAGCTTGGCCGCGTCATTGCCCACCCAAACCCGGACTGGATGAATGACTACATCAAGGACCTGTCAAAACTATCCATTGTGCAAGCCATGATGAATGGCGAAACGGGTGTAACCGAATTCTATTCACCGTTTAAAAAACAGGACATGGTTGCCGGCTTCACTGCGGTTCCCCAATATGGCTGGGGCATCATGGTACCCCAGCCTAAAGTAGAAGTTTCCGCACAGGTCGACCGCCTGTTGCGTGCCGAGCTGACCTGGGCACTGGCGGGACTGAGCATAGCGCTAATTGTTGGTTTTTCACTGGCGGGCTGGATCACCCGTCCCATTAATCAGCTGGCACGGGCTGGTCGCAGATTACAGGAAAAGAATTATCAGTCTCGTCTGCCCGAAACACCCAGCTATGCGCCTCGGGAAATCCAGCAGCTGGGCGAGGCCTTTGGTGGTGCCGTATCAAACCTGATCAATTCCCGAGAGGAGCTGAATACCCTCAACCGTTCCCTGCAACAGCGCATCGATGCAGCCACCACAGAGTTGCGCGAAGCCAACAGCAAACTGGAACAACTTACCAAAATCGACCACCTCACAAAACTGTCCAATCGGCGGCACCTTGAAGACGCCATGCTGCAACTGGCATCGCGCCGACAAGGCGACAGCCAAACGATCTGCCTCTTACTGCTGGATATTGACGGCTTCAAAACAATCAACGATGAATACGGCCACCCCGCAGGCGATGCCGTATTAATGCAGATCGGCAACATCCTGCAACAAAGCCTGCGCAACACAGATATTGCTGCCCGTTATGCGGGCGATGAATTTGTTGTGCTGTTACGCACCGGGCTGGAAGCCGGGCGAACTCGCGCCAACCAGTTGCGTAAAGACATCGAAGAGCATGTATTTTTATATAATGGAAAAGAGCTGCATACCACCGTCAGCATCGGCCTGATTTCCTGCGAAATTAATTCACAATGCAACGACATTGAAGACGTCTTGCGCCGCAGCGACGAAGCCATGTACGAAGCAAAACGACAGGGGCGTAACCGCGTTGCTGAGATTTCGCAGGACATTCCGTGATCTCAGGTTCCAGCAAATCACCCATCAATTTAGCCAAGTAGTCTACTCGAGAATACCCTCTTTTTTTATCTGGTTTTAGGTCAGGCCACCACTTATACTGCCGCCTGTCATACAACATGGGTTAGTCACAGCACCTGCGTGAAAAGCGATACAGAACCGCAGGCAACGTGCCCCACCCACCCAACGCTGTAGGAGTAACACGTCTCGTGGAAGCCAACATCCTGTTTCAAAATGACGAGCACATGGTGCTCACCTTTACCGAC
>JAJRUN010000016.1 GCA_024277755.1 Gammaproteobacteria bacterium | reverse complement strand
TCTGATTGAGGCAGAAAATGCAGTTAATAGCGAGCTATTGACAAGTTTTCTAACGAAAAGCAGGAGAATATTAGCCATTTTTACTCGTGATTGTGTCGTGCAAAGGTCTCATTTTATATATCACGGGCCATAAATAAAATTTGAGAAAGTGCCCATAGCCATTGCAACCTTAGCCCAAAATAAAAGCACAGTTTTTGAGCTAAATGTTCACAAGGCACCAGAAGAGGCCACGCTTTTAGTTATCCAAGGCCTCAGCCCCCTTTTATAAATAAAAAGGCCAGCACTCAGGCTGACCTCATTAATCTTAAATTTGGCGGAGAAGGAGGGATTCGAACCCTCGGTACGCTTGTGACGTACACACACTTTCCAGGCGTGCTCCTTCGGCCACTCGGACACTTCTCCATACAAGGCGCGGGATACTACACCAAAATACTTGTTTTTGCAATTTCACTCCTCTATGTTCCTTCTCTAATCAATTGGAAAAACTAGATTTTTTATCCAACTGGCCGCTATTTATTTAAAGCTTAGCAGGCTATTAAAATCCGCTCAGGCTATAGTGCGAAACACCAAAACCAGGTGCACCAGGCGAGGAAAAACTGATCGAAAAAGCATACATTTTCAAGTAAATGAGAATTTCTAGGCCGTATCACAACGCCTGAGTATAATTTCAACAGTCTGCTAGAAAATTACAAACGCTTATGCGAGTCAACGACTATAGGCAATAGAGAGGACAAAATTTGAGCATCATTTATACAAAACCACTCTCATCACTTATGCCATTGCGGGCCGCAATCAATCAGGCCTATTTGGCTGATGAAGATGCCTTGCTCACTACCCTGCTGAAATTCCTGCATTTCAATGATGAACAATTGCAACGGATTGAGGATCTGGCCCGTACACTTGTTGTCACAGTACGCCAGAACAGTAAGTCGGCAAGCGGAATTGATGCCCTGCTACAGGAATATGACCTCAGTTCGCAGGAAGGTGTCATGCTGATGTGCCTGGCAGAGGCCTTGCTGCGCATCCCGGATTCAGCCACTGCTGACCGTCTTATTCGTGACAAGTTGACACAGGCTGAATGGAACGCTCACCTGGGAAAAAGCAGCTCATTCTTCGTTAATGCCTCCACCTGGGGGCTATTGCTAACCGGACATATTGTCCAGCTTGCACCAGAAATGATTCACCAAAGCAGCTCGTTTTTTTCCCGTCTGGTCAGCAAGAGTGGTGAGCCGGTCATTCGTGCGGCGATAAAACAAGCCATGAAGATCATGGGCCAGCAATTTATTATGGGCACCAGCATTGAGTCGGCACTTGAAAGCAGTCTTGAGGATGGCAATAAACTATATCGTTACTCCTTCGACATGCTTGGTGAAGCCGCACTGACACAGGCGGATGCCGACAAATATTTTGCTGCCTACATGAATGCCATCAACACGCTGGGAAGACACACAAATACCAACGATGAGCGTTCGTTGTTCGACAACCCAGGCATGTCAGTCAAACTGTCTGCGCTGCACCCGCGTTATGAATATTCAAAACGTGATTTCGTTGTTGCCGAGGTTTCAACTAAGTTGCTTCAACTGGCCCAGGCAGCCAAACAAGCCAATATCAATATGACCATTGATGCTGAAGAAGCTGACCGGCTTGAGTTGTCGCTGGATATATTTGAGCAGGTGTACTGTGATGACTCACTTGCTGATTGGCCGGGGCTGGGACTGGCACTACAGGCCTATCAGAAACGTGCCATCTATGTCATCGACTATCTAAATGAACTCCACCAACATATTCATCGTCGCATTCCCATAAGATTGGTGAAAGGTGCCTACTGGGACACTGAGATAAAACGCGCACAAGAACAAGGGCTGCACGACTACCCTGTTTATACACGCAAGAGTTCGACTGACACGGCCTACCTTGCCTGTGCCCAGCGCATCATCAATGCGGGGCCAGCCTTTTATCCGCAATTTGCCAGCCATAATGCCCACACACTCGCCAGCATTTCCATGATGGCAGGCGATCGAGACTATGAATGTCAACGCTTGCACGGCATGGGTGATGCGCTCTATCAAGAAGCTATCAACGAACTGCAACTCATCAAAAACTGTCGAGTCTACGCACCTGTTGGCAGCCATGAAGAACTGCTGCCTTATCTGGTCAGGCGTCTATTGGAAAATGGAGCCAACACTTCGTTTGTGAATAAGATTATCGATGAAAATTCACCCATAGAAGAAATTATTGCCAACCCGCTACATGAAACTGCAATTTTGAAACAAAAACGGCACCCGGCGATTCCCTTGCCGCGCAAAATCTATGGTGAGCAGCGACTCAATTCTTACGGCATCAATCTAAACGACCCGATAGCCCTTGACAAACTGGATAAAGCACTGGGTGAGGCAACCTTGAAATCATGGATAGCTGCACCACTGGTGCGCGGTGAAACACAGCCTGGCAAACATCAAACCATTACCAATCCAGCCAAAAATCACGTCATAGGTGAAGTCACAAACGCCGATGAAAAGGTGCTCGATTACGCCCTGAACCTGGCCACCAATGCAGCCAACGACTGGAATAACACCCCTGCTGAACAACGCGCCGATATCCTTGACCAGGCCGCCAACCTGTTGGAACAAAACTGCACTGAATTAATGGCGCTGTGCATCTGTGAAGGCGGCCGAACCATTAGCGATAGCCTTAGCGAAATACGCGAAGCCATCGATTTCTGCCGCTACTATGCCGCCATGGCGCGCCAGGATTTTGCCCGTGCCATTGATCTGCCCGGAATTACGGGGGAACGCAACCAACTCAGCCTGCATGGCCGCGGCGTTTTTGCCTGTATCAGCCCTTGGAACTTTCCAGTCGCCATCTTTACAGGCCAGATAGCCGCAGCACTGGCAGCCGGCAACAGCGTTATTGCCAAACCTGCTAGCGCCACGCCATTGGCGGCGGCAAAAATTACCCATCTGTTACACCAGGCCGGCATTCCCAATGATGTGCTGCACTTTGTGCCCGGTACAGGTTCAAACATTGGCAGCAAACTGATTAATGATCCGAGAATTTCCGGAATAGCCTTTACCGGTTCAACTGAAACCGCCAAACAAATTAATCAAGCCCTGGCACAACGCGAAATCATCATCCCCTTCATCGCCGAAACAGGTGGTCAGAACGCCATGATTGTCGACAGCTCGGCACTGCCGGAACAAGTCGTTAATGACGCCATTACCTCGGCCTTTAACAGTGCCGGTCAACGCTGTTCGGCACTGCGTGTTTTGTTTGTGCAAAAAGATGTGGCACCACACATTATCGAACTGCTCAGCGGCGCCATGGACGAGCTGGTGATTGGCGACCCGGCCCTGCTAACAACCGACATCGGCCCGGTGATTAACGACACCGCCAAGGTAAAACTGCAACAATATGTGGATAAAATGAAAAAAGAAGCCCGTCTGATCAAAGCGCTGAAACTCCCCGCCGAATGCGTTGATGGCAGTTTTTTTGCACCACACGCCTTCGAGATCGACAGCCTTGAACAACTTAAAGAAGAGGTCTTCGGCCCAATACTGCACATCATTCAATATGATGCAGCTGAGTTGGATAAAGTGATCTCTGCTATCAACAACACCCACTATGGCCTGACCCTTGGCATACATAGTCGCGTAAATTCAACGGCACAATACATCGCCCGTAACGTTCACTGTGGCAACACCTATATCAATCGCAACATGATCGGTGCCGTCGTCGGCACTCAGCCATTCGGTGGTGAAGGTCTGTCAGGTACTGGACCAAAGGCCGGTGGGCCACACTATTTGCATCGTTTTGCCAGCGAACGGGTGTTATCCACCAATACCACAGCAGTCGGAGGTAATGCCAGTCTATTATCAATCAAGGAAGATCCCAGTTAACTGTCACTACGGCGTCTGTATAAACTCCAGCGTATTACCATCCGGGTCACGACAAAACATCGCCTTGCGACCTGATTTACTGGTGCTATAGACAATCCCTGCTGCTGCCAGCTGTCGCAACAATTGATCCAGATCAGCAACCGCCAAGGCAATGTGCCGGTCACGACCACCATGTACGGGGCGACCATCAACAGGGTCAGGGTTAGGCAGCTCCATCAAGTGAATCTGCTGTGAGCCAACATCAAGCCACAGCCCCGGAAAACCTAAATCAGGCCGTTTAGGGTCAACACTCAAACCCAGCACACCACAATAAAATCTTTGCGAAACGTTAAGGTCGGCAACGATAACCGTGCCGTGAAGGATAGACTGAATATTCACTATAATTTACCTGTTGAATTGATTACATTGCCGCCACAACATTGTAAAGTAAAGTCAGACAAATGTTGGAGCAAAATCATGCTAGGCGCATTTCTTGATCGCGATTCACTCGACCGGGGTGACCTGGACTTCGGCTCGCTCGACAATGTCATCGATGGCTGGCAGTTTTACGGCCAGACCCGCCCCGCTGATCTCGACTCTCGCATTGCCAACAGCGAGATCATTATCAGCAACAAGGTCATTATTGACCAGCACGCCATGCAATCTGCACCACAGCTTAAACTAATTTGCGTTGCCGCTACAGGCACTAATAATGTGGATATTAGTGCCGCGCAACGACACAACGTTAGCGTTTGCAATGTGCGAGGCTACGCCACCCCCGCTGTCAGCCAGCATGTGTTTGCCATGCTGCTGTCGCTTAGCATTCACCTGGGTAAATATCGCCGCGCAGTCATGCGGGGGGCCTGGCAGCAAAGCCAGCATTTTTGTCTGCTCGACTACCCCATCGAAGAACTGAGCGACAAAACACTGGGCATCATCGGCTACGGTGAACTGGGGCAGGCGGTGGCCAAAATTGCCACGGCCTTTGACATGCAGGTGTTGATCGGTGACCACCGCGGCAAAGCACCACGCCCCGGCCGAGTATCGTTTGAACAGGTGTTGGCCGAGGCCGATGCGATCAGTCTGCACTGCCCACTGACCACTGCCACACAAAGACTGATTGGCGCTGCTGAAATAGCACAAATGAAGCAAGGCGCAATACTGATCAACACTGCCCGTGGTGGCATCGTTGATGAACAGGCGCTGGCCAATGCCCTGCGCGATGGTTATCTGGGCGGCGCAGGCGTTGATGTGCTCAGCCAGGAGCCGCCACTCACCAGTAATCCCCTGCTGGCGGGTGATATTCCCAACCTGATCATCACCCCTCACATTGCCTGGGCCAGCCGCGCTTCGCGCCAACGCCTGCTAGACCAAATCAGTACCAACATCAGCGCCTTTCTAGCCGGTACACCACGTAATATTGTCAGCGCATGAACAAGCCGGAGTTTTATCTTGCCATTGACCAGGGCGGCCATGCCAGTCGCACCATTGTCTTTGATCAACAGGCAAATATCATCTGTCAGTCTGAAGAAAAAATCGATACACAAACACCAAAACCAGGCTGGGTAGAGCATGATCCAGTGCAACTGATTAGCGCAACATGTCAGGCAATTCAATCCTGCCTGCAAACACTTGGCGCAGACAAACAATATATAAAGGCCGCCGGGCTGGCCACGCAACGCTCCAGCATCGTCTGCTGGAACCGCAACAACGGAGAAGCCTTGTCACCTGTCATCAGCTGGCAAGACCGACGCCAGGCTAAATGGCTGCAACAGTTTCAAAAAGACAGTGCGTTTATCCACAAAAAAACCGGGCTGTTTTTATCGCCCCACTACGGTGCCAGTAAAATACGCTGGTGCCTGGATAACATCACCGCCGTCAAACAGGCACAGCAAAACCGGCAACTGGTCATTGGGCCGATGGCCAGTTTTCTTGCCTATCACCTGATTAGACAACGCCCCTTGCTGGCAGATCCTGCCAATGCCTCACGCACTCTGTTGTGGAATATTGAAACGCAGAATTGGGACGAAAAATTATTGCAACTGTTTGGCATAAATAAAGATATTCTGCCGCCTTGCCAAACCAGCAAAGGTGACTTTGGCCAGCTCAACATCGATAACACTAATATCCCAATGACTGTCATCAGCGGTGACCAGTCAGCCGCACTGTTTGCCTGGGGCAGACCAAAACCACAATCCATCTATATCAACATCGGTACAGGGGCCTTTGTGCAACAGCCAATGGCTGACATGCAAGCCAGCCCAAAACTATTGACCAGTATGACCTACACGGATGACACATATCACTGTTATAGCCTTGAAGGCACCGTCAATGGCGCAGCCCGCGCACTGCAATGGTTCGCCGAAAAGTTTGCCATCAAAGACATCGAAAAACAGGTGCTGGACTGCCTGGAAAAAACAGTGATCCCGCCTCTGTTTATTAACACCATTTCCGGCCTGGGTTCACCTGACTGGAAAACTGAAATCGAGCCTCGCTTTATTGGCACTGGCAACATTGAGGTGATGCTGGTGGCGGTGGTTGAAAGTATTTGCTTTCTGATTCAACGCAATCTCGATGAAATGGAGAAAACAAACAGCAAACCAGACAACATCATTATTAGCGGTGGATTATCCAAACTCGATAAAATATGCCAGCAGATTGCAGACCTGTCTGGTCTTAATGTTTTGCGCTCACAAAAACACGAAGCCACCGCCACCGGACTGGCCTATTTAATCGCTTCATTCCCCCAATGCTGGCCGGGGTTTAACCAGCCAAAAACATTTACACCTGATAACACACAGCCAATCAAACAACGATATCAACAGTGGAGTGCTGCCCTGAATAAAATTATCGCCGATAAAACTTGAAATAATCTGCTGAATTCAATATGTTGGGTAAATGCATGATAAGCAGAAGTAAGTAAACAAGGCTAAACAGAGCATTATTTTATTGAAGTGCTGTATTTAAGGATAAAACAAAGACATTGCCATGGATCAACCTACTCTAATTGCTCATCGCGGCTACGCTAAAAAATTCCCCGAAAACACCTTGGTCGCCATTAATGCCGCACTAAAGGCCGGTGCCAAATGTATTGAGTTTGATGTTCAATTCACCAAAGATGCCATTCCTGTTGTGCTGCATGATGCCAATCTTAAACGCACCACCGGCACCAACAAACGCATTACCAGCATGGAATTTGCCAAACTGGGCGACATCCTTGTTAACGAGGCCAAGATTCATCCCAAAAAATTCGCCAATGTTGGTATTCCTACGCTTGCCTCTGTCATCGAACTGTTTCAACAATATCCAAACAGCCATGCCTTTGTTGAAATCAAGCAGGAGGCCATCGATGCCTTTGGCATTGAAACGGTCATCAAAACACTGGCAAAAATATGTGAACCGATTATCGATCGCTGCACACTGATTGGCCATGACAGCCTGGCACTGCGTTGCTCTCGTGCTATGGGCTTTCAATCCATCGGCTGGATTCTTAAAAAATACGATGAAGAATCGATGATTACTGCCACCGAACTGGCCCCTGACGTACTCTTTTGTAATCACACCAAAATTCCTAAAAATGCCACCAGCCTGTGGAAAGGGCCATGGAAATGGGCATTTTATGAAGTCACCGATGCCCGCCACGCCATAGAACTCTCTGACATGGGTGCCGCCTACGTTGAAACCATGGCCATCGTTGAAATGCTAAAGAGCAAACGCCTAAAGAAACACGCCTGCGTTGAAGCTTAGGCAATACGATGTAGTCGTCGTCGGTGGCGGTATTCACGGTGCCGGGGTTGCCCAGGCTGCCGCCGCACAAGGTCATACGGTTCTGGTATTGGAACAAACCTCTCTCGCCGCTGGCACCTCCAGTCGCTCCAGCAAACTGATTCATGGTGGCCTGCGCTATCTCGAAAGTGCCCAGTTCAACCTGGTGCGTGAATGTCTGCATGAACGAGCCCTGCTGCTTAAGAACGCCCCTGATCTGGTTGAACTGAAACCGTTTTACATTCCCATCTATTCAGAAACCAGCCGCCCCGCCTGGCAAATTCGGGCAGGGCTATCGCTTTACAGTACCCTTGGCGGCCTGAGTGGCGACACCCGCTTCAAGATTGTTTCCAAACGTGACTGGAACCAGCTCGATGGCCTTGACCACCAGGATCTTAAAAAGGTATTTCGTTATTACGATGCCCAAACCGATGACAAGTTGCTGACCGAAGCGGTGATGCGATCGGCCCAGTCACTGGGTGCTGAACTGGAAATGCCGGCACAACTGGTGGAAGCCGAACGAGACAATCACAGCTACATTGTTCGCTATCAAAAAAACGGAGAACAAATCGAATTCCGCGCTGGTCTGCTGATCAATGCTGCTGGCCCGTGGGTAAACGATGTGCTTAATAAAGTCACGCACAAAGTCAGTCGGCTTGCCGTCGATTTGATTCAGGGCACACACATCATCCTTGAAGGCAGTGTTAATCAGGGCATTTATTACACCGAAGCCCCAGAAGACAAACGCGCCGTGTTTGTCATGCCCTGGAAAGGCAAGATCATGGTGGGCACCACCGAAAGTTTTTATCACGGCAACCCGGCCAAGGTGCACCCCCTGACCAAAGAAAAAAACTACCTGCTACAAACTCTGGGCTACTACTTTCCCAAATATCGCCACCACAGCCTTCAGGATATCGTCGACTCATTTGCCGGACTGCGGGTATTGCCACGCATTGAAGGATCAGCATTCTCGCGCCCGCGAGATACCATCTTTCACACCGACCGGGCAGATGATCCACGTCTGGTGACCATCTACGGCGGCAAGCTCACCGCCTATCGTGCTACGGCGGAAAAACTGATGAATGAATTCCGCCATGTACTGCCTGATAGACAAGCTGTTGCCGACACCAAAAATCTCGCCCTCACCCTTCAATAGTAATGTCGCAATAGCCAGGCAAAGCCAGTAAAATACCGTGCTTTGCGATTACAAACAGGATGCGGCAATGAAAAGCCTTTGGGACGATAACGAAGCCAAACAATATCAGGGTGATCTGGGCCTGCGGGTTTACACCTCGCGCCTGTTAGGTCGCGACACCTCACTGGTGTTGCACGGCGGTGGCAACACCTCGGTCAAAGTGACAGAAAAAAACATTGTCGGCGGAGAACAAGCGTTGTTGTGCGTCAAAGGCAGTGGCTGGGACCTGGAGACCATCGACACTCCGGGATTCCCGGCGGTTAAACTCGACCACCTGATTAAACTGGCTGAACTGGAATCACTCAGCGACCCGGAAATGGTCAACGAACTGCGTACCCACATGACCGATGCTTCTGCGCCAACCCCGTCGGTTGAGGCCATCCTGCACGCCACCCTGCCCTATAAATTTGTTGATCACACCCATGCCGATGCGGTGGTCACCATTACCAACACACCAAAGGGGCTGGATAAGATCAAACAGATTTACGGCGATAGTGTTGTTTACATCCCCTACATCATGCCCGGCTTTGATCTGGCCCGCCTTTGCGCCATTGAATTTGAAAAACAGCGTAACGACAACACCATCGGCATGGTACTGATGAATCACGGCATCTTCTCGTTTGCCGACAATGCCAAAGAATCCTATGAGCGCATGATCACGCTGGTAAATATGGCTGAAGACTACATCAAACAACAAAGTGCCTGGGCGCTGAATTACGACACCCCGGCCCAGGATGATTGTGATGCCGTTGCTCTGGCCGAACTGCGCCTGAATATTTCAAGGGCTGGTGGTTTTCCGGTGGTGCTGAGCAGTCAGCGTGATGGCAAGGCCATGACTTTCTGCAATCGCAGTGACCTGAACAAAATTTCACAACAAGGCCCCGCCACACCCGATCATGTGATTCGCACCAAACGTCTGCCACTGATAGGCCGTGATGTTGATGCCTATGTTGATGCATACAAATCTTATTTTAAAACACAGTCAGCCAATGCCCGTGACCCAAAAACCATACTCGACACTGCACCGCGTGTCATCCTCGATAAAGAACTGGGCATGGTCACCGCTGGCAAGAGCGTCAAAGAAGCCAACATCATCGCTGACATCTATGACCACACCATGGACATCATCGCCCGTGCTGAATTGATGGGCGGCTGGCATGCCCTGTCGGCACAGGATGTATTTGACATGGAGTATTGGGATCTGTAACAGGCCAAGCTGCGCAAGGGTGGCAAGCCTGCCTCATTCCAGGGTGAGGTTGCCCTGATCACCGGTGCCGCCTCGGGTATCGGCAAGGCCTGTGTTGAATCCATGCTGGCCCGTGGTGCAGCGGTAATTGCACTGGATATTGACGCAACTGTCGAAACCCTGTTCAACCGTGCTGACGTACTCGGGATCAGCTGCGATGTAGCTAACGATACTCAACTGATCAATGCCATCAAACAAGGTGCTGCTCACTTTGGTGGTATCGATATGTTAGTGCTGAACGCTGGCATCTTCCCCGGTGGCTGTAAAATTTCAGAACTGAGTTCAAATGAGTGGCGCAAGGTGATGAGCATCAATCTCGATGCCAATCTGATTCTAATGCGTGAAGTTTACCCATTCCTTAAGCTGGCCCCTAATGGTGGCCGTGTGGTGGCGATGGGATCGAAGAATTTTCTCGCACCCGGTCCCGGTGCCATCGCCTACTCTGCATCAAAGGCAGCACTAACACAGATGACGCGCGTTGCTGCACTGGAATGGGGTGGTGAAAATATACGCATCAATACCCTGCACCCCGATTGTGTTTTTGACACCGGCATCTGGACCGATGAAGTCCTGGCAGCACGAGCCAGGCACTATGGTCTGACGGTGGATGAATACAAACGTAAAAACGTTTTAAAGACTGAAGTCACCAGCCAGGATGTGGCTGAATTAACAGCTGAGCTTTGCGGTTCATTATTTGCAAAAACCACCGCTGCACAATTGCCTATCGATGGTGGTAATGACAGAGTAATCTAGAGATAACCCAACTGGAGAGAAAACCATGAACGCATTTAAAGTTGCATTAGTTCTCACCGTTTTCATCGTGAGCGGCTGTTCTGATAATGTCGATAAAGTAGCAGATGAACATGTTTTTAAAACACAGACTGACGCCCTCGACAAGGCCAAAAAAATAGAACAATCGATTATGGATGCAGCCAATCAACAACAACGTAAAATTGATGAGCAAACCCACTAATGTGTCACTTGCCAATACTCAGCAAAAAAGACTGCGCATTAGATCATTGTTCTCTTCGCGCCCTTCGCGGTTAACCAAATAAGAAACCAATACAGAGCAAATTATGGCCCAATACATCTACACCATGAACCGGGTGAGCAAGATTGTTCCCCCGAAGCGCACCATTATCAAAGACATCTCTCTGTCATTTTTCCCTGGCGCCAAGATCGGCCTGCTGGGTTTGAATGGTGCCGGCAAGTCCACTGTCATTCGCATCATGGCCGGCGTCGACAAAGAATATGAAGGTGAAGCCAGGCCGCAACCCGGTATAAAAATTGGTTACCTGCCGCAAGAGCCCGATCTTGATCCAAACAAAGATGTGCGCGGCAATGTCGAAGAGGCACTGGGCGAAATAAAACAGGCCATGACCCGTCTCGATGAAGTCTATGCCGCCTATGCCGAACCCGATGCTGACTTCGATGCCCTGGCCAAGGAACAAGGCGAGCTGGAGAACATCATCCAGGCCGGTGATGCCCACAACCTCGATCGCAAACTTGAGATCGCCGCCGATGCCCTGCGCCTGCCACCCTGGGATGCAGACGTTACCAAACTCTCTGGTGGTGAACGCCGTCGTGTGGCGCTGTGTAAACTGATTCTATCGGCCCCTGATATGTTGCTGCTGGATGAACCCACCAACCACCTCGATGCTGAATCAGTGGCCTGGTTGGAACACTTTCTGCGCGAGTTTGAAGGCACCGTAGTCGCCGTCACTCATGACCGTTATTTTCTTGATAACGTCGCTGGCTGGATTCTGGAGCTTGACCGTGGTCGTGGTATTCCGTGGGAAGGCAACTACTCATCCTGGCTCGAACAAAAAGAAGCACGCCTGGAACAGGAAGAAAAAAGTGAAGGCGCACGCATCAAGGCAATGAAGTCAGAACTGGAATGGGTGCGCAGTAACGCCAAGGGCCGCCACGCAAAAAGCAAAGCCCGTTTATCTCGTTATGAAGAAATGGCCAGCCAGAGTTTTGAGGCACGCAACGAAACCAACGAACTGTTCATTCCCCCCGGCCCACGTCTGGGTGACAAGGTCATTGAAGCTGTCAATTTGAATAAAGGTTTTGGTGATCGCCTGCTGATTCAAGATCTCAATTTCAATCTGCCACGCGGCGGAATTGTTGGCGTCATCGGCCCCAATGGCGCAGGTAAATCGACCTTGTTTAAAATGTTAATGGGCATGGAACAACCTGACAGTGGTGAACTGAACATTGGTGATACCGTGCAACTGGCCTATGTTGATCAAAGCCGTGACGCACTGGATAACAGCAAGACCGCCTGGGAAGAAATCTCAGACGGCCAGGACATCATCACCGTTAATGGCATGCAGATTAACTCGCGTGCCTATCTTAGCCGTTTCAACTTTAAGGGCAGCGACCAACAAAAACGTGTCGGTGATCTATCCGGTGGTGAACGTAATCGTCTGCATCTGGCCAAACTGCTACAAAGTGGCGGCAACCTTTTGCTGCTCGATGAACCCACAAATGATCTGGATATTGAAACCCTGCGTGCCTTGGAAGAAGCCCTGTTGGAATTCGCTGGTTGCGCCGTGGTCATCTCACATGATCGTTGGTTCCTCGATAGAATTGCCACTCACATGCTTGCCTTCGAAGGCGACAGTCACGTGGAATGGTTTGAAGGCAACTATGCCGATTACGAAGAAGACAAAAAACGTCGACTGGGTGATGAAGCAGCATCACAACCGCATCGCATAACCTATAAAAAGTTCAGCGGCTAATACAAAAGCCTCTTCAGCGAATCTGGAGAGGCTTTTTAACACTCGAAAATTTAAAATATTGTCCAGACAACTTTTTAAGGCAGCCACTTTTTCAGGTTAGCTTTTAAAGCCGCTAGCCGAATTGGTTTTGACATATAATCATCCATGCCGGCATCAAGACACTTTTGTTTGTCACCTTCCAAGGCATTGCCTGTCATAGCAATAATTTTAAGTCCTGGGTTATATATACCCGCGTTGTCTCTCACTTCACGCGAGGCCGTATAGCCATCCATTACTGGCATCTGGCAGTCCATTATCACCAATTCGATCTGTTTGTTTGACGCAAGAACATTCAAACTTTTCTGTCCATTTTCTGCAAGCAAAGCGTCAAACCCCAGTTTCCGAAGCATCGTCAATATAACCCTCTGGTTGACTTCATTATCCTCAACAACAAGTATTCTAGGGGGTTGTATTGATTGTGTTTGTAGTGATGTAGTGACATTTTTATCGATGCGACATTTTTCGTTGCTGACTCTTTGATAAATTTCGATAAAGGTGTTGTAGCGCAACGGCAATAATACCTTAATCAATTCACGATCTGTCCCTTTCTTTATAGTTTCAAATAGTTGAAAATCATGCTGATATACAAGTACAAACAAGCTATATCTTATGATCCGGAGCCAAAGTGCTGATGACTTGAGTCTGTTTAAAAGCTCTAAGTCTATCAAAAACAGATAATCACTCTCATCAGGGATAAAAGAATTGTATTCTGCCGCTGAAATCAATTGATAAGATTGATTAATATTCTCAGAAAATGATTCAAAAATAGCCGACTGAATTTGATCATCACCCAGGTAACAGACATGACGTGATAACGTCGATTGAGGCAATACATCGACAGGCTCAGATTCTTTGTCGATAGTGGATAAGGGAATGGTTACTCTAAATTCAGAGCCTGAATCAGGCACGGATTTGAGCTCTACATCACCGCCAAGAAGCTTGCTTAATTGTTTTACGATAGACAACCCTAAACCAGTGCCACTAAACCGCCTTGTTGATGAGCCATCTGCCTGGGCAAAAGAATCAAAAACCTTACCCTGGTCACCCGCATCTATACCAATGCCTGTATCAATAATTGATAAAACAAGATTCTTTCCTCCCGGTTCAACATCAGCTTTTAGCAGTACATAACCCTTTTCGGTAAATTTAACCGCATTGCCAACAAGATTAGATAAAACCTGTTTTAGCCTTTGAGGATCAGAATTGATTATGTCAGGCACATCAAAGGTCATACTGGCATATATTTTGATGCCTTTTTCGTATGCTTTATTTGCAAAGAGTTCAACCACATCCTCAATCAATTCTCTGAGTGAAAAATCAGCAAGATTCACCTCTAATTTTCCAGCCTCGATCTTGGAAAAATCAAGCACATCATTAATAACGCTTAAAAGCTGATCAGCTGAACGCAGCGCAATATCGGAAAAATTCTTTTGTTCAGAATTCAGGTTACTATCAGCGAGCAGCTGCAACATTCCCAACATACCATTCATCGGCGTTCTGATTTCATGACTCATATTGGCCAGAAACTCACTCTTCACCCGGGATGATTCCAAGGCAGTGTCTCTGGCACTTTGCATTACGATCTGAGCTTTTATAGACTCACTATCATCCATGCCAATTGTTAAAAGCCTGGCTTTTTCACTTCCTTCCTGTGAGATTCGTACACCATTAAACTGGTATGGCACCTCGCCTTCACGGGTCAGTATTTTTGCATGCAGTTCAAAACCACCTGTTTTAATACCATTAATAATTGCCTGGCGTAGTGCCTCTTTAGAGTCTTCACTGACCAGTTCATTTAGTTGTTGAGATGCAAAATCTTCTTCACTTAAACCTGACACAAGTTCCGCTCGTTTATTCCACCACAGCGGTTTTCCATTGGCTTCAAATTCAACAATAATGCCCGGAATGGTTGAAACAACAGCTTCATGCTGAGCCAGCACAGCTTTGAGATTTGATTCACTCTCTCTTAATGCGGTTTCCACCTTAACCCTTTCATCAATTTCCAGCATCAGTGAATCATGCTGCTGTTCAGCGTATTCACGTCGCTGTTTAAGCGATTCCATCATGGTATTGAAACCACGCGCCATCAGCTCAATTTCAACTGACCCTTTAATTTCTGCTTTGACACTGTCATCACCTTCTTCTGCTCGTTCCATCAAGGACACAAATTGATATAGCGGTTTGACTAATTTGTGGGTAATAAAAATGGCCATCACAATAAGAATCAGGGCGATTCCCATGGAGATATATAGATTATTAACAAGCAACGCTTGCTGTGTCTTAAAAAGGTTAGACCTATCTACGGTCACATTGACATAGCCAAGCAGGCTTGGCTTTGGTGTGAAAAGAGCATCAATATTTCCAATATCGGTCTGTGCAAGGTCAGAATCGTAAACCGGGGCCAGAAAAACCCAAAACAAAGGGGTTTCACTTACCAGCTTTGCCTTAAACGGGGGGGCGTTTTCACTTAAATTTAAAAGAAAGGAATGCTCTTCGAGCAACTCGGAGCCAATCAACAACTCACCATTGCGTTTATATATAGCCAACGAATGAACATTTTTATAGGCCAGGACAGATTCAATATCATCAATCGCACTATCACCAACCCCGGAGAGCAATGGCAAAATACTTAAATGGGCAAAACTGGATGTAATCTGTTTTGCCTGATCGTAGACAATATCAGAGACTTTCTTATTGACAAAAAAACCTGCCGTCAGACTGCCAATAATAGCAAGTGAGAGCATCCCCGCAGATAACAGCAAGATTATCTGCCAGTGGATATTAAGCCTGATTCCCTTACTTTCCTGCATGGCCATTATTGTTCTAACTAAGTATTTTATTGGTTGCCAGCTGCTATGTTAGTCATTTTGATGGTTTGGAGGAAACTTAGCCACTTTATCCAATAACTTCTCGCCTCGTTTAATCGTAAGGGGAAGCCAGGTACCAAATTGAGTTGCTTGTACTATCTTAATTACCTGCGAAACATCGGATATCACGCTCCCCGCCATGTTTGTAATTAAGTCATCTGATTGCAACTCGAGTGACTCGGCAATACTACCAGCGATCACTTTTCCAATCTTGACCCCTCCGTCAGCGGCTTCCAGATAAACGCCCAGACGTGGTTTATCGCTATTTTTCTGAGCGGAAAAACGAATCGACTTTAGACCAATAACTGCATCAGCAAAATCAGCCTGAATATATTCACATTCAAATTCTGTATCCCAGGGAACCATCACACTGGGACTTGGCATATCAAGCGCCTTCAGTTGCTCAGGCACACCATAGCGGTACATCATATGACCACTGCCAAGCACCGCCAGAAACTGTGCCTGGGGATGCTTGCTGACGCCAGCAGCAATGGCCTCCGCCATAGCACGATCCCAGACCAGCTGGCTTTCGACGAACCGGCTAAAACCAGGCATGGTCATTGCCTTAGAAACAAGTTCCTCTGCCAGCATTTCTGAGTGTTTTTCACCATGTTGCATGAATACCCCAGCCAGCAGTTGCCTATATCCCTCACTTGCAGCTTTTGGCTCTGTAATACCTTCACGTTGATCGGCATCTATATTTTTCCACCCTTGCTTACCCACTAAGCGAATCAGCGAACGATCCACATTGAGGGCGTAAACCGGAATCTTATTCATACGCGCATAATGAAACAGGGGCATATACAGACTGGCATCAAACGTCCAATAGGTGGCCCAGTCCACCTGTTCTAAAAACTGTTGCTCTGTCAGCTCACCATTTACCCAGCGATCAAGCACTGGCTGAGCCTTGCGTGGAAACATTTCAAACCCCAGTACAACATCTCCATTGAGCGTGTGCAGCCCGGTAATCATCTGCAACTGCCAGCGATGGTGTTCCATATTGTCATGATGCTCACCCAGCAACACGATCTTTTTATCGGTGCTGGCATGGATCAGTTTTATGGTATTACTCCAGGTATTCGTTTTTGGCAACAAAACCCTGTCAATGGGCACACAGTCGTCAGCTTTAAGTGGCATCTGCATAAATAGAAAGCCAAAGCTGAAAAAACATACAAATATTTGCAAATTAAACTTGTTTTTTCTGTACAAACCCAATCCCCCTTAAGAGCCCAATTAGCACTGACATTCAAATGCTAATGCATATAACTAATTTGGGTAATCTTATATTTTAATGAGTGAATATCGTAATGAAATATGCCCTAAAACAAGAAAACAACTCAATAAACATAAAATTCAATCAGTTAAGGTTTTTTTTTAAAGTCAAACATATCTATAAACAGGTAACGTTGGTTAATAAAAATCAGTTACCCACAATGAAATAAATCTTTAACCAAAGCTGATGCTTAATTATTTTTCTTTTAAAAAGTAATCACCCCCTAATTATAGCCATTAATAATCAACAAGTTAGAGGCTGGCTATTTATTAACCAATTTGTCACATAGCCCGTTTTCAGTGTGGTTCCACGGCAATTTTTTGTTTTAGTCCACAAAGTTATCCACAGGTTTCGTGGATAAATATAATTATCCTTAAAAAACAATGTGTTATAATTTATATTGAATGCAAGGCGAAGGCCGTCAAACATGAAAGCAGTTACCTGGCAACCTGTTTTATCTGAATCTGCCAGCGTATATCGCTGCCCCTGATAACCTTGTGAATATTTAGCCTGCGCCGTTATTCAAACCCGGCAGGCAATTGAGCCAGGGCTGGGCGAGATGCCAAATTTGGCATTTTGATTGCCGCAGGGGTTAGTGCAACACTCATAGGGGAGTCCAGTACAGGCCATTGCCCCTTGACTACATTGCTTGGTTCAACCCCTTCGAACACCAGGTAACTGTATTTACGATAATGCGGCAATTTTCGAGCCAGGCCAGGAATTGCCTGAGGACGATCAGCGGCCAACCAAACCATGGCCTGTGTGGCTTTATTGTGACGACGTGCCGTCAGAACGATACTGTGTTGATCTGGATTAAATATGCCTTGCTTCAACTGAATTGCACCTGACTGATGTGTAATCCCTTGCCCAGCAAGCGCAGCAATCACCTCATTGGCAAACAGATTTTGGCTGCCCAGCAACCAGACAGTGCGATCCTCAGGCAGGGTCTCCAAGGTATTGTCATAGGCAACTTCCAGGTTGGCAAACTGGGCGGTTCTCCAGCGTTTGACTAAGATTTCATAGGCAAACCGGGTTTCAGTCGAAGCCCGTGACGGTAATACCAACAGCACACGTTCTGCGCCAAAGGCCTGTGACAAGGCGGGTGGAATCTCTGCCCGACTGACTCGTCGGAACAAATCAAATTCAGGATCGATATCCAAGCGCATTGGTTTAGCCGCTAGCCTGAGTGAAAATCTCTGCTGTTTCCCGGATAAGACTAAATTGGTTTGATAGGCCTCGCTGTACCCCTCAAGAGTTACCGCAACCGGCACGGCTAATTGATAGCTCTCGCCTGCTTGAACCTGCTTCAAAATACCTTGCAACAACCAGCCATTCCTGTCCCTTTTCACAGTCACATCAGCAAGCTGAAGTGCTGGTGCTCCAGTGCGTTGAATCCATTGTTGGAAAAAAGGCGTTAAATCATCATCACTGAGCGTTTGAAATACCTGTCGCAGACCATCAAAGCCCGCCTGTTTAAACTGATATTGACGATAAAAACGCTGTAGGCCTGTGACAAATCTCTCATCACCTAAACGTTGGCGCAACATATGAAAAAACATTTGCGACTTACCATAACCAATCGCCTCACTGCTGGAGCCATGTCTGGAGGTAAATTCAGCCAATGGAAAGTCCCGGCCATCAGAGACAAAGTCGGCATAGTTCTGCAAAATATTGCGCCTGAAATTGACCGCCTTACCACGTTGTTGCTGAATGAGATGATCGGCCAGATATGAAGTCAGCCCTTCAGCCCAATTGCCCTGTTGATAGTTCACAAAAACGCCGTTACCCCACCAATTGTGCAAAACCTCATGTGGATATGAAGAATGCAGAATAAACGGCATACGGATGACCCTGGGGCCTAGCAGCGTAAATGAAGGCATGCCGTAGCCGGTCTCCCAAAAGTTTTCTACCAGGGCAAATTTGGTATACGGATACGGACCGAGCAGTTGACGATACATCTCAATGTACTGGGCTGTCACCTCAAGATATTTATTGGCCAAGGTTCGACCTTCTTGCCTGAGAAATACCATCGCCTCAACCTTGCCTACAGCCTTTGAATATTCATGAAACGGTGCGGCAATCAGGTAAATCTCTTCCTGTGGGTTCAGCTCTTGCCATAGCACTAAGTCAACCTGACCATGATCCATTTGCTCAAGGCGATCACCCTGGCTAACTACCCTCCATCCTTTAGGTGATTTTACCTTCATGGAAAATGATACGTGTGCTGCCTCTACGTACGGATACCAAACAGACGAACCGGCCAAAAACACCCCCTCAGCCGTAATCATCCCCGCCGTTTCGCTAAAGCTTCCGGCGTATTCCTCCGCCTGGCTTGTCAGCGCATGATTTAAAGCACCCGAATAACGCAAGACAAATGATGTTTGTCCCTTCTTTAAAGACAATCGATATGCTCTGACAGGCACCGGGAACTGCTTTTCATGAGAAATGACTGTTGCAAAATTCTGCTTGGGATCAAGCGTCAGTGATTTATTTAAATAAACAATTATCGATGAGTGGTTTAACAACACTTCAGGAAAAGTGAGTTCATCACTAACCTCAACGCTGTGTTCAGCCGGATTAAGCGTCACATTGAGATTATGATGAATATTGTTACTCGCGAAGCTTAAAGCCGGTTTCGCAAAACAGATAATAAATAAACAGAGAAAAGTCCGTGGCAAACTCATCCATAACCCTTTAAAGGCAATTTAAACACTGCCAACTCTAAACCAAGGGCCAGGTGAATAAAAGCAACTTAAATTGACAGGGCACAAAATTAAAACAGCAGAGCTGCTTAAAGTTATTTGGCTGATTGATGATTTAGAGGAAAAAATAAAAAGGAATGGTGCCCGGAGCCGGAATCGAACCGGCACGGCCGTTAAGCCGAGGGATTTTAAGTCCCTTGCGTCTACCAATTTCGCCATCCGGGCTGAGATGCTGAAGTTGTTGCGAAGATTATTATTTTTACTCAAACAATCTGCAACATCATGCGATTTGATGGGCGGTGATTGTACGGGATTTGAATATGATAATAAAGAGTTAAGATGGAGGCTGAGGGCGGAATCGAACCGCCGTCCACGGCTTTGCAGGCCGCTGCATAGCCACTCTGCCACCCAGCCATCTTAACGAAGAGTATAGCGTATCTTCTCGCTATAAAAAAACCCCGGTAAGTGTGGCCGAGGCTTAGAATTTGGAGCGGGAAACGAGATTCGAACTCGCGACCCCAACCTTGGCAAGGTTGTGCTCTACCACTGAGCTATTCCCGCTAACGTCTTGAAAGTGAGCGCTATTGTAATGATTACAGCGCAGCTGTCAAGCACCTATCAACATGTTTTTTAATCTTCTTTACTTAGTACCGGCCAGGCGGCTTTCAGGTAAGTGATCATTGACCAAAGTGTCAGGATAACGGCAACATAAAGCAACACCATACCCACTGTATACACCGGGATTCCAAGCAAGGGTTCACGATAAAGTAATAATAACAACGCCGTCATCTGCGCCGCTGTCTTCCATTTGCCTATACTGGACACGGCAACCTGTGCACGTTCACCAATCTCAGCCATCCATTCACGCAGTGCCGAGATAGTAATTTCACGACCGATGATCACCGCCGCCGCCACTGACATCAAGGCATTGGGATTGGCCTGCACCAGCAGTACCAAAGCGACACCAACAATTAACTTATCTGCCACCGGGTCAAGAAAGGCACCGAAGCGCGAGGTCTGATTCCATTTACGTGCCAGATAGCCATCCAGCCAATCAGTGATAGCAGCAACGCCAAAAATAGCCGTAACAGCAACATTGACTCCATCAAACGGCAAAAAGAAGACCAAAACGAATACCGGGATCAATATGATACGGATATAGGTCAATATATTTGGGATATTTGTCATCGTATCTATTCTACATGGAAGGCGTCATAGATGCGCTGTGCCAGCGCCTGACTGATGCCTTTAACTTTGCTTATATCATTGACGCCTGCCCGGGCGATCTCCTGCCAACCGCCAAACTGGTTGAGCAGATCACGGCGGCGCTTGGCCCCTACCCCGGCAATCCCTTCCAGCGGCGATTTGCCTCGTGCCTTGCCACGACGCTGGCGATGGCCGGTAATGGCAAAGCGATGCGCTTCATCACGGATCTGCTGAATCAGATGCAAGGCTGGCGAATCTGGCGGCAGTATAATCGGCTGACTCTGTCCAGACAAGAACAGCGTCTCCAGACCTGGCTTGCGCCCTTCCCCTTTCGCCACCCCCACCAAAACAACCTCTGTAACCTGCAACTCGGTCATCACCTCACGTGCCTGACTTAACTGGCCCTTGCCACCATCAATAAACAGGATGTCCGGCAACTTTCCCTCGCCTTTTTTCAAGCGGGTATAGCGGCGTGTCAGAGCCTGGTGCATAGCAGCATAATCATCACCCGGGGTGATATTTTCTATGTTAAAACGGCGATAATCACTATTGCGCGGACCATCCTGATCAAACACCACGCATGAAGCCACCGTCGCTTCCCCCATGGTATGGCTGATATCAAAACACT
>JAJRUN010000015.1 GCA_024277755.1 Gammaproteobacteria bacterium | reverse complement strand
TTGAGCAAGAAGGGCTGTTGTTTGCTGTTTTTCATGTGAAATTGGATTATCTTAAACCGGCCCGGTTTAATGACCAGCTTGAAGTGACATCAAGGCTGGTTAAGTCTGGCCGGGCCAGTTTGACCTTTGCGCAAACAATAACGCGAATGGATGCTGAGACGAAGACTGAATTGTGTCGTGGTCAGGTGAAAATAGCCTGTCTTGGTGTTGAGTCATTTCGTCCTTGCCCTATTCCTGATTTTTTACAAATGGAGATTTCTCGTGGCTGATATGTCGATTGTGAGCCTGATTGTCAATGCTAGTGTGCTGGTACAACTGGTGATGTTGCTGCTGCTGGTGGTGTCGGTGATGGCCTGGACCATTATCTTTAGCAAGTTGAAAGTCTTGAAACAGGCGCGCGAGGATATGATCTCGTTTGAAGATCGCTTTTGGTCTGGCGGTGATCTGGCCCGTTTGTATGAACAAGTCAGCTCGAATTCCGAGTCGCGTGGTCTGGAACGTATCTTTAAAGCCGGTTTTAAGGAATTCATCAAACTGCGTCAGCAGGGCGAGCCTGAACCGATGGCCGTGGTTGAAGGAGCACAACGGGCGATGCGGGTAAAACTGAATCGTGAGGCAGACAGCCTTGAAGTCAGTTTGGGTTTTCTGGCCACGGTAGGTTCCACCAGCCCCTATGTCGGTCTGTTTGGTACGGTATGGGGCATCATGAATTCATTCCGTGCCCTGGGTAATGTTCAACAGGCGACGCTGGCGATGGTTGCGCCGGGCATTGCCGAGGCCTTGATTGCCACAGCCATGGGGCTGTTTGCAGCGATTCCTGCGGTGGTGGCCTATAATCGTTTTCGCACTGATGTTGAACGCCTGATTAGTCATTACGATAATTTTGTTGACGAGTTTACATCCATCTTGCAGCGCCAGGCCCATACTCCAGTCAGTGAGAAGGATTAGTCATGGTGTCGCAACGTCAACGTCAACGCCGTGCACCCATGGCCGAGATTAATGTTGTTCCCTATATTGATGTGATGCTGGTGCTGCTGGTGATCTTCATGATTACCGCACCTTTGCTGTCTCAAGGGGTAAAGGTTGATCTGCCAGAGGCCAGTGCAGCGCCGTTGGACGCGAAGGAAAAAGAACCGATCGTGCTGACTGTGGACGTCGAAGGCCGTTATTATCTTAATGTCGGTGGTGATGAGAAAAAAGCTGTCGAAGATGATGAGATTGTTCGTCGTGTCGCCATTGTGCTGGATCGCAGCCCTGATACACCTGTGATGGTGGGAGCGGATACCCATGTTAACTACGGTGCTGTGATTCAGGCTATGGTGCTGTTGCAGAAGGCGGGGGCCCCAAGTGTAGGTCTGAAAACTGACCCTTCCGAGCTTGAACAGAAGTAAGGCGCGGTAGGAGTTGTCGATTCCAATATGCTGAATATTTTGCGCCAAAATCCCCGGGCTTTTGTTTTTGCAGTGGCAGTTCATCTGCTCTTGCTTGCCGCGCTATCGTTTAATATCGACTGGAATTCAAAACACAAACTATCAGCTCCCAAGGCAAATGTGATTCAAGCGGTAATGATTGATGAATCAAAGGTCAAGGCTGAGGCGCGTAGGATTGAGCAGGAAAAAAAACGTCAGGCCGAATTGAAAAAGAAAAAAGAAGCCGAAAAAAAGCGCAAGGCTGAGCGAGAAAAGAAAAAAGAAGCCGAGAAAAAACGTAAGGCTGAACAAGAAAAGAAACGTCAACAGGCCGAGCAGAAAAAGAAGCAGGCAGCAGAGAAAAAGCGCAAGGTCGAGCAGGAAAAGAAACGTAAAGCTGAGGCAAAGCGTAAAAAGGCTGAGGCGGACAACAAGCGCAAGGCTGAATTGAAAAAGAAGCAGGCGGCTGAGAAAAAACGTCAACAGGCTGAGCTGAAAAAGAAACAGGCGGCTGAGAAAAAGCGCTTGGCCGAGCTGGATAAGAAGCGTAAGGCCGAAGCTGAAAGACTGAAAAAACTGGATGAACAACGTAGAGCCGATGAACAGCGACGGGCGGAAGAAGATTTGATTCGTCAACAGCAGATGGCCGAAGAGCAGGCGGCGTTGAATGCGGTTAGAGAACGAGCCCTGAGAGATGAGCGAAGCAGAATAATAGGCATGATTCAGCAGCGTGTTTCAAGCAAATGGGCACGGCCATCGGGTTGGCGTGCCGGGACTGCCTGCACAGTGACTGTGCGGCTAGTGCCAGGTGCTGGTACAGCACAGGTGCTTGATGCCCGAATGGTCAAGAGTTGCGGCAACCGTTTATTTGACAGCTCGGTTGAAAATGCGGTGTTTAGCGCTTCACCATTGCCCTTTCCCATATCGCCGGAGTTAATGGACGAGTTCCGCGAAATAAGCTTCGATTTTAGACCTGAGGACTAGTTTTGAACGTATTTGCTCAACTGTTTCGAATTTTGTGTCTCGGCCTGTTGCTGAGTGGCATGGCCAGGGCTGGTCTGACGATTGATATCACCCAAGGGGTTGATGGTGCTCTGCCCATCGCTGTGGTGCCGTTTGGCTGGCAGGGGCCAGCCATGAATCCACCGCAGGATGTGGCGGAGATTGTCAGTGGTGATCTGCGCCGCAGCGGCCTGTTTGCGCCATTACCTAGGGGCGATATGTTGTCGCGGCCACAGGATGGCACGCAGATCAATTATCGCGACTGGCGTTTGCTGGGGACATCCAGCCTGGTGATTGGGCGGATGACGGCAGTGGGTGATTTGTACAAAATTCAATTTCAGTTGTTTGATGTTAATCGTGAAACGCAGTTGGTTGGCTATAGTTTTTCTGTGCCCGCAAAAGATCTACGCCGTATCGCTCATCAAATCAGCGACATTGTTTACGAAACCCTGACCGGTGATAAGGGAGCCTTTAATACCCGCATGGCTTATATCACCTCCAAGGTCTGGCGCACCAATAATGTTCGTTATTATGCCCTTTATGTTGCCGATGTTGATGGCCATAACCCGCAGCTGGTGATTCGTTCCCGTCAACCCATCATGTCTCCCTCATGGTCGCCGGATGGTCGAAAGCTGGCTTATGTCTCGTTTGAAAATCGCCGTTCAATGATTTTTGTGCAGGATGTTTTTACGGCAGAACGACGCAAACTGGCTGGTTTTAAAGGGATTAACGGTGCGCCATCGTGGTCACCTGACGGAACCCGTTTGGCCATGTCTTTGTCGAAGGATGGTAATTCCGAGTTGTATGTCATGCATGTGGCCAGCGGTAAATTGCAGCGTCTGACGCATCACCGGGCCATCGACACTGAACCGGCTTGGTCGCCAGATGGTCAAAATATAGTCTTTACCTCAGATCGTGGTGGCAAACCGCAGATTTATCAGATCTCGTCACATGGCGGTAAAGCCAAACGTTTAACCTTTGAGGGGCGTTACAATGCCAAGCCAACCTATTCGCCCGACGGTAAACGGATTGCGATGGTTAGCGGCCAAAACGGCAATTTTCGCATCGCTGTACTTGAATTAGACAGCGGTTTCATGCAGATTCTTACCAAAAGTCGATTGGATGAGTCGCCTAGTTTTGCCCCCAATGGTAGTATGATCATCTACGCGACTGAGTATTTAAACAGAGGGGTGCTGGCGGCGGTTTCGGTGGATGGCCGTGTGCAGCAACGTATCGCCCTGAATGAAGATGGTGATGCGCGTGAACCCGTTTGGGGACCTTTTTTAACTATAAATAAATAAATGTGAGGAGCAAGCGATGAACGCTTTTACGAGAACTCTGGCTATTTTGTTGCCAGTAGCCATGTTGTGGGGTTGTTCGACCACACCAAGCACCACGGAGACAGATTTGACCGCTGGTGATGCTGCGATGACAACAACTGGTGATGGAATGGGGGGCTCCGGAATGGGCAGTGGTGTTGAGGTGGGTGGCATTCAAGGTAATGGCGGTTTTGTTGGTGACCCATTGCAAGACCCTGACAGCATGCTGGCCAAGCGTACTGTTTATTTCGATTTCGATAAAAGCGAAATCACGTCGGAAGCACGTGAAATCATCGAAGCGCATGCTCGCTATTTGAGTGCCAACCCTTCTGTGCGTATTGTCGTTGAAGGGCATTGTGACGAACGTGGTACACGAGAATATAATCTGAGTTTGGGCGAACGTCGTGGTAAATCAGTTCAACAGATTATGTCCTTGTTAGGTGTGTCTGGCTCACAGATTGAAGTGGTTAGCTATGGTGAAGAGCGTCCGGCGGTTATGGGCCATGATGAAAATGCGTGGGCCATGAATCGCCGTGTTGAGTTTCTTTATTAGGAATTAATTGATGTTTAAACGTCCCAGATGGACCTGGATGGGGGTGGCTGTTGTCGGTTTAGTGGCGGCCACCCCTTTGACTGTCCAGGCGCAAGAGTATTTACCTCCAGTCATTGATCGTTCCAGTGCTGCACCTCAACCACGTTCCGTGACGACGCAGGCGGTTGTCGCTCCAAAGGCGGTGACGTCTCTTGAAGAACGGATCAGACGTATTGAACGTTTGTTGGATAATGAAGCGCTGGTGGACATGTTAATGCGCATCGATACCATGGAAACCGAAAATCAAGAACGGCAGGGTGAGCTGGAAAGCCTGGGATATGCCATTGAAACAATTAAACAGCGTCAGCGAGACCTTTATCTGGACATGGACAGGCGTTTACGTCAGTTGGAATTGGCTGCCAGTAAACCGTCTGCGCCAGTGACAGCACCGGCAGCCGTCATGCCAACTGTGTCTGGTACAGCGACGGCTGTTGCGCCATCGCTACCTCTTGCTTCGATTGCAACAACAACGACTTCTGTCGCCGCTGATCCAGCTGTAGAGCGTGAAACTTATCAACAAGCTTTTAACTTGCTGAAGCAAGGTCAGTATGACAAGGCAATTTTGGCATTTCAGACATTTTTGGCTAGCTACCCCAGTGGTAATTACACGGATAACGCCCAATATTGGCTGGGCGAGGCCAACTACGTCACTCGTCATTTTGAAGTGGCGGGGCAGGAGTTTCGTAAGGTTCTGGAACTGCATCCGGATAGCAGTAAGTCTGCCGATGCAATGCTGAAACTGGGGTATACCTATTACGAGCTAAGCAACTGGGAGTCAGCGCGCAAGACGTTGGAAGCTGTGATTGCCCGTTTTCCAAATACAACGGTTGGACGTCTGGCAGAAAATCGCCTGCAGAAAATGCGTTTAGAAGGTCGATAGCCTTAGGTTTTTAGTCGTGACTGAATTAGAAAATGCCTCATTGCAGCAGGCCAAGCTGCGAATTACAGAAATCTTTTTTTCCCTCCAGGGTGAAGCTCGCACAGTGGGTTTTCCGACAGTATTTGTGCGCCTGACCGGCTGCCCGTTGCGTTGTAGTTACTGTGATACAACTTATGCCTATCAAGGTGGCGAATGGCAGACAATCGACGAGGTGCTCGAACAGGTGGGGCAGTACGAAACTCGTTATGTTTGTGTGACGGGGGGTGAGCCGCTGGCACAGGCCGATTGTCTGCCCCTGTTAACACGCCTGTGTGATGAGGGTTACAATGTTTCACTGGAGACCAGTGGCGCGCTGGATGTTCGTCAGGTCGATGCCAGGGTTTCAAAGGTGGTCGATCTGAAGACGCCTGCTTCTGATGAGCAGGGGAGTAACCTGCTGCAAAATCTTGAATACATGGGCGCAAATGATCAGCTCAAGTTTGTCATCTGTGATCGCAATGATTACATGTGGGCGCAGGAGATGATTATTCGTTCCGAATTGGCTGATTGTTGCGAAATTTTGATGTCTCCCGCGTATGGTCAGCAGGATGCCAAACAATTGGCTGACTGGGTTGTGGAAGATCGTTTGCCAGTGAGATTTCAATTGCAGCTGCACAAGGTTCTCTGGGGCGATGAGCCAGGTCGTTAAGCAACGTCGGGCCATCATACTGGTATCAGGTGGGCTGGATTCAGCAACTTGTTTGGCAATTGCCAAAAGCCAGGGCTACGATTGCTACGCACTCAGTTTTGACTATGGCCAACGTCACCGTGCCGAATTGGTGGCAGCTGAAAGAATTTCAATGGCATTTGGAGCCAGGGCGCATAAAACTATCCAGTTGGGCCTAGGAGATTTTGGTGGCTCTGCCCTGACGGATGCTGCCATTGATGTACCGACCACTCCGGGTGAAGGTGTTCCCGTCACCTATGTGCCAGCCCGCAATACCGTATTTCTTTCTCTGGCCTTGGGCTGGGCTGAAGTGCTGGAAGCCTATGATATCTTTATTGGTGTCAATGCAGTGGACTATTCTGGTTATCCTGATTGTCGGCCTGAGTTTATTCAAGCCTTTGAAACGATGGCCAACCTGGCCACTAAGGCTGGCGTAGAGGGAAGAAGTTTTTCCATCCATACCCCGTTAATTGATTTGAGCAAGGCTGACATCGTTCAGCGGGGAATAGCGCTTGGTGTCGATTACAGCCAGACAGTCTCCTGTTATTCCGCCGATGATGATGGCCGTGCCTGCGGAGAATGCGACTCTTGTCGTCTGCGTGCCGCCGGTTTTATTGCGGCAGGGGTTTCTGATCCAACTCATTATGTTGATGAAGGTTGATCTGTTTCATACTAAATGCCGTTTTGCCGTCGCAGCATACAAGTTTCAGTAAAGCTGTTGAAAAACATCGCATTTGGGGCTGGTATTGGGCAAAACTTTAGGCTAGAATACGCCCTCTTTCGGGCCGTTAGCTCAGTTGGTAGAGCAGTGGACTTTTAATCCATTGGTCCCGCGTTCGAATCGCGGACGGCCCACCATAAAATTCAAAGGCTTACGTAGATTACGTGAGCCTTTTTTATTCTCAAAATATCCCGTGTAGACACATTGAACTACGCTTCTTTTAGTCATAAATTAAATTTAGCGATGTCCAGAGAACATCCCCCTAGGTAGCAAAATAGAAAGGCCTGGATTTGTAATTCAATTGGGTAAACCCCCAGCTATGCTGGGGAGACTCGCATAGGTTTTACCGAGACTACGGTAACGGGGACTTTGGTAATCCCCCCATTTATAGCCGCGCTAAAAAGTAGAGGTCACGTGGCTACTACCAACATATATCTTGGTGGTAACCCTCCATGTCGCCTTGTGAGGGCGTTCATTATTGTAAAACCATAACCATGAAGTTGCATAGTCCTGCACCTCGGCAATTGAATCAAACAAATATAAACTCAACCAACTGTAA
>JAJRUN010000014.1 GCA_024277755.1 Gammaproteobacteria bacterium | reverse complement strand
TTTGATATTGATTATAGAGAAGATCTGATCTTTCTTTTTACTTCCGGTGATGCGGAAGGGGTAAAAAAATCAATGATACTGGAGTCGCAGGCGACCGGGTTGATGATGCTCCAGCCTGGGTTTGGTATTGATTATTTTGTCCGTGATTGGCTGTCTTTTGGTTTTGATGCTTCATATATAATAGGATTTAAACGTGTAAATCTAGGCGATGGAAATAGTAAAGTAGATTTTTTATCAACGGATAATGTGAATATCTGGTTGCCGCAAAGGCTGGACCCTTTAACAGGTAATCTGCAATATCTAGCTGAAGTGCCGGTGGATCAAGAGGATTATACTGCGATCAGGTTGAGTTTTGATGGCTGGAAGGCGCTATTCAAAATGAATATTTATTTTTGATTTTTCATATGAGCCTGTCATGTAAAAAAATGATATCCGTGCTGTCATGTGTGTTGTTCTTTTGCATTTCTATGTCGCTAACACCCGCTTCAGCTCAGGATATATTGGCAGATGTTGATGTGGGGGCGGCAGCTGCACAGCTTGAAAAATTGAAAAGGTCCGGTCGCAGTGCCCTGAAGCAGGGTGATGTCGCTGCGGCCATAAAATTTTATGAAGATGTTTTGCTTCTCGACCCAAAATCTGGGGAGGCGCTGTATCAGTTGGCTGTCATCAATTTTCGAAAAGGCAATCATGTTCGAGGTTTTGACCTGATACAACGCGCAGTTGCTGTAACCCCGGCTCAAAATCCCTTGCCCAGGCTGGCGCTAGCCAAAGCATTAACAGAAATTGGTAAGGGCGAGGAAGCTGTTCAGGAATATGAACGTGCCTTGGCTGGGGCAGGGCCTAGTTTTCGATATGCCAAACAAACATCACTTGAAATGGATTTACTGCGATTAAGGTTAGCATTAGAAAACCGTGACCGAGACAGAATTTTAGAAATCGGTCGTGCATTGATGATTGACCATGAAGGCAATAGAACAATGCTGGAGGTTGTTGCAACCACCTATGCACGATCTGGCTTGTTTGATGAGGCTAGACTTGCTTATGAGCGTTTGCTTCAACAAACACCAAATAACCCCGCTGTCGCCTTTTACCTTGCTGGTGTTTACGAAGCACTACGTCAGCCAAAAAAAGCGATTAAATATTATGAGCAAGCAATAGCAAATGCGGATTAGCTTGGCGCTGAACGTATTGCAAGGATTAAGGTGGGAGTGTTGAAAGCTTTTGCATATGTTCAGGCGGACGATAGAGATGCTGCTCATGCCGAGTTTCAGAAGGTTTTGAAATTGGATGAAAATCATGTGATAGCCAATATGAATGTGGCTGGTTATTTGCACAATAAAAAAGACTATGAAGGGGCTAAGCTAGCATATCAACGAGTTTTAGCGGTTCAGCCAGACAACCTGGATGCGCGTTATCGTCTGGCCATTATTAATCTTGAACTTTCGGATGTGTTAAGTGCAGTTCGCGGATTGGATTTTGTTGTTGCTAGAGCACCGGCCTCCCCAGTTGGCAAAGCCGCTCAGAATACCCTTGATAAAGTTGCGAAGCGTTGGAACCTGACGTCAGTGCGTGGCATGCTGGCCGATGAGGCCGCTCTAAAAGCCAGGCTACAGAAAACGCCAGAAGATGTGGTTACGTTGGTGGGTATGGGGGACTTGTTGATGAAGCAACGGCGCCGTGATGAAGCAATTAAGTATTTTGAAAATGCCATGCGGATAGGGCCTGATTATGCTGATGGTTTCTTAAAGTCGGGTCTTGTTTATGAAGATTCTGGTGAGTTTGAAAAGGCTGTTTCAGCGTATCAAATGGGTCTTGCCGGACATATTGATGAGGCGGGTCGGGATAGATTGGAGTTAAGGTTGTTGATAGCAAGTGCTAATCTTGAATTGAAAAATGGTGATGCGGTAAAGGCAGAAAAAAACTTTTTACGTGCCAATAAAATGAAGGCTGATGAGCTGGCCGTGTTATGGGGCTTGGCGGTGTCTACCGCACAACAGGGCGAGCTGGAAAGGTCGGTTGATTGGTATCTGAAAATTATTGAGAAATATCCAAATTATCATCGGGCTAGAATGAGTGTTGCGTATGTTTATGAGCAACTGGAAGAAGAAAAAAAGGCAATCAATCAGTATAAGGCTGTGACTTTGGCTCAGAGAATTCCGTCAGGTTTAAAAAAACGAGCAAAGGATAGAATGGATTATCTTCAGCGTCAGACCAATGGTTTTAGTTATTCAGTTGGCTATTCGGTTGGTTTTGATGACAATATGAATAGTGCGCGTGAGCAAAAGTATTTTGAGTACCGTTCTGATTTATATGCGGGAGTTAATTATCGCTATAAGTTAAGAAAGGGTATGAAACTGTCTGTTAATGTTTCCCCTTCTTATTCAATCTATCATCGTGCTCAATATGACTTCTTTAATTTCTCAGTGGTGCCAAGTTTGTTATTTGATAAATGGGGTTACGACTGGAGCTTAGGGCTTGCTCAGAATGCTCAGTCGAGTGTCCTTAGGCCAGAGCAAAGCTCAACGGTGACACAAACCCTAACGGGTTCAGCAAGTTGGATGGACGAGAACCGGGTCGGCTATCGAGCGAATTTGAGCTACAAGGGGTTTGGTTCATCAACCAATCCATTTTTTGATGCGGATACAGTAAATCTGAGCTTAAGTCGTAATCATGTCGGGCCAAACAATGTCTATTTGAATTATGGTTACTCGCTAACGATCAATAACAGCCGAAATGTTCAGGGCAGTGACTATGCTTACACGGGGCATGGTGTGAATGGTCGAATTGACAAACGTCTCGATGAATCATTGTCAGTGTATGCCGATGGGCGTGTCTCACTGAATATGTATCATAATGGTGATTCAGGAACCAGGTTTCAGCGTTTCCGCCGTACCTTTAGTTTTGGTTTTGGAGGCGGGATAAATTACCGTGTTGATTCCTGGGTCAGTCTTTTTGCAGATTACCGTTTTTCAAACCAGTACTCTAATCTTCCGGTGGGTTTTATCTTTAATGAATTGCAGTCGATAGAAGGGCGGCAAAGTACTTCATTGGGGAGTTTTAGCAAAAACTCCATCAATGCAGGTATGCGGATGAACTTCTAGCATCGCGCTACATTGAGATATGCGAATGGCGAGCGGGGTAGCGCAAGCCCTCGGTAGGGGCCAGAAAAGTTATCGAAGAACGCCGTGGGGCAGGCTCATAGACGGGGTCACTCTTAATGAGTGCTGGCTGCTCACTTGGTGTTTTGTTTTTTAATCACGCAGCCCATTGAAGGCGCTGACTGCCCAGGCCAGTGACAAACCCGCAAACACAAACATGATGCCGACGCCAAAGCCATAGGTGCCCAGGTCCGGTGTGCCGACCAACACTGCGCGAACAGACTCCACGGCGTAAGTGATTGGGTTGATTAGCGAGACTGCTTCTATCCAGCCCGGCATGAATTGCTTTGGCACCATGGCTGTGGACAGAAACATCAGTGGTAATGTCATCAGATTGCCAATCATGACCAGTGGTTCTTCACGTTGTAGAATAATGGCAAAGCCGTTTGAAAGCGCTGCTAGGCCAACGCCCAGCAGAAAGATGCTGACCATCGCCAGGAGTAGATTGATGGGGTCCAGGTTTAGATTGGCACCAAAGGCCCAGGCGACCAGCATGATGGTAAGGGTTTGTAATACCACCTGCACCGCTGAGTGCATTACCCGGCTGAGAACGATGGCAACACGGGAGACTGGCGAAACTAACATCTTATCCACGGAGCCGGCAGTGATTTCGCGCAGCAGGCTAACCCCTGACCATGATGAGCCAAACAGCGCTGTCATCACTAGTACGCCGGGCACGAAAAAATCTATGTAGCTACCACCGTCAGTGGGTGCCTGAACAAAGTTTTTGAACAGTTGGGTAAAGATGATCAGCCATAGTAATGGCTGGATCAGGGTGAATAAGGTCCACAGCGGCATGCGCAGGGTGATCTTGGTATATTTCAGAAACAGGTGCCAGGTATCTGCAAACACAATAACTCTCTCTTTAAAATTCTTTAGCGTGGGGCTGGTCTTTATTTATCTTTTTCAGGTTGCTGCCATTTCTGCCAGTCACCTTGATCTTTGCCAGCCCACTGTTGTTGTGGCCAGTCCTGTTGTTTATCTGATTCCGATTGTTTGTCAGTAGACTGTTGTGGTTGGTCATTAGTCTTCTGCGACTTTTCCCCGTCGCCTTGAGGCTGCTTGCCACTTTGTTGTTGCGGGCTATTATCGGTTTTAGTTGGGCTGGCTGATCCATTCTGACCGCTGTCGTCCTTGTTCTGCCATTCTTGCATTTTATCTTGCCAGCCAGCTTTATCTTCTTCAGAACCACTTTCTTCAATCTTGTCCTGCCATTTATCCCAGTTCTTCTGCCATTTACCTCCACCGCCTTTGCCTGCCCACTGGTGCCACCATTCGTCACCTTCTTCTTTCACTGCTTCATCCAAAGTGGTACCGGTGTATTTCAGAAAAACATCATCCAGGCTCGGCTGTGACAGGGAAAGACTTTTGATGAGCAGTCCTTTTTCTTCGGCCAGGTGGACAAGCTTGGGTACAGCGCTGCCGCCATTGTCGACGTAGACGTGAAGTTTGTCATTTTGCCAGACAACATCCTTGATCTCTGGGTCTTCATGCAGGGCATAGGTGAAATCGCCGGTCTCAGGGCCTTGGCTGTCAAAATTAAGAATGACAGCATCGCCATGAATATCATTTTTAAGGGCTTCAGGGGTGTCGATGATCTGGATTTTTCCCTGGTTGATAATCGCAACGCGGTGGCTCAGGTGGTCAGCTTCTTCAAGATAGTGGGTGGTGAGCAATATGGTCAGGCCCTGTTCAATGTTTAGTTTATTGATGTATTGCCACAAATTCTGACGGCTCTTGATGTCGAGCCCCAGAGTTGGTTCATCCAGGAACAGAACTTTTGGTTTATGAATCAAGGCAGTAGCGATATCGAGTTTGCGTTGCATGCCACCAGAATAGGTCATTACTGTGCGGTCGAGGGAGTCGTCTAGCTCAAAATATTTGGCTAACTCGATAATCCGTGATTCGATCTCAGCGGTATTCATTCTGTAGAGGCGGCCCTGTAACACCAGGTTTTCACGGCCGGTTAGAAAGTGATCAACCCCTGTTTTTTGGGCTACCAGGCCAATGGCGCGACGGACAGACTCCGGATCGCTATCAACATTGAAGCTGGCGACTTCTACTTCACCTTGGTCAAAACCACTCAGAGTGGTGAGCACTCGGATGGTTGTTGTTTTGCCAGCGCCATTCGGGCCAAGCAAAGCAAGGATTTCACCCTGTTTGACTTCCAGCGACAGATCGTTGATGGCTTTGTTGCCACCCTCAAAAATCTTGGTTAAACCACTGACTCGGATCATGAGCTATTTGAACCCTGTTTCAGATAATAGCCGGCCATTATAGCTGGCAACTGATAGAAATATATGGTTTTTCTGCCTGAGTCTCATAATTACACAAGGCTGTTAAACTAGCGGCACTATTGGAGATAAGTTGATATGCGTGTATTGGGAATTGAGAGCTCCTGTGATGAGACCGGTATTGCCATTTATGATACCGAGAAAGGGTTGTTGGCAGATGTTTTGTACAGTCAGATTGAGCTGCATATGGAGTATGGTGGCGTGGTGCCGGAGCTGGCCTCTCGTGATCACGTTCGCAAAACGCTTCCATTAATCCAAGAAGCATTGCAATTGGCTGGTTTGAAAAAGGCAGATATCGATGGCGTTGCCTATACCGCTGGCCCGGGGTTGATCGGTGCGTTATTGGTGGGGGCCAGCATTGGCCGCAGCCTGGCGTGGACCTGGGGCATTCCCGCCGTTGCCGTGCATCACATGGAGGGGCATTTGCTGGCGCCCATGCTGGAAGATGATGTGCCTGAGTTTCCCTTTGTTGCCCTGCTGGTGTCAGGTGGGCATACCATGCTGGTGCAAGTTGACGGCGTTGGCCATTATCGGCTGTTGGGGGATACGGTCGATGATGCCGCTGGCGAAGCTTTTGATAAAACAGCCAAATTGCTGGGGTTGGCTTATCCGGGTGGCCCGGCAATATCAGCACTGGCCGAACAGGGTAATCCCGATCGATTTCGTTTTCCGCGTCCCATGACAAATCGCCCTGGGCTGGATTTCAGTTTTAGCGGTCTGAAGACCTTTGCCGTCAATACGCTGGCTGAAAATGGTAATGATGAGCAGACCAAGGCCGATATTGCCCTTGCCTTCGAAGTCGCCGTGGTTGAAACCATGGTCATCAAGTGTCGTCGGGTATTGAAGCAGACAGGGCTAAAGCGTTTGGTGTTGGCGGGGGGGGTTAGTGCCAACCGGCGTCTGCGCCAACAGCTTGCCGAATTGGTGCAAGGTCATGGTGCACAGCTTTATTATCCGCGGCCAGAATTTTGTACCGACAATGGCGCTATGATTGCCTACGCTGGCAGTGTCCGGCTACAGGCGGGTCAAACCGAACCGCTCGCTATACAGGCTAAGGCGCGCTGGTCATTGGCAGCGCTGCATCCTGTCTAGCGGGCGGTTTATTTAAGCGCGAATTGCCTCGCTCAGTGGTGCGTCAGGCCGTCTGAAGTCCTGTGCCTGCTGAGACTTTCTCCATTCGCCATAGACTTTATGGGCCTCGCTCATGCTGCTGAAGGTTGCCAGATTGTAACCGTTTTCGGTCAGCAGGCTAGCGCTTTTGTCGGGCCACTCTTTAACGGTGAATTTCATGTTGATCCTCAAATGTTATAAACGGAGAGTAATTTTTACACCGTTTATATGACACATCTGATACAGGCTGATGAAATTTCTATGACAAAATGTGGGCAGGGGCTAAAGGCAGGCGAAAAAGTCGGATTTAGGCTATAATCGCGCGTCTTTTAGCATTCCTTCTTTTTTGAGGCATCACATCGTGATCGAGAATCTCCGTAATATCGCCATCATTGCTCACGTTGACCATGGCAAGACGACCCTGGTTGACCAGCTCCTGAAACAATCCGACACGCTCGGTGATCGGGTGCAGTTGGCTGAGCGTGCTATGGACTCCAACGACCAGGAGCGTGAGCGCGGTATTACCATCCTGGCCAAGCCCACCGCAATCAAGTGGGGCGAGTATCACATCAACATCGTTGATACCCCCGGTCATGCCGATTTTGGTGGTGAGGTAGAACGTGTTTTGTCGATGGTGGATTCCGTGTTGTTGCTGGTGGATGCAGTGGAAGGCCCCATGCCTCAAACCCGTTTTGTGACTGAAAAGGCATTGGCCCGTGGCCTCAAACCTATCGTGGTAGTCAACAAGATCGATCGTCCAGCGGCACGTCCTGGCTGGGCGCTGGATCAGACGTTTGAACTGTTCGACCGTTTGGGCGCAACCGACGAACAACTCGATTTCCCCGTGGTATATGCCTCTGGCCTGAGCGGCTTTGCCGGTATGGAACCTGATGTGCGTGATGGCGATATGAAGCCACTACTGCAAACCGTCGTTGATTACGTTCACCCGCCACAGGTTGAGCTGGATGACCCCTTTCAGTTGCAAGTCTCGCAGCTGGATTACAACAGTTATACCGGTGTGATTGGTATCGGTCGTATTACTCGTGGCCGTGTCAAGAACAACACTCAGGTGACTATTGTTGATACCGAAGGCCAGCGTCGTAACGGCCGCATTCTGCAACTGTATAGTTTCTTGGGACTAGAGCGTATTGAAGTTGACGAAGCGCAAGCCGGTGACATCGTCTGTTTTACCGGTCTTGACCCATTGAATATCTCAGACACCTTGTGTGATCCCAATGCCGTTGAAGCCTTGGTGCCATTGTCGGTCGACGAGCCAACCGTAAGCATGACTTTTCAGGTGAATAACTCACCGTTCTCAGGCAAAGATGGCAAGTATGTTACCTCTCGCCAGATTAAAGATCGTCTTGACCAGGAGCTGGTTCATAACGTGGCCTTGCGTGTTGAGCAGGGGTCTGATCCTGACAAGTTCCGCGTCTCGGGTCGTGGTGAGCTGCATTTATCAGTCCTGATTGAAAACATGCGCCGCGAAGGTTTTGAACTGGGTGTATCGCGCCCGGAAGTTATTATTCGTGAAATTGACGGTGAAGCACAAGAACCTTACGAACAGGTAACGATTGATGTGGAAGATCAGCATCAAGGTGGCGTCATGGAAAAGATTGGTATCCGTGGTGGTGATCTGAAAGACATGGTGCCTGATGGTCACGGTCGTGTACGTCTGGATTACATCATGCCAGCCCGTGGACTGATCGGTTTTCGTACCGAATTTCTCACCGCTACCCAAGGTTCCGGTTTGATCTACAGCGTTTTTGATCACTATGGGCCATTCAAAAAGGGTGACTATGGTGTACGTAAAAACGGTGTGATGATTGCCAACGCACCAGGTAAAGCCCTGACTAATGCGATCTTCAATCTGCAATCACGCGGTCGCATGTTTATTGGACACGGCACCGAGGTGTATGAGGGCATGGTTATCGGCCTGCACTCGCGTGACAATGATCTGGTGGTTAACGCCTTGAAAGGCAAGCAACTGACCAATGTGCGTGCCTCTGGCACAGATGAAGCGCAAGTGCTGACGCCGCCAGTGGTTCATTCCCTGGAGCAGGCGCTTGAGTTTATAGATGATGACGAGTTGGTGGAAGTAACACCAAACCATATCCGTCTGCGTAAAAAACTGCTGACAGAAAACGAACGCAAGCGCGCCTCGCGCAGCTAAAAGCTATTGTAGTTGTTGTCGCCCCTCTCCCAATTTCGGGGGAGGGGTTGTATATTGGGTAGCATCAATCCGATAAAAGGATAAGCCCAATGTCTGATTTATATCCCCACCTCGAACCTTACGTTAATCACACGATTGAAGTCGAACCACCACATAAACTGCATGTGGAGGAGTGTGGCAATCCCGCCGGTATCCCGGTTGTGTTTTTGCATGGCGGCCCCGGCTCTGGTTGTGAACCCTATCACCGACGCTTTTTCAATCCAGATAAATATCGAATAATTTTGTTTGACCAACGTGGCTGTGGTCGTTCATCACCGCACGCCGAATTGAAAGGCAACAACACCCAGGCGCTAGTGGCCGACATGGAATTAATTCGTGGAAAGCTAGGCGTTGAAAAGTGGCTGGTGTTTGGTGGCAGCTGGGGGTCGACGCTAGGCTTGGTTTATGCGGAAACCTATCCCGAACGCGTGTCAGGCCTGGTTCTGCGTGGCATCTTTCTGTGCCGGCCACGTGAGATAGAGTGGTTTTATCAAGAGGGCGCATCACGGATCTTTCCTGATTACTGGCAATCATATCTCAAGCCAATCCCCGAAGCAGAACGTGGCAACCTATTACAGGCCTACTACCAACAACTCACCGGCAACAACGAAATGCAGCGCATGGCCGCCGCCAAAGCCTGGTCAGTATGGGAAGGCCGCTGCGCAACATTAGAACCGTCACAAACAGTGGTCGATCACTTTGATGACCCGTTTATTGCTTTGAGTTTGGCGCGCATTGAATGTCATTATTTCGTCAACAACAGCTTTCTGGAAGAAAACCAAATCCTGCGTGATGCTCATAAACTGAATGACATCCCCGCTGTGATTGTGCATGGTCGCTACGACATGGTCTGCCCAATTGAAAGTGCCTGGGAACTGCACAAAGCCTGGCCACAAGCCGAGCTAAAAATCATTGCTGATGCCGGTCACTCCGCAAGTCAGGCAGGCACATGCAGCGCCCTGGTTGAGGCCACCGATAAGATGGCGGCGCTGCTGGCATGATTGGATTACTGCAACGTGTCAGTGAAGCCAGTGTAAAAGTTGATGATCAAATAGTTGGCGAAATTGGCCGGGGTCTGCTGGTGCTGGTGGGGATCGAACGTGGCGACACTAAAGCACAGGCAGACCGTCTGTTAGAACGGCTGCTGACATACCGGGTCTTTGCCGATGCCGCAGACAAAATGAACCTTAGTCTGAAAGACATTGATGGCGAATTACTGCTGGTGCCGCAATTCACCTTGCCCGCCGACACGCGCAAAGGCACCCGTCCCAGTTTTACCCCCGCCGCTTCACCTGTCGAAGGTGAACAACTGTTTAACTATCTGACTGAAAAAGCACGGCAGCGACATGGCAAGGTAGCTACAGGCAGGTTTGCCGCAGACATGAAAGTCGCGTTGGTGAATGATGGGCCGGTGACCTTTTGGCTGCAGGTGGGGCCTGGTTGAGTGCTAGCCAGGTGGTATTAAAAACAAACGCGATTTAACGGTTTTTTCCGCATTGGTTAGAACAACTCCACATTATCATCCTGTGTTACAACTGTAGTCCCTGCGTGCTTATTTTCTGGTGTTGTCTCAGAAAGTCCGGCAACCAGCGACTCAAGCTGCACTGAATATTGCGACAGGTCGCCGTTATCAGAAATGTTTTTGCGCGCCAACTCCGACAGGGAATGAACACTGTCGTGAATCTGGCGGATGTTATCGCGAACCTCATCAGCCAGTGCGGCCTGCTGTTCGGAAAGGCCCGACACCTGAACATTGCTTTCGTTGATTTCATCAACGGCAGCTGTAATGACGGCAAAGGCCTCACCGGCGGCGTGTGTGCGTTCCATGTTAGACGCTGATGCTTCGGCGCTGCGCGTCATCAGCGATACGGCCTCCTGGTTACCGTTGCGAATGGCATCCATTAGCTTGCGCACTTCATCAGTGGCATCAGTGGTGCGATGTGACAAGGCTCGCACCTCATCTGCCACTACAGCAAAACCTCGGCCATATTCACCAGCCCGGGCCGCTTCGATCGCTGCATTCAATGCCAGCATGTTGGTCTGTTCGGCAATGGTAACGATCATGTCCAGCACCTGTCCGACATCTTCGTGATGACCGGTAAGTGCGCTGATACTCTGTTCCAGGCGTTCCACCTCGTCCTGCATTTCCTGCATCCCTACCACCGCATTATCCACGACTGCGCGGCCTTCTGTGGCTTTGTTCTGTACCTCACGGGCCATGACGCTCGCCTCGGTGATAGCTGTGCGTACCTGTTGGCTGCTGTCGGCCATCAGGCTGATGGATTCATTAAGATGGGTAATGGCTTCAACCTGTTCCTCTATCGAGCTGCTAGTTGCCTGCGTGATCTCCTGTGCCCGCATGCTGCTCTGCGACAGATTGGATGCTACCATCAGTATTTGACTTATTGTTTTATCCAGCTTGTGACTAAGAAGGTTGAAGGCTCGGGCAATATGGGTCGTTTCGTCTTTACCTTCTTCAGGTAAACTGGCGTTCAGTTCGGCGCTGCCATCGGCCACCTGCTCCATCGCCTCCGTGATGAGCGACAGACTGCGGGTTACGCTGCGTGCAATCAATAAAGCCATGCTAACAAGTGTTAAAATCAGTAGCAGGCTGCCACCGAAAAGAAGTTTATCCTGAGTTGCTCGTGCCTGTCTGATCGCCTCTGCTGTGGCGTTAACCAGAACACGTTGGTTTTTCAACGTCAGTTCGATACTGTTTCCCAGTTCTGCACGCAAGCCATTCTCTTCATGAAAACCAAGACGTTTTTGGGCTTTCACCAGCTGATGAAAATTGGCCGAATAAATCTTCAAATTCTCAAGAATGTTATCGCGGCTGGGCACACCCAGCGGGCTTTGTTCAAGACTGGCAATCAATTTGCTGTATACAGCCTCATAACGGTCGACATATTTTGTGTTCAGGCGAAGCAGAAAGTCTTTCTCATGGCGGCGCAGCATCAGCAGGTCAATCATTAATTTATCATTGCCGGCCTGGTGAAATGTCGCTTCGACTTGATGCGCGGCCTTACGCAAGACACCTTTCAAACCGACAGTTTCATTCAGTCCTATCTGTTCAATCAGTTGCTCGAGTTCAACAAAGTGTGAAACCACGCGATCCAGATCACGATAGATTTGCTCCAGTGGTGTTGCATCCATTCCCAGTTGATCTAATATTTCAGCTAATTCATGCAGTTCTTCCACCAGCTCTTCTTCTTCGCGATAAAAAGTATCTCTGGCCTCCTTGCTGTGGGTTAGCAGATACTGTCGTTCAGTTGCCAGCATGGCCTGCATATCAGCCTCTACATCAAACAGAGTGGTAATGCCTTGTCTCAGAAGGTCGGACTGATTGGTCGTATATTGCTGTAATGCCAGCATGGATAAAACGGCAGCAGTAATAACGGCTGATAATAAAAACAGTCGTTGTTTAATCGTCATAGCGGAAAAATATTTGCATGAATCATGGGATGAATATCGGCGCTGCTAGGGCTTACTTGAGATGTGTTTTTTCCTTGTAAAAAAGATGGTAAGTAATTGAGTTATATGCTGTTTAGAAAATGCTTGGAGTGGTGATGGTGGGCGTCTACTGAAGTATCGAGAAAGGTTTTTTGCTGGGCAGGCCCCTTAAGGTGGAATATTGCTGCGCTAATTAATTATTTTCTGAATCAGTTAAGATAAAAATGCGTTTTGAGCGGTTTTTTATTTTGATGGAGAGTAATGTGGCCACCTATGCAATCGGTGATATTCAAGGTTGTTTTGATGAGTTGCAGCAGTTGTTGTTACAACTTAAATTTGACCAGAGCAGTGATCGATTATGGTTTTGCGGTGACTTGGTTAACCGTGGTCCGAAGTCTTTAGAAACATTGCGTTTTGTCAAAGGCCTGGGTGACCGTGCGGTGACCGTGCTGGGAAATCATGACCTGCACCTGCTGGCCAAGGCAGAGGGATTTGGCAAGCAATTGAAGCAGGATACTCTGGACGAGATTCTTAATGCCCCTGACCGTGGTGAGCTAATGCATTGGTTACGACATCAACCATTATTGCATCATGATCGTGATCTGGGATACAGCATGGTTCATGCAGGCTTGCCGCCGCAGTGGGATTTGGCAATGGCTTTATCATGTGCGCGTGAGCTGGAAAACAAGTTACGCAGTGACGATTATCGTGAGTTTATTCAAGTTATGTATGGCAATCAGCCTGATTGTTGGTCTAGCGAACTGGAAGGCGTGGATCGATGGCGTTTTATTGCCAACGTCTTTACCCGGTTGCGTTTCTGTTATGCCGATGGTCGTTTGGAGTTAAAGGCTAAGGGCAAGCCGGGGATGCAAAAACAGGGCACCATGCCGTGGTTTGAGGTGCCTGGCCGTAAAATGCAAAATGAACGTGTTGTTTTTGGGCATTGGTCTACACTGGGCATTGGTGAAAGAGATAATGCCTTGTCGTTAGATGGTGGTTGTCTGTGGGGCGGCCAGCTGGTGGCAGTGCGATTGGATGTAGATGTGCCGCAATGGTCTACACTGAATTGCGATGGAGCATGTCAGCCGGGTTAGGTTTACGGGAGTCGGGCTGTTAGAACAGGGAGGTTCTTGATGTTTATGTCTGTTAGGCGGTTAATATCTTTGGTGCTGTTGATTTTTCTGGTGTCGGGCTGTGCCTCCAATGATATTTATCGAAAAGCGTTTTCCAGTTGTCAGGTTTCGCCGCAGAAAACCTGTGAAGAGCATGCCATTCAGTTGCATCAGGCAAGCTCAGATCAAGAATATCTGCTTGGTTTTGTTGAGATTGATGACCAGGGTCAGCTGCGCAATCGCAGGCAGATGCAGGCGGTGCTGGATGAACTCTACATCATGGCGGCGAATGAAAGTCTGTTAATCAATGTCTTTGTTCACGGCTGGCACCACAATGCCAAGCCGCAAGATTCAAATGTCGAGAGCTTCAAAGGCAGTCTGGCGCAACTCAGTCAGCTGGAAAGCGAGTTGGCCACTGCGCAGAATAAACCGCCACGTAAAGTGGTGGGGGTATATGTGGGCTGGCGTGGTGAGTCCATTGATGTGCCCTATTTGAACAACATAACTTTCTGGGACCGCAAGAGCACCGCGCAAGAGGTTGGTCATCTTGGCATGGATGAATTACTGCTTAAACTTGAAGAGATCAGTAATGTAAAAAACACCCTGGACCCACCCATCAAGAGCCGTTTGGTGATTGTGGGGCATAGTTTTGGTGGCGCGGCGGTTTACAGTGCCACGTCACAGATTCTAGCTAGCCGTTTTGTCGACAGCCGTGAGAAAAAAGGGTTTAACGATACCGCCAAAGGTTTTGGTGATCTGGTAGTGTTGCTTAATCCGGCATTTGAAGCGCTGCGTTATGCGCCGTTGTTTGACATGGCCCAGGCTCGCTGTAGTTATTTTCTTGAACAGCAACCACGTTTGGTGATCCTGACGTCGGAAGCCGATAAGGCCACCAAATATCTTTTCCCGATGGGGCGGATTTTCTCAACCTTTTTTGAAACACACGGGCCGATCAGCCGTGATGATTGTCGTCGTCCGGTCAGCTATCACGAAGGTGCTGCGGACAGAAGTACGGTGGGGCATTTCGAGCCGTTGCTAACCCATCAATTGCGCCCTGCAAGTCGAGCCAAAAATACGGCCTATGCCGATGTGCTGGATGTTTGGCGTCAGCAGCAGGTGGGCGGTGTGCAGCAGTATGGTGCGACGGAATTGATTCACCTTGGCAAAACCGTGGCACGAAACCCATTCCTTAATGTGACGGTGGACAAGCGTTTGATCAAAGATCATAACGATGTGTTTGGCAAGGAGATACTTCAATTTTTGCGTCAGCTGATTGTGATTTCAACGCAGGAATAAGTTAATTGCCAAAGGTCTCAGTTAAATAGAAATAAAAAAAGGGCGCCGGATTAGGGGGAGGGTGGCGCCCCAAGGTGTGACTACAGGTTTGTTGTCATTTATTTCATGCCGCCAACCTGGCTGCTGTTAATGGTGTCGGGCAGGCGTGGCATGCTGATGTCAGGAAATTCACCGTTCAGGCTTTGCAGAAAGGCAACGACGTCGTCCACATCCTGGTCATTTATGTCCAGACCGAGCTGAGTCTTGGCCATGACGCGTACAGCTTCGTCCAGGGTTTCAACCGAACCATTATGAAAGTAGGGTGCAGTGAGGGCGATGTTGCGTAGGCTGGGGACACGCCATTTATTCATGTCGGCCCGATCCTTGGTGACTTCAAAGCGTCCTTTATCTTCACTCAGCTTGTACTTGTGGTCATAGTCGCTGGCGATGGCAGGAAACTTCTGATAAAAACCTTCGCCGATAGGCAGCTCGGGTCCGGCAAAATTGCCGCCGCTGTGGCAGGCGTTACAGCCGCTCTGTTCAAATACCTTTTTGCCGCGCTGGGCCTGTTCTGACATGGCGGTTTTTTCGCCGGCAAGAAAACGATCATAGTTGCTGTTGGCTGTGATCAAGGTGCGCTCAAAGGAGGCGATGGCCTTAGCCATGTTGTCGTAGCTAACGGCATCTTTGCCACCGAAGGCGAGCTTGAACTGCTCGACATACCCAGGGATTGAGTTTAGACGTTCAACCACTGCCGCTTCACTTGGCATGCCCATTTCGATTGGATTCAATGGTGGCCCCTTGGCCTGTTCTTCCAGCGTGGCTGCACGGCCATCCCAGAATTGGGCGCTTAGAAATGCAGCATTCCAAACAGTGGGTGCGCTTCGACCGCCGCGTTGGCCATCAATACCCACCGAGGTGGGGCGGTTATCGGTGCCGCTGGACATGATGTTATGACACGAGTTGCATGACACGGTGCCGTCAACGGAAAGGCGCGGGTCAAAAAAGAGCTGTTTGCCCAGTTCAACTTTTTCGGGGGTGGTGGGATTGTCGGCCGGGGCAGGCACTATGCTTGGGAGTGTGTCGGCGCTGACAATGCTGCTGGCCAATAATGCGGCTGCGGCGCTGGCTAGCAACAAACTGTATTTTGTCTGTTTCATTTTAGTCATCCTTCCTACAGGGTTTGTCGGTTGTTTATTTGCGACGTCTTGTGCGTCAGATATGCATATTAGATTTAGTCTAAATATAAGTCAATATCTATCTTGTCGTTTTTTAAGAGTAATGGTTTATTTTGATGCGGGGGGGGGAGTCGGGTATATGGTTGTTGCAGGAGCCGGGGGCAAAAAAAGGGCCGCTGAGGGCCCTTTGGGTGTTGCTGTTGCCTACTGACCGGCAAGCCAGTCGCGCGGTTTTAAATAGTCATCGTATAGCTTGGCCTCGGGGCTGCCTGGTTCGGGTTGGTAGTTATACTGCCAGCGCACCAGTGGCGGCAATGACATGAGGATGGATTCTGTGCGGCCGCCGGTTTGCAGGCCAAACAGGGTGCCACGGTCGAAGACCAGATTGAATTCGACATAGCGGCCGCGGCGATAGAGCTGGAAGTCGCGTTCGCGTGAGCCGTATTCAGTGTCTTTGCGGCGGGCGACAATGGGACGGTAGGCCAAGATGAAATGATCGCAGACACTTTGCATAAAGGCAAAGCTCTTGTCGAAACCCTGTTCGTTGAGATCATCGAAGAACAGGCCGCCGACACCGCGGGTTTCGTTGCGATGTTTGAGGTAGAAGTATTCGTCGCACCATTTTTTATATTTAGGATAAGTCTCTTTGCCAAACGGTTCGCAGGCCTCACGGCTAATACGGTGCCAGTGCACCACATCATCTTCAAATGGATAGTAAGGGGTCAGGTCGAAGCCGCCGCCAAACCAGTAGATGGGTTCTTCCCCCTCTTTTTCGGCGATGAAAAAACGCACATTGGCGTGTGAGGTTGGGATGTAAGGGTTGCGGGGGTGGATCACCAGGGAAACCCCCATAGCCTGGAAGTTGCGCCCGGCCAGTTCGGGGCGATGGGCGGTGGCCGAGGCGGGCATTTGACTGCCGAAGACGTGGGAAAAGTTGACACCGGCCTGTTCAAACACTGCGCCATCGGTGAGTACGCGGGTGCGTCCGCCACCGCCCTGCTCGCGTTCCCAGGCGTCTTCAATGAATTGGGCGCCACCGTCTTCGGCTTCCAGTTCCTTGCAGATGTTGTTTTGCAGGCGTAGCAAATACTCTTTGACGGCATTAATGTCCGGTGCGCTCATGATGTCCTTCTCAAACGTCTATTCAATATGGTTGAGGAATTCTATCAGTTTTCAGCTGCCGCGGAAGCGCTTGTCACTGAGTAAATCACGGATTTCGCTGGGCGGGTTATGGGGGTTGATGCTGGCATGAAGCAGGTAATCGAGCTGTTTGTTGAAGTAACGTTTGACGCTGAGGGATGAGCGGGCCGGGGGCTGTCCGGCCGGGTTGGCGCTGGTGGAGACGATCGCGCCATGAAAGCGGTTGCAGATTGCGGCGGCGATGGGGTGTGAGGTAATGCGCACGGCGATTGAGTCATGCTGCCCGGTGAGCCAGTTGGGTGTGTGGGGACGGGCGGGCACTACCCAGGTGGTGGGTTGTGGTGGCGGTGTCAGCAGTTTTTGCAACAGTGTGTCATCACTGATATCGATGAATGGCCGCAGGTGTTCAAACCGGGCGCCGATCAGGATCAGGCCCTTTTCCACTGGTCGTTGTTTGAGTGCCAGCAGCTGGTTAACGGCGTTGTGGTTGAGGGGATCACAGCCGAGGCCAAAGACGGTTTCGGTGGGGTAGGCAATAATGCCGCCAGCGTGAAGGATGCTGGCGGCTTGGCGCAGATGCCAGTGATTCATCGCCGGTCAGGTATTTTGCTCGCGGGCGATGGCGCGGTTGCCGATGTCGCGACGCGTGAACATGCCGTTCCAACTGATCTTGTCGGCCAGTTCATAGGCCTTGGCCTGGGCCTCAGAGACGCTGTCTCCGAGTGCGGCGGCACAGAGTACCCGACCTCCGGCAGTGACCACCTGGCCATTTTTTTCAGCCGTGCCAGCGTGGAATATTTTGGCATCGGCGGAATCGGCACCCGCCAGGCCGTTGATGACATCGCCCTTGCCGTAGCTGCCGGGATAGCCGCCAGCGGCCAGTACCACACCGAGGGCTGCGCGTTCGTCCCATTCGGCGCTGGCCTGGTCGAGTTTGCCATTCAGAGCCTGGTTGCAGAGTTCAACCAGATCGGATTTGAGGCGCATCAAAATCGGTTGGGTTTCGGGGTCGCCAAAGCGGCAGTTATATTCGATCACCTTGGGGGTGCCGCTGGCATCGATCATCAGGCCGGCGTAGAGAAAGCCGGTGTAGGGGTTACCCTCGGCGGCCATGCCGGCAACAGTCGGTTCGATGACTTCAGACATGATGCGGTCATGAATTTCAGGGGTAACAACTGGGGCGGGTGAGTAGGCACCCATGCCGCCGGTGTTGGGGCCGCTGTCGCCTTCACCAACACGTTTGTGATCTTGCGAGGTGGCCATGGGCAGGATGTTTTTGCCGTCCACCATGCAGATGAAACTGGCCTCTTCACCGCTAAGAAATTCTTCGATGACCACCCGGTGACCGGCTTCGCCAAAGGCATTGCCAGCCAGCATGTCTTTGACCGCCGTTTCGGCTTCATCCTGGGTCATGGCGACGATGACCCCCTTGCCTGCCGCCAGGCCATCGGCCTTGATGACAATCGGTGCGCCTTTTTCTTTTAGATAGGCCAGTGCCGGTTCGGTTTCGGTGAAATTCTGATAGTCAGCCGTAGGGATATTGTGGCGGGAAAGAAAGTCTTTGGTAAAGGCTTTTGAACCTTCCAGTTGTGCGGCACCTTCGCTGGGGCCGAAGCAACGCAGGCCAGCAGCTTCGAAGGCGTTGGTCACGCCAATCACAAGTGGTGCTTCAGGGCCAACAATGGTCATGGCGATGGCATTGTCCCGGGCAAATTTGACCAAGGCGTCAATCTCTTCAACGCCGATGGCAACGTTTTCAAGTTTGGCTTCAGTCGCTGTGCCAGCGTTGCCGGGGGCAACAAAGACCTTTTCTACACTGGATGATTGGGCTGCTTTCCATGCCAAGGCGTGTTCACGGCCACCGCTACCTATCACTAAGAGCTTCATTTTGAATATGATTCCTGACTTTTTTGTTGGGTAGATAGGGTTATATTCTATCGCAACAGCCCTTGCGCGAATACTACCTTGGCCTGTGCGGGATTAGAAATGAATGATAGAATCATTATAATTTTTGCGAGCTTTAAGGCTGGCGTGACCAATATTAGCCGATGGGCTTGTTTGTTTTGGTGTGAGGGATGTTGAATATGTTTAAAGTGTGCAGGGCCTTGAGTGTGGGCGTTTTGCTGTCGGCTGGTTTTCTGGCTTCGGCCTCTGCTGCCGTTATCGAAGTGAATACCTTGGTGGACATGGCGGATGTTAATACTGCCGATGGTGTTTGTATGACCTCTTCAGGCCAGTGTAGTCTGCGTGCCGCGATTCAGCATGCCAACGCCAGTGCCGGAGCTGATGTGATTGAGTTGCCCGCTGGCGTATACAATTTTGCATTGGCCGGGACCGGGGATGACATGGCGTTGAGCGGTGATCTTGATGTTGTCAGTGAGATCACCATTAATGGCAAAGGTGCTGATCAGACGGTGATTGATGCGATGAAGCTGGATCGTGTCATACAAGTGCATGGCGATGGTGTTCTGGTGTTAAATGCATTGACCGTACGTAATGGCCTGATTGAGTTTGGCCAGGACTTCGGCGGCGCCGGTATTGATGTCAATGGCGGCCAGTTAACCGTGAATGACAGTAATATCACGCTTAACTACGCCTTTGTTGCGGGTGGGGGTATCAGTAATTTTAACGGTACTGTAGTGCTTAATCGTTCCGTGGTTGATCAGAATAAGGCCGATGGCCAGGGGGCTGGGATCTACAACCTGGATGGTAATCTCAGTATCAATTATTCTGAGATCAGCGCCAATGGCGGGGCTAGCTTTTTGGGTGGCGGGATTTTTAACGCAGCGATGGGACGCATGCTCGAAATCAACAATAGCGCCATCATTGGTCATTCTGTTGGTGTTGATGGCGGCGGTATTTATCATTTGCTTGGCAGTTTGAAAATCATCAACTCAACCATCAGTGGCAACTTTGCCAATCGCAATGGCGGTGGGCTGTTCCTTCATAATGGCAACTCCAGTTTTGGTGGTGTGGCGCATGAATTGAAAAATGTCACTTTCGCCAACAATGGTGCTAACGGCATTGATAGTGCCACCCCGGAAAATGGTAAGGGTGGCTCCGGCCTTTATGTTGAAGGCAAGGTTTCGTTAATGGTAAGCAATACAATTATTGCCAATAGCACGACTAATCAGGATTGTTATTTCAGGGCCGCAAACGCCGAGTTGATTTCGCAGGGGGCTAATCTGGATAGTGACGGCAGCTGTCATCTGACGGCGGATAGCAGCAGCTTCAGTTCGGCGACGGCAGGACTGGCAACATTGGCCAATAACGGTGGCGTTGCCCGTAGCCATGCCTTGCTTGCGGGGAGCGAAGCCCTTGATGCGGGCAGTCATTGTCTGCCAATTGATCAGCGTGGTTATGGTCGTCCATTGGCAGGGTGTGATATCGGTGCCTATGAAGATGGAGCATTTGTGCCGCTGAATGGTTTTATTGCACCATTGGCAAACCAGGGGGCGTCAACCGGAGTCAATACCGAACCTGTCGCCTTTAACCAGTCTCTGGTTGTCAATGCAGGTGAGGCCGTAACCGGTGTGTTGCGCGCCAGCGATGTCGATGGCGATTCGCTTTTTTATCAGGTGGTTCAGCAGCCATTGCAGGGCGAGGTGGGGCGGGGTGCCCCGACCCTGATCCCTGGTGAATTTGAGTTTATTTACACTGCCGATATTGCTGCTGCAGGCGCAGATAGCTTTACCTTTTATGCCTGCGATCAATCTGTTTGCTCAGCGCCAGCCACGGTCAGTATCAGCATTGGCAGTGAGCCGATCAGTAGTGAAATGGTGATTGAGCTGGCGCCAGGGAGTGCGGGGACGGTATCGCCGGTTTCGGTGGCTGCACCAAGCAACCTGGATGCAACAACGGCGGATCTTGATTACAGCATGCCGTTTGGAGTGTTTTATTTCGATGTGCAGGATATTCCAACCGCAGCTAACCTGGAGGCCGGCACGGTGGTGGTGATTCAACTGCCGCCGGAGTCAGTCATTAGCGCTGATGCGGTGATTCGCAAGCTGGATGTTACGGGGACGTGGCAGATATTGCCGAGTGAGCCGAGTGCGATTGAATCGCGAGGCGTGATTAACCTGGTGGACAAGACCCTGACCCTGACGTTGCGCGACAACGACAGGTTTGATACTAATCCTGCATTGGGTGTGATTCGTGACCCGGTGGCAATTGCGGTGCCAAAGAGTGCTGACCCCAGTGTTCAGGACTTGCAGGCAGCGGTGGCTGTGTCGGCACCAGCCAATAATCCTGAGGCGGATCCTGTTGTGATTGATGAGCCAGCGGTTGTGAATGAGCCTGTTGCAGAGGAAGAGCAGCCGCAGGCTCAGGTGATACCTGCCGCTTCAAATGATGATTCTGGCGGCAGTGGTAGCGTTAATCCGTTGTTGCTGCTCTGCTTTGGATTGTTGCTGCTGCGTCGCAGGACTTGCTAACCAGGTTTTACTGGCAATAAAAAAGCCCGCATCTGCGGGCTTTTTTATTGCCAGTGATCTGTGATTAATGACGGAAATGGCGCATTCCGGTAAACAGCATGGCCATGCCATGTTCGTCGGCAGCGGCGATAACTTCCTCGTCGCGCATGGAGCCGCCGGGTTGGATGATGGCCCTAATGCCGGCTGCCGCTGCGGCATCGATGCCGTCACGGAAGGGAAAGAAGGCGTCCGAGGCCATCACCGAACCTTTGACTTCCAGGCCCTCGTCGGCCGCCTTGATGCCAGCAATCTTGGCGCTGTAGACGCGGCTCATCTGGCCTGCACCGACACCGATGGTCATGCCGTTATTGGCATAAACGATGGCGTTGGATTTGACGAACTTGGCTACCTTCCAGCAAAAGGCCAGGTCTTTCAGCTCTTGTTCGCTAGGGGTGCGCTGGCTGACCACCTTCAGGTCTTCAACGCTGACCATGCCGTTGTCGCGGGTTTGGATTAGCAGGCCGCCGGTGACGCGCTTGTAGTCCAGTGCCGCTTGGCTGTCACCCCATTGGCCGCAAGCCAGCAGGCGGAGATTTTTCTTTTGTGCAACGATTTCAACCGCGGCATCACTTACGCTGGGGGCGATAATGACTTCAACAAACTGGCGTTCGACGATGGCCTGAGCTGTTTCTGCATCCAGTTCGCGATTAAAGGCGATGATGCCGCCAAAGGCTGAGGTGGGGTCGGTCTTGTAGGCGTTGTCGTAGGCTTTAAGTTGGCTGTCGGCAATCGATACGCCGCACGGATTAGCGTGTTTGACGATGACACAGGCAGGTTGCTCAAACTGTTTAATGCATTCCAGCGCGGCATCGGTGTCAGCGATGTTGTTGAATGAAAGTTCTTTGCCTTGTAGCTGGATGGCGCTGGATATGCAGGCCTCGCTGGCCTGACTTTCAACATAGAAGGCGGCTTGCTGGTGTGGATTTTCGCCGTAGCGCATGTCCTGCGCCTTGACGAACTGGGTGCTAAAGGTGCGTGGAAAATTGAGCCGGTCATTATTGCTGTGGCCGCCATCGCTGATGCTGCCCAGGTAATTGGCGATGGCTCCGTCGTAGGCGGCGGTGTGTTCAAATGCCTTGCAGGCCAGGTGGAAGTGGGTTGTGTGACTCAAGGTTTGGTTGTTTTCCTGCATTTCGTCAAGGATAACGCCGTAGTCCGTCGCATCGGTGATGATGGCGACGTCTTTGTGATTTTTGGCGGCGGCGCGAACCATGGTGGGGCCGCCGATGTCGATGTTTTCGATGGCGGTAGGCAGGTCACAATCCGGTTTGGCCACGGCTTCTGTGAATGGATAGAGGTTGACCACTACCATGTCGATGGTATTGATGCCGTGCTCGGCCATGATGGCGTCATCAATGCCGCGACGAGCGAGGATGCCGCCGTGAATTTTCGGGTGCAGGGTCTTGACCCGGCCAGCCATCATTTCCGGAAAGCCGGTGTAGTCGGATACTTCTGTGGCCTCGATGTTGTTGTCGGTCAGCAGCTTGTAGGTGCCACCTGTTGAAAGTATTTCAACATTCATGTTGCTCAGTGCCTGGGCAAATTCGACGATGCCGGTTTTGTCGGAAACACTGATAAGTGCGCGTTTGATAGTTGCCATGATGTCGCTATCCAAAAGTTTGAAAAAATATGTGTGGCCTGGATGGAGTGAAACAGAATCCAGGGCGATTGTGAAATGCCTGTCCCGGATTACGCTTTGTTCAATACTCAAGGCACTTCGTGGGGTAGGCTCTCCAGGCTATATTGGCTGTTATTAATCCAGTAAGCCGTAGAGGCGGAGTTTCTTGCGCAGGGTGCTGCGATTGATGCCAAGGATCTCGGCGGCCTTTGACTGGTTGCCACGGGTACGATCCATGATGGCGCTGAACAGAGCCTGCTCGACTTCACCAATCATCATCTCATACAGGTTGCCGCACGGTTCTTCACCATCCAGGTCATTAAAATAGTTGTCCAGGGCGACACGGGCCGCATTACGAAGCGGCTGTCTGCGGCGCTCTTTAAACGGCTTGGGCACGTCATTTGCTTCGGTCATTTCAGGCTGCCTGTTGTATGTCCTGCTGTACACGCTCAAAGAATTCCTCGGTCATTTTTAGTTGCTCTTCAATGCTGTCTACGCGATTTACCGCCTGACGAAAGGCACCGCCATTACGTTGCCCTTTGCTATACCAGGAGATGTGCTTGCGGGCCATGCGTACGCCGGTGTGTTCACCGTAAAATTCGTAGAGATTGTGCAGATGGCCGATCAGGATGTCGCGGACTTCCTGAATGGGTGGTTCTGGCAGTGTTTCGCCGGTGCTGAGAAAGTGTTCGATTTCGCGGAATATCCAGGGTCGCCCCTGAGCGGCGCGGCCAATCATGATGCCGTCGACGCCGGTGCGTTCAAGCACAAATTTGGCCTTTTCCGGGGTGGTGATATCGCCATTGGCAATGACCGGAATGTTGATGGCCTGTTTGATGTCGGCGATGGTGTCGTATTCTGCCTCACCACGATAGGCGCAGGCGCGGGTGCGGCCATGGACGGCCAGGGCCTGGATGCCTGATTCCTGGGCGATGCGGGCGATGGCAACGCCGTTGCGGTTGTCAGTGTTCCAGCCGGTACGGATCTTGAGTGTGACGGGGATGTCGACAGCGCCAACCACGGCTTCAAGGATTTTCTTGACCAGGGTTTCATGTTGTAACAGAGCAGAGCCGGCGGCAACGTTACAGACCTTTTTTGCCGGGCAGCCCATGTTGATGTCGATGATCTGGGCGCCATTATCAGCGTTGTAGCGGGCCGCATCGGCCATCAGTTTTGGGTCGGCCCCCATGATCTGTACTGATTTTGGCTCGGTTTCACCTTCGTGATTTGCGCGACGTTTGGTTTTTTCACTGCCCCACAGCAGAGAGTTTGACGACACCATTTCGGATACCGCCATGCCTGCACCCATGCGTTTGCATAGTTGACGGAACGGCCGATCGGTGATGCCGGCCATCGGTGCCAGGACTAAATTATTGCTTAGCTTGTAGGGACCAATCTGCATGAATCGCTTGCCAACCTGTGATCAAATGTTAATGAGGGCGGCCTCTGAGCCGAACCGCGGATTTTACCCTTAAACAGGGTATGGAGAAAAGCTTTGCAGAGGATTTTCTACAGAAATTCGAACTCAAAACCCACGGCATCCTTACCGGGGTCGATCAGGTTGAGCTGGATTTGATAGCTTTGCCTGGCGGCAATGCCTGCGTCAATATGACTGTTGTCGACCAAGTATTCGCTGGGCAGAAAGCGCCTGCCGGCGATGGTGTGGCCTGTGATGTCCTGCATGCTGAGCTGCATGATTGGAAAGGCCTGGGTGATATCAGCCAGGTTGGTAATAGTCGCCTTGACCACCAGGATATTCTTTTTTCTGGCGTGGGCGCGAATGTCGCGATGTGCCAGCTCTATTTGTTGTGGTGATTTAAATAGTGGTAACTCACAGCCTGTTAGTGAGCACAGGCTTGTCAATGCCGGGCGGTATTGATTGTTTTGGGATAGTTGATTGAGGTTGTAATAGACATATTGCAGTCCCAGTAGGGCCAATAGCGGCAGGCTTAGTAATGTCCAGGTCAGGCGTTTTCCTTTTGGCTGGGGGCTTGCCTGCCATTGAAATTCTTCAATGATCTGCTGTGAATGCGTCTGCGTGGCCTTTTCCTGGCTGTCTTGGCGGGACTCAATGGTTGTCTCGGCAGGGCTGGTTTTGCTGCTTTCTTTAACTGTATCTTCGTGGTCGGGAACGCTTTGAGGTTTTTCTTTTGGATCGCTGTCAGTGGTTGCTGGTGGCTTGTCCGCCAGATTTTTGATGGCGTTAAAAACACCAAAACAACGACCGCAGCGGACGTCGCCATTGGCTGATTTTATCTGTTCCGAGGAGATGCGGAAATAGGTGTCGCAATGGGGGCAGTGTGTATACATGCTGTTATGTAGCCTGGGCTTAACGGCGTATGCCGTCGATTCGTACCCAGTCATCTTGTTGCGTCGGCGATTGCAGGTCAAACCATTCTGCATAGCGTTGCAATATCTGTTCGGCCTGCTCGGCGAGGATGCCTGATAGCACAATCTGGCCGCCAGGTTTGAGCAGTTCGGCAAAGCGTGGTGCTAGTTCCAACAATGGATTGGCGAGGATGTTGGCCAGGATTAGGTCGGCTGGCTGGTCTGCAAATTGTCGTGGCAGCAGGGCATTGACCTTGTCGCTGACATTGTTTTTTTCGGCGTTGTCATTGGTGGCCAATACCGCTTGTGGGTCGTGGTCAATGGCCGCGACGTGTGCTGCCCCCAGTAGGGCAGCAGCGATGGCGAGAATGCCAGAGCCACAACCAAAATCCACCACCTCAAGGCCAACCGGTGGGTTGGCATCCAGCCACTCCATGCACAGGGCGGTGGTGGGGTGGGTGCCGGTGCCAAAGGCTAAACCTGGGTCAAGCATGACGTTGGTGGCGTCAGGTTGGTCGGGGGTGTGCCAGCTGGGACAGATCCACAGGTTTTGGCCAAAACGAATCGGTTTGAATGTGTCCATCCAGGCCCGTACCCAGTCTTTATCTTCGAGGGGGTTGACCTGTATCTGCTGCGGCGCGTGCTTGCCCAGAGTCTGTTTGAGTTGTTCAATGATGCCTGGCATATCGACGTTGGCGTCGAACAGGCCAATGATGCGGGTGTTGTTCCACAGCCTGGTTTCGCCTGGATCGGGTTCGAACAAGGGTTGATCTGCAGCGTCTTCAAACGTCACGGCTGCTGCGCCCAGCCCGGTTAGTAGGTCACTGACATGGTCAACCTGTTGTGGTGAGCTGTCGAATTTAATTTGTAACCAGGGCATAGGTGATCGCTGGGTTAAGGGACGTACTGGGCTTACATTTTTACGTCGTTGCCAGTACGTCCTTGGTGTTGGTTTAGCTGAGGCCGAGCTTCTTTTCCAGGTAATGGATGCTGGTGCTGCCAGCCATAAAGGCGGCGTCTCGTACCAGGCGACTGTGCAAGGCTTTGTTGGTCTTGATGCCGTCAATGACCAGTTCGTCCAGCGCGCCAGCCATGCGTACCAGGGCGGTTTCACGGTCGCTGGCATGACAGATCAGTTTGCCAATCATGGAGTCGTAATGCGGCGGCACGGAGTAACCACTGTAGATGTGCGAATCGACCCGCACTCCCAAGCCGCCAGGGGCATGAAAGTTGGTAATCTTGCCGGGACAAGGCATGAAACTGTCCGGGTCTTCGGCATTGATGCGACACTCAATGGCGTGGCCATTGAAGCTGATGTCTTCTTGCGTGTATGAGAGTTTTTCACCTGCGGCAACCAATAGCTGTTCTTTCACCAGGTCAATGCCTGTGATCATTTCGGTGACAGGGTGCTCCACTTGCAAGCGGGTATTCATTTCGATGAAATAGAACTCGCCGTTCTCGTAGAGAAACTCAAAGGTGCCAACGCCGCGATAGCCTGTTTTGATGCAGGCATTGGCGCAAACCTTGCCCATCTTCTGGCGCAGTTCGTCGCTGATGCCTGGGGCTGGTGCTTCTTCGATTACCTTCTGGTGACGACGTTGCATGGAGCAGTCACGCTCACCTAGATGAATGGCGTTGCCGTGGGTGTCGGCCAATACCTGGAATTCGATATGGCGTGGATTTTCGAGAAATTTCTCCATATAGACAATGTCATTGCCAAAAAAACTACCGGCCTCAACCTTGGTCAGAGCCACGGAGTGCAATAAGGTCGCTTCACTGTTGACGACGCGCATACCACGACCGCCGCCGCCGCCGGCAGCCTTGATAATGACGGGGTAGCCGATCTTGCGCGCCATCGCCAGAATTTCGTCATGGTTGTCTCTTAGCGGGCCGTCAGACCCGGGAACACAGGGCACGCCACTGGCCTTCATTGCCTCGATGGCTGAGATCTTGTCACCCATGATGCGGATGGTTTCGGGTTTTGGGCCGATGAAGGTGAAGCCGCTCTCCTCAACGCGCTCGGCAAAGTCAGCATTTTCAGACAGAAAGCCGTACCCGGGATGGATGGCAACAGCATCCGTTACTTCGGCGGCGCTAATCAGGGCAGGGATATTCAGGTAGCTGTGAGTGGAATCGGCAGGGCCGATGCAAACTGATTCGTCTGCCAGGCGAACATGTTTCAGGTCGCGGTCGGCGGATGAGTGTACAGCCACGGTTTTGATGCTCAGCTCGCGGCAGGCACGCAAAATACGAAGGGCGATTTCGCCACGGTTGGCGATAACAACTTTTTCGAACATAAGTCTCTAACTCTATTGTCTGTGTGCTTGGCCGAGTATTACGTAACAGGTGATGTGCTTACTCAATGACAAACAGTGGTTGGCCGTATTCAATTGGTTGACCATTTTCGACCAGGATGGCTGTAATCTTGCCTGATTTGTCTGATTCAATCTGGTTCAGCATCTTCATCGCTTCGATGATGCAGAGGGTGTCCCCTTCATTGATTTGCTGACCAATTTCAGCGAAAGGCTTGGCGCCAGGCGAAGAAGAACGATAAAAAGTACCAACCATGGGGGCCGTCACTTCGTGGCCGCTAGCTGCGGCTGGTGCTGCTTCTGCAACTGGAGCGGCTTCTGCAACTGGAGCGGCTGCCGCAGCTGGTGCTGCAACAGGCATGGCGGCTACGGGAGCCGCAATCACTTGCTTGTGACGACTGATGCGAACAGATTCTTCGCCTTCATGAATCTCGATTTCAGTCACATCCGATTCTTCTAATAGTGCAATGAGTGCTTTTATTTTGCGTGTGTCCATGTCTTTAAACCGTTGTTAGTGTTTTAAGTTTGAGTTATTTGTTCTATGGCGGCCTGCAAGGCTAGCGGGTAGCCGATTGGACCTAGCCCACTGATCACTCCTTGTGCCAGGTCTGAAAAATAAGACTGGCGGCGAAAGCCCTCGCGGGCATGGATATTCGATAAATGTATTTCAATAAACGGGATTTGGACTGCACTCAAGGCATCGCGCAACGCAACGCTTGTATGAGTAAATGCCGCCGGGTTGATGAGGATGAAATCAACCTGATTTTGTCCCGCCAAGTGAATCTGCTCAATGAGTTCGTGTTCGGCATTGCTTTGAAAACAGCTTAGCTCATGATTCGCCTGCTGAGCCGTTTGAGTCAGTGACGCGTCGATGTCGGCCAGCCTGGTGGCGCCGTAGTGCTGCGGTTCGCGGCTGCCAAGCAGGTTCAAGTTAGGGCCGTTCAGTACCAGAATTTTGGCCATGTATTCCCTTTAATACGAACATTTTGTTAACGAAGTGCCGGTAGTTGAAGGGATTTTGTCACGTCAAGGTGGTTTTTGTCCAGTTTTTATCAAGCTGGCGACCGTTCGCTGCAAGTTGGCAGCAGTTAGCAACGTCTAACTCGATGGTTTAGTTGTTAAAGCAGTTTTCTGATCTCGCTTTCTACAGTTTCTTTATCTACTTCGCCATAACGGATGAAACTGATATTGCCTGCCTGATTAACAATCACCGTGTAAGGCAGGATGCCCATGTCATTGCCCAAGCTTTCCGAGACTCTGACTACGTCGTCATCGCCCACTAGGATTGGATAGTTGATGCCGATTTCTGCTACATATTTCTCTACTGCCCTGGGGTCATCGAGGGCAATGCCGATGATTTGAACGTTGTGGTCGCGAAACTCATTTTGCACCTCGATTAGCGTCGGTATTTCGCGTTTACAGGGGGGGCACCAGGTGGCCCAGAAATTGATGACCTGTATCTTGCCTAGCCACTGTTCGCTTCTTTCGCGTACACCATCAAGGCTAAGAAGACTGTAATTGGGCAGTTTCGAGCCGATTAGAGATGGCGCTTCAGCTGCGGGTTTAGAGGTTTGACTAAACATGCTGACGGCAAAATTGCCGATGATGACGCCAAATATAACAATGGCCACCGTAATGACGGCTACGTTTTTTTTGTTCATGTGAATCCTTGCCCTATAGCGTTTGCGCCGCTGCGATATGGGTCTTGAAACCATCAGCGTCGAGAAAGCCCATCAGGCGAAACTTCGACAGCTCTTGCCCTGATTGGTCGAAAAATAATATAGATGGTGGGCCAAACAGTCCAAAGGTCTCAAGCAGCTCTTTGTCTTGTGCGTCATTCAAGGTGACATCAGCCTGTAGCAGGATGGTGTCGGCCAGTGCGGCTTGCACGCCGGTGTCGGAAAAGGTCTTTTTTTCCATTTCGACACAGGATATGCACCAGTCGGCATAGAAATCGAGCATGGCGGTTTTATTTTGAGCCGCGGCGAGTTGTAGTTCTTGTTGCAGACCTTTCATGCCTTTGATTTGTTTGAATGCCAGGCTGTGTTGTTGGGTTGTCTGGCCGCAGTCATCGCCTTGACAGGTGCTGATCAGCGGCTGCAGCGGGTCTTTACTGCCGCTGGCGGCGCCGATTAGCAGCATGCCGCCATAAATTAGGGTGACGATACCGACGCCTTTCCATAATTTTCGCCAGCCACTGGCTTCCGGTTGCAGACGCTCAACGGCGCCGAGGTAAACAGCGCAGACCACTAGCAAAATACCCCATAAGGCCATGCCGATTGCAGCGGGAATGATGCGTTCCAGCATCCAGATGGCTACGCCAATTAGCATGACACCAAAGATGGCTTTGATGGTGTTCATCCACGGCCCGGCTTTGGGTATGAGCTTGCCTGCCGAGGTGCCAATTAATAAGAGTGGTGCGCCCATGCCCATGCTTAGGGAAAATAGTGCTGCGGCACCGAGTACGGCATCGCCAGTCTGGCCGATATAAATCAGTGCACCGGCCAGTGGGGCAGCGATGCAGGGGCCGACGATCAGGGCCGAAAGCAAGCCCATGACAGCGACACCAACATAACTGCCTCCACGTTGTTTGTTGCTGAAACTGGTTAGCTTGTTCTGGATGGTCTGGGGCATTTGTAATTCATAAAAACCGAACATGGACAGTGCCAAGACGACAAATACGGCGCTAAAGCTGCCCAGTACCCAGGGGTTTTGAAAGGCAGCTTGCAGGTTGCTGCCAAACAGAGCCGCAATCACCCCGGCAATGGTGTAGGTGAGGGCCATTGCCAGCACATAGATGAGTGATAAAGAAAAGGCTCGGCGGGTGGTGATGTTGCTGCCCTGGCCAGCGATGATGCTGGACAGGATCGGAATCATTGGTAGCACGCAGGGGGTAAAGGTGAGTAGCAGGCCCAGGCCGAAGAAGCTGAGCATGCTCAGTAACAGGCTGTCTTGTGCCAGGTTGTTGGCGTATCTGTCCTGTGCGGAAACAAAGCTGCTGTTGCTTGTGCGTGCGGGGGGCGGGCCGATGGCTTTTGGCAGGCTGAGGGTCAGCAGTTGTTTCATGGGCGGGTAGCAGAAACCGGCCTCAGCGCAGCCTTGATATTTGACTTGCAGGGTGATATCGGTGGCTAGGGTGTTGTCACGCTGGAGTGGCAGTTTGGCTTCGATTTCGTTATGAAATACTTCCATCAGACCAAAATTCTCATCGTGCTTTTCTTCACCGCGAGGCAATTCAAAGGCCTGGATTGAAATGCCGTCGGCATCGATTAACTCAAACCGGAACTTGTCGCGATACAAATAGTAACCATCGGTGATGTCCCAGCGTACTGTCAGGTTGTAGGCATCATCCACGTCCGCACTGAGGATGAAGGCTTGTTCAGGGGGGATGAATGGACCTTGGTTGCCGCTACCAAAGCCGAGTTTTTGTCCGAAAGATGAGAGGCTGTCGAGTATGCCTTTGTCCTGGCTGGGTTCAACGGTGATTGCCTCCCATTCGTCTGTAGCGATTGACTGGGCAGGGATGAAACCGAGCCAGCTAATTAACAGAGTCAGGCAGAAAAGGAATGTTTTGGAATTTAGCTTGGCAGACATGGCGATTACTTCGTATTGTTATTGATCCAGTCAAGATAGGCCGGCAGGCCAGCCTCAATAGGGACAGCCACTATCTCTGGAAGTTCATAGGGGTGCAGTGTTTGGATGGTGTTTTCCAGCTCAGTATAACAGTCGCTCTGGGTCTTGATGATTAGCAGGTATTCAGTGGCGAATTCGACCTTGTCCTGCCAACGGTAGACAGACTCGATGGCCGGGATGATGTTGACACAGGCGGCTAACTGTTGCTCGATAAGCAGGCTGGCGATTTCGCGCGCCGTCTCTTCATCGGGGCAGGTGTTGAGTACGATTTGTGATTTTTGTTGCATGCCCGGCAAGATACCGGAACATTGGTCGTGGAGCAAAGCCTCTGAGGCTGGTGTAGAATAACGGCTTGAATAAAGGGGTGGCCCAAATGTTTTCATTTCGAACCTTGCTAGTACTGTTTTTGATTGTACCTATTATAGAAATTTATCTGCTGATTCAGGTGGGTGGGATGATTGGTGCTATTCCGACGGTCTTTCTGGTCGTGTTTACAGCTGTGCTCGGTGCTCTGTTGCTGCGTCAGCAGGGATTTGCCACCTTGCGACGGGTGCAGGCAAGTATGGCGCGTGGCGAGTTGCCCGCCTTGCAGTTGCTTGAGGGTGTGCTGCTGTTGTTTGGTGGTGCCCTGTTGCTGACACCGGGTTTTTTTACCGATACGATTGGCTTTGTTTGTCTGATACCGCCGCTGCGACAAGGGCTGATTGCCGGGCTTTTGCGGCGCGGTATATTTAATGTTGATGGGGTTGCTGGTACGTCACAGCCGCATCGTAATGGCCCACGTACTATTGAAGGCGAATTTTCTCGCGACAAAGACGACCAGCCTTGAGCGCCCTAAGTTAAATGTTCTCTTCTGCTTCTTTTTAGTTCAGGCTGTTGAATCTCTGAAATTCTTTCAAAATTGTGACCTTGCCCGGGGTTGACTATGAGATATTTGCCCCTATTATGTTTAGCACTCTTTACGAGGGAGTGCCAAAAACTGCGCTCCACATGATTTGTTTTTATTTTAACTTTTTGAATTAATTGGAGATATCAAGAATGAATATCCGTCCTTTGCATGATCGTATCGTTATTCGTCGCATAGAAGAAGAGCGTACCTCAGCGGGTGGGATTGTTCTGCCTGGTTCAGCGACTGAAAAGCCTGTGGAAGGCGAAGTGGTTGCTGCTGGTAATGGCAAGATCCTCGAAAATGGCGAAAAGCGCCCGTTGGACGTCAAGATTGGCGACAAAGTGTTGTTTGGTAAATTTGCCGGTACTGAAATCAAGGTTGATGGCGAAGAACTGCTGGTAATGCGTGAAGAAGACGTTGTTGCAGTTATTGAAGCCTAAGCAAACAAATTAAATTTTTTAAAGAGGAATAAACAACATGTCAGCTAAAGAAGTTTCGTTTGGATCAGAAGCGCGTGGTCGTATGGTCGATGGTGTGAATATTCTGGCCAATGCAGTAAAAGTAACGCTGGGTCCTAAAGGCCGTAACGTTGTTCTGGAGCGTGGTTTCGGTTCGCCAACCATCACTAAAGATGGTGTTACTGTGGCCAAGGAAATCGAACTGGAAGACAAGTTTGAAAACATGGGTGCGCAAATGGTGAAGGAAGTTGCTTCACAAACCAATGATGTTGCAGGTGACGGAACCACTACTGCGACTGTTCTGGCGCAAAGTATTTTGACTGAAGGCCTGAAGTCTGTTGCTGCCGGCATGAATCCAATGGATCTGAAACGCGGTATCGACAAGGCGGTTATTGCCACTGTTGCAGAGCTGAAAAATGTTTCCCAGCCTTGTGATGATGCCAAGTCTATTGCTCAGG
>JAJRUN010000013.1 GCA_024277755.1 Gammaproteobacteria bacterium | reverse complement strand
AGCAGGGCCTGGCGGTGTTCTTCGCGCTTCAATATCGGCAGGCAGTAATGGTGTGGCTTGATGCCTCCCACTAGCATGTCGTTGCGATTCAGCAGCAAGTGATGCGGGGTAATAGTGGCAGCAATATTTTCTGATGCGAAGAGGACAAAGTCAGTGGCCTCCTTAGTAGTGATGTGCTCAAACACAATACGCAGATTAGGGAAGCGCTCGCTCAACGGTTGCAATTTTTGCTCAATAAATACCTTCTCTCGGTCAAAGATGTCAATGTGAGCATCGGTAACCTCGCCATGTACCAGCAGGGGCAGGCCGATCTCTTCCATGGCAGCCAGGCAGCCGTAAACCTTTTCCAGGTCGGTGACGCCTGAATCTGAATTGGTGGTGGCACCTGCCGGGTAGAGTTTGACTGCGTGGACATAGCCGCTGGCTTTTGCCTTGCGGATCTCGTCAGGTGAAGTGCCATCTGTCAGATACAGAGTCATTAGCGGCTCAAAGTCGCTGCCTGCCGGTCTGGCTTCGAGAATGCGCTGACGATAGGCCCGTGCGGCGTCAGTGGTTGTGATGGGCGGTGCCAGGTTGGGCATGACAATGGCGCGGCCAAACTGGGCGGCGGCATGGGCTACGGTGGTTGCCAGGGCGGCACCATCGCGCAGATGAATATGCCAGTCGTCCGGGCGGGTAATGGTCAGGTGGTCCACTGGTTTCTCCCTGCTAGGTGGTCTGGCACGTATTATGCCATTTTTGTACCTGTTCTCGACGCTCAGTTTTTATATTGTTACAATGACCATTCAAATGATGCGGGTATAGATGGTTGGTTTAGTGTGATAAGGCCGAGTCAGTCCGGCGGCCTTCAACGCGGTTCCGGTTTAAATTGAGGAGCAGGTAATGTTGTTACGAAGTTTGTTTTTTTCCTTTTTAATCAGCGGGCTGGTGTTGCCGGTCTATGCCCAGAAATGTGACTCTTCAAAATCTGCGACGGCGCCTTTTAGCCAGTTTGGCAATATTGATCGCGCCACGATTACCGATAACAAAAATAATAATACCTGGCTTAGATGTCCGGTTGGCATGACTTGGGGCGGCAGCTCGTGTGAAGGTATCAGTTTAAAATATACCTGGACTGAGGCTGTGGTTGTTGTCGATGAGTTGAATGCCAATAAACATGAGGGACGTAGCGATTGGCGTTTGCCTACGGTTGAAGAGTTGACGACTGTGGTTGAGCGGCGTTGTTTTAAACCGGCTATTGATCTAAAGGCCTTTCCTTACTCTCCTGAATCTGGTTTTTGGACCGATACAACTGTAGGTGGTGTTCAGCCCAGGGCTTGGGTGGTTCACTTTCTTAACGGTAATCAATACATTGCTAACAAAAATCAGACTTGGCGGTTGCGTTTGATTGCTGATAAGTAGCAGGGATGTAGTTTTATGTTGTCCTTGGTTGGGTTAAAGTGTGTCGACTATAAATGGTAGGTTTGTTGGTTGAGGCCATGCTTGGCGGCGATTGAAAGGTTTGAAAAGGTGGATGTTATGTTAAGAAGTTTACTTGTTTCTTTGCTGCTTGGAATATTGGCGTTACCGGCAGTAGCGCAAAAATGTGATGATTCAAAGTCTGCGACAGCGCCATCGAAGCAGTTCAAAATCAATGATAATGGCACTGTTACCGATAGCAAAAACAAACGTGTTTGGTTGCGTTGCGGTTTGGGAATGAGTTGGAATGGTTCAAGCTGTGAGGGTAAGACCCTATCTTATAGTTGGGCGGCGGCGGTGGAGGCTGTTAACGAACTGAATGCTGACAAGGTGGCTGGTCGTAGTGACTGGCGTTTGCCCAGGTTGCCTGAATTGCAGAGCATAGTTGAAAAGCAGTGTTTCAAACCGGCAATTAATCTGGAAGTCTTCCCCTTTACTCCAGAATCTGGTTTTTGGAGCAGCACGGAATCTGCTGGTGTCAATCCCAGGGCCATGATGGTGTTGTTTATTCATGGCCAGGAATATGTTGCAAATAAAAGCCAAAACTGGCGAATCAGGCCGGTGGCAGGCAAATAGCCTGACAAGCAGGAGCAGACAGAGCGCCGGGTTTTACCCGGCGTTTGTATTTAACGGGCTGTTGAAATTCTACTCAGGTGGCACGATACTTCGTTAAAACCGGCCTCGTACTCATCTGACTGAGCGAATTTCAATAGCCTGTTAAGGACTGCTAAAATGCAGGCTTTTAATTCAGATATTGGAGTAGGGCGGTGCGGATAGCCTTGGGCGTGGAATACGATGGCAGTGCCTTTTGCGGCTGGCAGTTTCAGGATCATTCACCTTCGGTGCAGGAAGCGGTGGAAAAGGCCCTTTCATCTGTTGCAAATGAGTCAGTGCGGGTTATCTGCGCCGGGCGTACCGATACTGGCGTGCATGCATCTGAGCAGGTGATTCATTTTGATACCGAGGTTGAGCGCTCAACGCGCTCCTGGGTGTATGGTGCTAATTCCAATCTACCGGATGAGGTAGCGGTACTTTGGGCAACACCGATTAGCGAGGAATTTCATGCCCGTTTCAGTGCCGTTCGGCGTCGTTATCGTTACGTTATTTATAGCCGCAACGTCAGGCCCACTTTTCTGGCCGGTCGAACCACTTGGGATTATCGGGCTTTAGACGTCATGCGGATGACTGAAGCGGCGCAGTATTTGGTTGGTGAACATGATTTTTCTTCATATCGCGCCATCGGCTGCCAGGCCAGGAGTCCGGTGCGGACGATTCATCAGCTTGAGGTAACGCGTAAAAACGAGCTGATTTTTATTGATATTGAGGCCAATGCCTTTTTGCATCACATGGTACGTAATATTGCCGGGGTGCTGATGGCGATAGGGGCGGGGGAAAGGCCGGTGGAGTGGGCTAGAGAGGTGTTGGCGTTTCGTGATCGTACCTTGGGGGGGGTGACTGCATCGCCGTCAGGTTTATATCTAACCGGAGTGACTTATTCTGCAATATTTGAACTGCCTCAAGTGCAGCAAAGCTCTGCTATTTGGTGATTTTTATAAAGCCCCTACAAACTGTGCAAATATTGCTTGCAAATCTTTAAAGCATGTATATTATGTACACATACAGTTTGTGTGTGTATTCATTGAAGAGCGAGTATTTTTAAAGGTTTGCGCTAAAGGGTCTCTATCCTCCTTCTCTCCCCCTCCCCCTCCTAGAAGAGGGTGGGGATCCTTGCAAAAAATTAAGGCCACCCCGAAAGGGTGGTCTTTTTTATTTCTGGATTATCTTTCCGACTAACAAAACCATGTAATCGGTACTAAACTGAAACTGTGGCGTTAAGTGTGTTACGACCGGAGGTGTGTGATGAATGATGTAAATAAGCCAGAAGAAAACCTTGTTCAGTGTGACATCTGTTTAAAGGAGATTCCCTCATCAGAATCCAAAAATGCCGAGGCGAGTGATTATGTTGCTCATTTTTGCGGTCTGGATTGTTATGAACAATGGATGAAAAAGGCCGAGCAAAGTTCGGCTGCTGACTAGGTCTTAGCCTGTTCTAACCGCTGTTTTTCTGATCGATGCCAAAGGCATCGATTGGTTTCTTGATATGACCAGGGGGCAGCTCAAGCCTCTAAATTCTGGTAAGATTCCCCTTTTTTTGCGGATCATCTTTAATTTATGCGCACACGGATTAAAATCTGTGGCATTACTCGGCCGGAAGATGGTGTTGAAGCCGCCCGACTGGGGGCGGATGCCATTGGCCTGGTGTTTTATGACAAGAGTCCCCGGGCGGTGACGCCGAGCCAGGCGGCTGAAATTGTTTCTGCCTTACCTGCGTTTGTGACAACGGTGGGGTTGTTTGTCGACCCTGACGTGGCCAGTGTTGATGCGGTGTTGGCTCAAGTGCCGCTGGACCTGATCCAGTTTCATGGTAATGAAACGCCGGCATTGTGTCGCCGTTTTGGGCGGCCATATTTAAAGGCAATACGCATGCGTGAAGGCGTTGATCTGGCAGCGGAACAACGGCGTTTTTGTGATGCGCGGGGCCTGTTGCTGGATACCTATCAGCCTGGTATCCCAGGTGGCACGGGCGAGGCGTTTGAGTGGGGGCGGGTGCCTGACGATCTCGCTGCCTCGGTAGTGCTGGCGGGCGGTTTGGATCCAGACAATATCGCAGCGGCAATCAAACAAGTGAAACCTTACGCGGTGGATGTGAGTGGTGGCGTAGAGGCGAGTAAAGGAATCAAGGACGCGGCCAAGATGGCGGCCTTTTTTAAAAACGCCTCATGTTTTTGAAAGTGAAATAATAAAGTTTGGAGAAGCAAAACGTGTCGAAAGCGAATTTACCTGACACCAACGGCCACTTTGGCCCCTACGGTGGCCGTTTTTGTGCTGAAACCCTGATGGAGCCGCTGGACGAATTGCTGGAGGCCTATGAGCGCTTGAAGCATGATGCTGATTTTCAGGCGGAGTATGACAAGGATCTGGCTCATTATGTTGGTCGTCCGTCACCGCTCTATTTTGCTGAACGCTGGACTGAGATACTGGGTGGTGCCAAGGTCTATTTGAAACGTGAAGATCTAAATCATACCGGTGCTCACAAGATCAATAACACCATTGGTCAGGCGCTGTTGGCAAAATATCTGGGCAAAACCCGTATTATTGCCGAGACCGGTGCCGGTCAGCATGGTGTCGCGTCGGCCACTGTTGCTGCCCGCCTGGGGTTGGAATGCGTGGTCTATATGGGGGCTGAAGATGTTAAACGTCAGGCCCTGAATGTCTATCGCATGAAGCTGCTGGGGGCCGAGGTGGTGTCGGTGACCTCAGGTTCCAAAACGCTGAAAGATGCCTTGAATGAAGCCATGCGCGACTGGGTCACCAATGTCGACAATACCTTCTATATTATTGGCACCGTTGCCGGGCCACACCCTTATCCGATGTTGGTGCGTGATTTTCAGACGGTTATTGGTCGTGAGGCCAAACGTCAGATACTGGAGGCTGAAGGTCGTCTGCCTGATGCTTTGGTTGCCTGTGTTGGCGGTGGTTCTAACGCGATTGGCTTGTTTCATCCGTTTATTGATGATGAGGCTGTGGCTCTTTATGGTGTTGAAGGCGGTGGTGATGGTATTGATACACCGCGTCATGCTGCGCCTCTATGTGTCGGCCGTCCTGGTGTTTTGCACGGCAATCGTACTTATCTGGTAGAAGATGAGAACGGCCAGATCATTGAGACGCACTCTGTCTCGGCCGGTCTGGATTATCCCGGTGTTGGTCCTGAACACGCCTGGTTGAAAGACAGCGGTCGCGCCAATTATGTGGCTGCTACTGATACTGAAGCCTTGCAGGCCTTTCATGATTTGACGCGCATCGAAGGTATTATGCCGGCGTTGGAGTCCAGTCATGCCCTGGCCTATGCTGCCAAGCTGGCGCCGCAGATGGATAAGGATAAAATAATTATCGTCAACCTGTCTGGTCGTGGTGACAAGGATATCCACACGGTTGCTGGTCTGGAGGGGATTACAGTATGAGTCGCATCGCACAACGCTTTTCTGATTTGAAAACCAATGGTCGCAAGGCCTTGATCCCTTTTGTGACTGCCGGTGATCCCAATCCCGGTGTCACTGTGCCGCTGTTGCACGCCATGGTGGAGGCGGGGGCCGATCTGCTTGAGCTGGGTGTGCCGTTTTCTGATCCCATGGCCGAAGGGCCGGTGATACAAAAGGCCTGCGAGCGCGCCTTGCTGCACAACACCAGTCTGCGCGACGTGCTGGCGATGGTGAAGGCGTTTCGTCAGACTGATAGCGAAACCCCCGTCGTTTTGATGGGGTACATGAATCCGGTTGAGGCCATGGGGTATCAATCATTTGCCAAGGCAGCGGTTGAGTCTGGTGTTGATGGCCTGTTGACCGTAGACATGCCACCGGAAGAGGCGGGCGACCTGGTTGCAGCGCTGCTCGAGGCTAGTATTGATCCCATCTTTTTGTTGGCACCAACCACGGTTGATGAGCGTATTGCCAAGATATGCGCCGATGCCAGCGGTTTTGTATACTATGTTTCATTGAAGGGTGTCACTGGTGCCGCTAATCTGGATATTGCTGCGGTGGAACATAAGGTTGAGCAGATTCGCAGACACACCGACCTGCCGATAGGGGTAGGTTTTGGTATTCGTGACGCAGAGACGGCCCAGCGGGTTGCGGCGGTGGCCGATGGTGTGGTGGTGGGCAGTGCAGTCGTGAATTGTGTTGCTGAAAATGCCGATCAACCAGAAAAGATTAACGAGGCGGTTTGTAGTCTGTTGCGCGAGATGCGTCAGGCGATGGACGACTAAACTGATTTGTTTTTTCACCACGAAGGTCACGAAAAGCGCGAAGATTAAAGCAGTTTAATAATGGTTTTAGTTTTTCTTCGAGTTTTCCTTGTTCTTCGTGGTAAATGATTTTTATTAGGGAATATAGCCATGAGTTGGTTTGAAAATCTTTTACCTTTACGTATTCGCACAGATGCCAGCAGCAAAAAATCTATCCCGGAAGGCCTGTGGACCAAGTGTGATAGCTGTGGCGCGGTGTTGTATCGGGCAGAATTAGAGCGTAACGCTGACGTTTGTATGAAGTGTGACCACCATCACCGCATTGGCGCTCGTCGCCGTCTGGACCTGTTTCTGGATCAGGATGGTCGTGAAGAGATTGGTGCCGAGTTGGAGCCAATCGATATTCTCAAGTTCAAAGACAGCAAAAAATACAAAGACCGTATTACCCTGGCGCAAAAAAAGACTAATGAGACGGATGCCTTAATTGCCATGAAGGGCACGCTTAAGGGGCTGCCGCTGATGGCTGCTGCGTTTGAGTTTAAATACATGGGTGGTTCAATGGGTTCAGTGGTGGGTGAACGTTTTGTTCGTGCTGCCAATATCAGTCTTGAACAGCGTATCCCATTTGTCTGTTTTTCTGCCAGTGGTGGCGCGCGTATGCAAGAGGCCTTGTTTTCGCTGATGCAGATGGCCAAGACCAGCGCTGTGTTGGCGAAGATGAGCAAGGAAGGCATCCCTTTTATTTCGGTCATGACTGATCCTACTATGGGGGGGGTTTCTGCCAGTTTTGCCATGCTGGGAGACCTGAATGTTGCCGAACCAAAAGCCCTGATCGGTTTTGCCGGGCCGCGTGTTATTGAGCAGACTGTGCGCGAAACGCTGCCTGAGGGGTTTCAGCGCAGTGAATTTTTGCTCGATCACGGTGCCATCGACATCATTGTCAGCCGTCTGGAAATGCGTGATCGCCTGGCCAGTGTGCTGGCTATTTTGAGTGATAAAACCCTGCAAGCCTGAGTAGGCGCTAATGCGCTTTCAAACACTTGATGAATGGCTCTGCTGGCAGGAGGGCCTGCATTCCTCTGAAATTGATCTGGGTCTGGCGCGTGTCCGTGCGGTGTTACATGAGCTGGGACACGAACAGCTCAACTGTCCGGTTATCAGTGTTGCCGGTACCAATGGCAAGGGCTCTTCCGTGGCCATGCTGGAGGCCATCTATCTGGCCGCTGGCTATCGTGTTGGCAGTTATACCTCTCCTCATCTGTTGCACTATAACGAACGAATATGTCTAAACGGTGAGCCAGTCAGCGATGTTTTGTTATGCAATGCTTTTGAACGTATTGATCAGGGGCGGGGCGATACTTCTCTGACCTATTTTGAATTCGGCACCTTGGCAGCGATTGAAATCTTTGCTGCCAAGCCTCTGGATGTGGTGATTATGGAAGTTGGTTTGGGCGGTCGTCTGGATGCAACCAATGTGCTCGATGCTAATGTTGCCTTGATCACGCCGGTTGACTTGGATCATGCTGACTGGCTGGGCAGTGACCGTGAACTCATTGGTCGGGAAAAGGCAGGCATTATGCGTGCTGGTCGGCCAGCCGTGTGCGGAGATTTAAACCCGCCGGCCAGTCTGCAGCAGGTTGCGGATGAGCTCGGGGCGCAGCTCTATCAATCCGGGCGGGACTTTTCTTTTCTGGAACAGCCTGGGCAGTGGCGCTGGCGTTGTGGTGAACGTGTTCGCGATGCTCTGCCAGACCCCGCCCTTCGCGGTGCCTTTCAAAAGGCCAATGCTGCTGCGGTGTTGATGGTGACGGAGCTGTTGGCTGAACGCTTGCCTTTATCCCAGTCACACATCCGTGAGGGCTTGGCCAACGTCACCGTGCCGGGGCGGTTTCAGGTCTTGCCGGGTGATGTGCCCTTGATCCTGGATGTGGCCCACAATCCACAGGCAGCTCGGGCCTTAGCGGCCAATCTGTCTGCCTGGCCCATGCCGGGTAAGGTTTATGCGGTTGCGGCGATGATGATGGACAAAGATATCAGCGAAATAATGTCTGTGATGGCAGAGGTGGTTGACCACTGGTGCTTGACCAGTGTTGATTTGCCACGTGCGGCCACCGCCGGACAACTGGCGGCAACGCTGGCCGAGACAGTGCCAGAGGCGCAATATGAAATTTGTCGCAGTGTCGATGATGCGCTGTGGGCATTGGCGGCGATTATCCAGCCGAACGACCGGGTTGTAGTGTTTGGTTCGTTTTATACCGTGGCCGCAGTCATGACGGGGGCTTATAATGCCGGACTATCCACGTCTCAAATAAGGGGTGATTGATGGATCAAGCGCACAAACAACGTCTAGTGGGTGGCATCGTGCTGCTGTCGCTGGCCATTATTTTGATTCCCACCATTCTTGACTTTAGTCAGGATGATTTAACACCTGTGCAGCGGGAGGAAATGCCCGAGGCCCCTGATGCAATGAAGATGGAGGTTCTGCCGCTGGAAATCTGGTCGGAACGGATTGATCCCGAAGTTGATGGCGACAGCCGTATTGTGGAAATGCCCAGCGTTGAGAAAGTCAGATCCGAAGCGGCTGTCCCGGCAGTGGTTAAGCCTGAAAAGAAAAAAGCCCCCACGCCTGTTGTTAGTAAAGTCGAGCCAAAGCCAGCTGCCAAAGCGGTTGTTACAACAGGTGCAAGTGCCTGGGTGGTGCAAGTGGCAAGTTTTTCAGATGAAGCAAAGGCATTTAAATTGCGTGATCGCCTCAGGACGGCGGGTATTACCAGCTTTATTGAGCGCGGGCGTAATAATTCAGGTCTCATTTATCGGGTTAAAGCCGGGCCTGTGATTCGCAAGTCAGAGGCGGACAGTTTGAAAAAACAGGTGGACAAACAAACCAGACTCAAAAGCCTGATAATGCGGCATCGCTAGTCAATTCGCTTGAGAGTCTTGTTCAGGAATGGTCTGGGGTCTGTTAAAATCCCGGCCTCTGAATAACCAGACTCAGACGGTTAACTCAGGCTCTCTATTTATCAGATTGAAACGGTAGGCGTTATTTTCAAATGAGCAGTATTGATTATGCCATTCTGGTTGTGATTGTTTTTTCTGCGCTGATTGGCGTTTGGCGTGGCTTTGTTCGTGAAGCGCTATCGCTGTTGATCTGGGTGGTGGCGTTTTGGTTTGCCTACAGTTGGTCGCAGACGTTGGCATATTTGTTGGATAGTTTTTTTGCTGACCCGGGGTTGCGTTTGATTGTGACCTTTGTGGTGCTGTTCCTGGCGGTGCATATTGTCGGTTTTATTGTTTCAAGATTGTTGTCTGTATTGATTAGGTCGGTGGGCCTGAAAGGGGTCGACCGGGTGGCCGGCGGTGGTTTTGGTCTGCTGCGAGGGGGCATTATTGTTGCTGTTCTGGTGTTGTTGGCGGAGATGACGCCGATACCCCAGGAAACCATGTGGCAGCAGTCGTTTATGGTGTCTGTGTTTAAAGATATGCTGGAGTGGATCCAACTTAATTATTCATTTGATGAAGTTGGCAACGCATTTGTTGCGACAGGGCAGGATTTGCTCTAAAGAGGTTTGTTCAATGTGTGGTGTGATTGGAATTGTTGCTAAAAATAATGTCAACCAAGACCTGTATGATGGTTTGACTGTGCTGCAACATCGTGGTCAGGATGCCGCTGGCATTGTGACCTGTGATGGAGGCAAACTCTATTTACGCAAAGACAACGGCCTGGTGCGTGATGTCTTTGATACCGAGCACATGCTTAATCTGCACGGCAATATGGGGGTGGGTCATGTGCGTTATCCCACCGCTGGTTGTTCTTCGTCTGCCGAGGCCCAACCTTTTTATGTCAATTCGCCTTATGGTATTAGCCTGGCGCATAACGGCAATCTGACCAATGCCGACAAGCTAAAGCAGGAACTTTATGAAGAAGACCTGCGTCACATGAATACCGATTCTGACTCGGAAGTGTTGTTGAACGTCTTTGCCCACGAATTACAAAGCATGGGTAAGCTCAAGATCAATCACGAAGATGTCTTCAAGGCTGTTGCCGTAACACACAAACGTTGCCGAGGTGCCTATGCCGTGGTGGCCATGATTACCGGCTACGGTATTGTTGCCTTTCGTGATCCTTATGGCATACGCCCGATTGTGTACGGCAAGCGTGAAACAGAACAGGGCCCTGAATATATGGTGGCCTCCGAGAGCGTTGCGCTGGATGCACAAGGCTTTGAATTGATTGCTGACCTGAAACCGGGTGAGGCGGTATTTATTGGCCTGAATGGTTCGCTTGAGCTGCGTCAATGTGCTGAAAACCCCAAGTACGCCACCTGTGTTTTCGAATATGTTTATTTGGCCCGGCCTGATTCCACCATTGATGATGTGCAGGTCTACAAGGCGCGTCTGCGAATGGGTGAGGCGCTGGCGCAAAAGATTAAACGTGAATGGGCAGACCAGGACATTGATGTTGTCATTCCTATTCCAGATACCTCTCGTACCTCAGCCTTGCAGCTGGCTAACGAGCTGGATGTTTTGTATCGCGAAGGTTTTATCAAAAATCGTTACATCGGTCGTACCTTTATTATGCCGGGTCAGACCCAGCGTAAGAAATCGGTGCGCCAGAAACTGAATGCCATTGACCTGGAATTCAGAGGCAAGAATGTGCTGTTGGTGGACGACTCTATTGTTCGCGGCACCACCTCGCAACAGATCATTCAGATGGCTCGCGATGCCGGTGCCGAGAAGGTCTATTTTGCCTCTGCCGCACCAGCGATTCGTCATGCCAATGTCTATGGCATCGATATGCCCGCCAAAGATGAGTTGATTGCCTATGGGCGAACGGATGATGAGGTTGCCGAAGTTATCGGTGCCGACAAGGTGATCTACCAGGATCTGGATGATTTGTTGAAATCGGTGCGTAAACGTAATCCGGAACTGGAAGATTTTGATACCTCCGTGTTTGATGGCCGCTATGTTACTGGGGATGTCGATGATGCTTATTTTGCCAACGTTGAACAGCTGCGTAATGATTCAGCTAAGGCAAAACGGGGCGGTAACAAAGCCGATATTATTGACCTGCATAATTCGCCTTAGACGATTTTTTAGTCGTTTGTCAGGACTTGGCGATTGACATGACCATGTGCATTCTCTAAGCTTTTGCGAACAGCGCCGATTTGATTTCAGCTTGCGGGCGCGTAATAAATACAGCTAAAGAGAGGTGAGAAGCCTGCTTTAGCAATTGCAAAGCGGGTTTTTTTGTGTCCGTCAAAAAGCGGGCAAGGAGTAGAGCAATGAACGACGAATTCGATCAATATAATTTCGATACTCTGGCGGTCAGGGCCGGGCAGATACGTACTGGCGAGTCAGAACAATCTGAACCGATCTTTCCCACCTCCAGCTATGTCTTTGGCAATGCTGCCGAAGCTGCGGCACGCTTCTCTGGTGACGAGCCGGGTAATATCTACTCCCGCTTTAGCAATCCCACTGTGCGCACTTTTGAACAGCGTCTGGCGGCATTAGAAGGTGGCGAGCGTTGTGTTGCCACATCATCTGGCATGTCAGCGATTCTGTCGACATTTATGGCGCTGCTGCAAAGTGGTGATCACATCGTCTCATCAAGAGCCATCTTTGGGACCACATCGGTCATGCTGAATAATTACATGGCCAAGTTTGGTGTTGAAACCAGTTTTGTTGATCTGGTGGATCTGAACGCCTGGCGTGATGCGATCAAACCCAATACCAAATTATTGTTTCTGGAAACGCCGTCCAACCCGCTGACCGAAGTGGCAGACATCAAGGTCATGGCTGAACTGGCGCATCAGCATGGTGCGTTGCTTGTAGTGGATAACTGTTTTTGTACCCCAGCCCTGCAACGGCCGCTGGAACTGGGTGCCGATATCGTTATCCATTCCGCCACCAAATATCTGGATGGTCAGGGCCGTTGCATCGGTGGCGCAGTGGTTGGCAAAGAGGACGTGGTGGGTGCTGATGTCTACGGTTTTCTGCGTACCTGTGGCCCGACCATGAGTCCGTTCAATGCCTGGGTCTTTTTAAAGGGGCTGGAAACCCTGCGTCTGCGGATGGAGGCACATTGCCGTAATGCGCAGATACTGGCGGAATGGCTGGAAGCACAATCAGCAGTGACACGGGTTAACTACCCTGGCCTGACATCACACCCTCAGCATGAACTGGCGGCCAGGCAACAAAAAGGTTTTGGCGGTGTGTTGTCGTTTGAAGTGGCCGGTGGCAAGGCCGAGGCCTGGGCCTTGATTGATGCTACGCAAATGGTTTCCATCACGGCCAATCTTGGCGATACAAAATCGACTATTACCCATCCCGCTACCACCACTCATGGCCGCCTGACGCCTGAGCAACGCAGTGACGCAGGCATTAGCGACAGCCTGATTCGCATCGCCGTTGGCCTGGAAGATATTGAAGATATCAAGGCTGATTTGCTCAGAGGTCTGGGTTAAACCCGTAGGCTTGTGTTGATGTTACCGCGGCATCATTTAATACAGGCCTATCAAGCCGCGCTGGGTGCGGTTGATGGCCGCCGCTGCGTCGAGCGGGCGCTTGAACGGCTGCAGTTACAAGATAGGGTTTATGTGATTGCCATTGGCAAGGCTGCGGCGGCAATGATGCATGGTGCCTGTGACGTGCTGGCCGGTCGTCTGCAGCAAGGCTTGTTGATTACCAAGGCCGGTCATATAGATGTTTTTCCTACACATATCAAACAGCTCGAGGCCGGCCATCCCTGGCCGACTCAAGCCAGTCTGGATGCCGGCAAAGCGCTGTTGAAATTTATTCATTCAACGCCCAAAGATGCCAGGTTGTTATTCCTGATCTCCGGTGGTGCTTCCAGTCTTGTGGAGGTATTGCCCGAAGGGATAAACATTGCCGAGCTGTATCGCGTTAATGGCTGGCTGCTGGGCAGCGGTCTCGATATTCATGCCATGAACCATGTGCGCAAAGCAGTCTCGTCTATCAAAGGTGGGCGGTTAGCGCAGCAGCTTGGTGGTCGGACAACGCAGCTATTGTTGATCTCCGACGTGCCGGGTGATGATCCCGCTACGATAGGTTCGGGGCTGCTGATGCCAGAGATTCTACTGTCAACCGAAGCGCCGCTTGATTTGCCTGAGTGGATTGAAACTCTGATGCAAAAAGGCTGCCCGGCACCACAAATAAATGAAAGCTGTTTTGAAAATATCGACACAGAGATCATTGCAAGGTTGAGTGATGCCAAACATGCTGCTGCCGAAGCAGGTCGGGTCTTGGGATATGAGGTCTGTGAACATGCCGCTGTGTTAGGCGGTGATGCAGTATTGCTGGGGCGGCAACTGGCGAGTGAATTATTAAACGGGCCAGAGGTCATGCATGTTTGGGGGGGCGAGACCACTGTTTGTTTGCCTGCACATCCAGGCCGGGGCGGCCGCAATCAACACCTGGCTATGGCCGTGGCAATCGAGCTGGCAGGTGAAGAGAATATTACCTTTCTGGCCGCAGGCAGCGATGGCACAGATGGGCCGACTAATGATGCCGGTGCTTTGGTTGATGGCGACACGTTGAGTCGTGGCATGGCTGAAGGGCTTGAGCCTCGATCTGCATTGCAAAATGCCGATGCCGGAACCTTTTTCGCTGCCAGCGGTGATTTGATTCAGACCGGACCGACCGGCACAAATGTGATGGATTTAATGATTGGGCTGAAGCAATAACATCAGTTTGCGTCATTCTGTATTTTTATTTAAACGTGGCAGATAAGCACCGGCCTGGCCCATGTAGTTTTTGTATTCGGGAATGGTCTTGAGAAACTTCTGTTCCTCAAAATGTGCCCGTAAGCGCTGGCTAAGCAAAAAGATTATCGTCACCGCAATATTAAACCAGGACGGAAAAAGCAGACAAAAGCCAAGTGCGGCAAAGTTTTCACCCGCATATAAAGGGTGGCGGACATAACGGTAGGGGCCACCACTGACAAAGTTTCTTACCTCGGCCAGAATGCCAAATGATCGTCTCAGGTAAAACAAGGCCCAAACTGAGATTGAATGGCCGAAGATAATCAATGCAATCGACAGCCCGCTCCAGTGTCCCGGATCGATATCCACAAATGGCCTGAACAGGGTCACTAGGACGTCACTGTTTCTGACAAGCTCAAATCGATTAAAGCTGAATGATTCAAAGATCAGCATCGGCAGGCTGCCGCAATATAAAGGGTAGATGATCTCGCGCAGGCGATTGGCTCGTGCAATGGGGTTGGAACGGGTGATGTATGCCCCCAGAAAAAGAAAGAACATCATCATCCCCAAAGACCAGTTAACCCAGTAGCCAATTTCGATTGGATAGTCGGGGTTGTTTAGCGAAAAGACCACTTCTATGTTGATGCGGTGGATAATAAATAAACTAAAATAATTACTGCCCAATATCTTAAAAAACAGGTCTAACCAGGCCTCATGGTTTTTCAGTCGGCAGGTGATAAACAGATATATATTCAGGCCTAAGCAAAAGATCAGTAGCAATATTTGCAGCTCTGTTACCATGCCTGCCACCCATGAAACAATGGGGAGCTGGCTCATGGCAACGCTCCGTCTTTATTGGTTGTGATAAACATTTAATATCGATTTTCTGAGTTTTTCGTTGTCAATACAATCCATTTTATCGGCCGAAGGGTGAACGGTGTTAGCTGTTTTAAACAGATACGGTGCGACAGGATAGCCAAGCGAATAGCGATATAGGTGTCTCAGGCCCGCTTAGCCTTCGTATCCACTGTGTAAGGCAAGGCTTTTTGTTGTAAAGACGGAACTTAGCGTGCTGATAACGTTCGTACTCGTTAGAAAACTAAAACCATTGCGGTTTTGTTATTTAAATGTTGACAATGAGACAGAGATTCACCTAAATTAGCGCCCCTATGAAGAAGTTTTTGATCTGCCTACTGCTGTTTGTCAACCTGAGTACAGGGCTGGCCTTTGCCTTGGATCGTCATCCAGAGGCAATGTTGGGGCATGACTCAACCGTGATTGACTTGCTGACGGAAACCGAGTCCGATCATTTTGATGGCGATCAGTGTTTTAACGATCATTTTTGCCATGGCGCAGCCCACATGCTGGGTCTTATCTTTAGCCAGACCACACCGTTTGTGGCCAGCCATCATGGCGGCTTTGTTGGACTGTCCCAAGTGCCAACTCACCTTTATATTGCTCCCCTCCTAAGACCTCCCATCGTCTAAATTCTCCTGCTGTTTTTTTGTGCCTGCCGCGTAGCGTAATACGTGGTGTTTTTCTCTTCAGCACATGAAGGATTTAGTTAATGTTTTTTAAAAAGTGTTTGTTGACGGGCGTCCTGGCCAGTCTGATGTTGCCCGCGTGGGCGGTTACCCCCCCTGAGAACAAAGAGATTTCATTATTGATTAGCACTGATGCGGGGCGAACAGTTGATTCGTCATTGCAGGCATTTGTCCAGCAGGTGTGGATGGAAAGCCCGGTTATGCAGGGGGCTCAAGCGGCTGTTGACGCCGCACTGGCACGGGCCGAGGGTGCGGATCGTCCGCTTTACAATCCTGAGCTGGCATTGGATGCCGAACGTACGGATATCAACACAACCACGATTGGTTTTAGTCAGACGCTGGATTGGAGCGATAAACGAGTGGCTCAGGTTCGCATTGCCGATCAGGAAGTTCAGGCGGCATTGGCTGCTTTGCGTGAGACCCGCCAGGGTGTCGTGGTGGAGGCCTTGACGGCCTTGACACAATATTTCACTGCACGGGAAATGCAGGCGCTGGCACTTCGTCGCAGCCAATTGATGCAGGGATTTATTGACACGGTGAAACAGCGTCAGGCCGCTGGTGATATGGGGGCATTAGCGGGTACCTTGGCCCAGGTCACCTATAGCGAAGCGTTGATGCAACAGGCGGCAAGCGAAAGTGAGCTGGCTGAGGCTGAGGCGGCATTGCAGGCTGCCACGGGGTTTGTTCTTGGTGTAGAGCTTGCTCACTGGCCACTGTTGCCTGCTGAACTGGCTCCGCCACCGCAGCAGGTTGATTCCGACCTGCTTCAATCTCTGCCGTCACTCTCCGTACTGCGTAGTCGCATGGAAGCGGCCAAGGCCCGGATCCGTTTGGTTGAGCGTGAAGGGCGAGCTGCTCCCACCGTCGGTATCCGTGCCGGTCGTGATGGCTCTGAAAACCTGCTGGGACTGAGTCTGGAAATCCCCCTGTTTGTGCGCAATAACTTTAAGGCCGAAGTGCTTGCCGCTTCTCATGACGCCATTGGTGAAGAGCTGATTTATCGCGATGCCTATCGTCGCGCCAAGGCCCGTCTTGATGGCAGCCTGGGGCGATTCCAAAGCACTGCGCGTGCCTGGAGTGCCTGGCTTGCCACAGGTCAACAGGCCCACCGTGAACAGATGGAATTGTTGGGGCAGCTTTGGCAGGCGGGAGAGTTGACCGCCACCGACTATCTGATTCAAGCCAAACAAAATATTGATACCCAGGCAGCAGCGACGGTGCTGATGGGGGAGGTCTGGCAGGCAGCAATTGCCTGGCTGGATGCCTCGGCCCAGGTTGAGCAGTGGTTAGACATTGTGCCAGCCACCACACAAACCAAGAATTCTGGAGAATAGAAAATGAAAAACAAACTGATTTTATTGATGTTGTTAAGCCTTGCCATGCCTGGTTCTGTGTTCGCTGAAAAAGGTCACGGCCATGATGAAGGCGATGGCATGGACGATTTCTCCGGGATAGAGATCTCAGTGGATGGGCATGATGACCATGACGGGGAGGGGCATGGCGATGAAGGTGGTGACCATGAAGAAAAGGGCCATGATGATCACGGCGGTGGTCATGATGAAGGTGGTGATGGTCATGGCGAAGCAGCCAGCGATGCTGAATTAAGCGATGCCCAGCGCAGCATGGCCGGGATTGAAACAATGGCCGTTAAACGCCAGGCACTCGGTGATGCAATCACAGCCCCTGGTGAGGCCATACTCAATGCCTATCGCACCACCAAAGTAACACCACGCACGCCAGCGCAGGTGATGAAACGACATGCCCATCTTGGTGATCAGGTTAAAAAAGGGCAGCGTTTGGTCACGCTCTCCAGCGTCGAGATGGCTGAAGCGCAAGGGGTGTTGATGGGGGCCAATGTGGAGTTGCGTCGTGTCAAAAAACTGGGGCGTAAAGTGGTTTCTGAGAAGCGTTTTGTGGCAGCTCAAATTGCCTATCAACAGGCCTACGCCAAGGTTAGTGCTTATGGCATGACTAAAAGACAGATCGAATCTTTGATGAAAACAGGAGATGCCAGCCGTGCCACGGGTGAGTTTCACCTGCTCTCGTTTCAAACGGGCACCGTCATCAGCGATGATTTTGTGGTGGGTGAGTTGATTGAGCCGGGTCATGTTTTGATGACCATCAGTGATGAATCATTGCTTTGGGTTGAGGCGCGTCTGACGCCTGAAGATGCCGCCCGTATTGCCTTGGGTTCACCAGCCCGGGTGCAGGTTGGCAAACATTGGTTGAGTGGCAAGGTGGCCCAGGCCCGCCATACCCTGGATGAAAGTACGCGCACATTGGCGGTGCATATCGAAGTTGAGAATCGCAATGATGAGCTTCATCCAGGCCAGTTCGTTACGGCAGTGATTGAAGGCCGAGAAAAACTGCAGGGTATCGTTGTGCCTTTGGCTGCCGTGTTGAGAGGGGCCGATGGTGACTGGCAGGTGATGGTGGAAGTTGCTCCGGGGCGTTTTGAGCCGAAAGAAGTGGACGTCCTGCGGACAGTGGGTGACCAGATGCTGATTGATGGGATTGCCGAAGGCACCACCATTGTCAGCAAGGGCGCGTTTTTTGTTCAGTCTGAAATCGCCAAGAGCGGTTTTTCTGTACACAACCACTAAGAGGCTGTTGCCATGTTGAATAAAATAATCGACGCCGGGATCGAGAACCGCCTGCTGGTGGTGCTGGCACTGCTTGCGACTATCGTCGCTGGCGCGTTAGTGCTGCCCAAGCTTAACCTTGATGCCTTTCCTGATGTCACTAATGTTCAGGTGCAAATCAACACCGAGGCCCAGGGCCTTGCCGCTGAAGAGGTGGAACAACTGATTACCTTTCCTATCGAGGCGGTGATGTATGCGCTGCCGGATGTGGAGGAGGTGCGTTCTATCTCTAAAACCGGTCTGTCGGTGATTACGGTGGTCTTTACTGAGGGCACCGATATCTACTTTGCCCGCCAGCTTGTTTTCGAACGTTTGCAGGCGGCCAAAGAACAGATTCCTGACGGTATCGGCACCCCGGGCATGGGGCCGAACACCTCCGGTCTGGGGCAGGTGTTTCAGTACATCCTGCTGGCTGAAGAAGGCTCAAAGTACGATGCCATCGCCCTGCGCAGTCTTAATGACTGGGTGGTGAAGTTGTTGTTGATGCCTGTTTCCGGTGTCACCGAAGTGCTCTCTTTTGGTGGTGAAGTGCGCCAGTATCAGGTGCAACTCGAACCCCAGCGGCTGCTTGCTTATGGGCTTTCCAGCGATGATGTGGCTGAGGCCATTGAAGCCAATAACCGTAATGCCGGTGGTTGGTATATGGATCGCGGCGAAGAGCAGTTGGTGATTCGTGGCGTGGGCTGGCTGCGCAGTGGCGATGAAGGACTGCGCGATATCGGTAATATTCCGCTGATGGATGTGGACGGCGTGCCGGTACGCGTCAGTGATGTGGCGAAGGTGGGGTTTGGCCCCGAGATTCGTCAGGGTGCGGTGACTATGACCCGGCGTGATGCCAACGGTAATCCAGAGCCTCTGGGTGAGGTGGTAGCTGGCGTAGTACTCAAACGCATGGGGGCCAATACCAAGGCAACCATCGACAGCATTAAAGATCGCATTCCTGCGATTCAGATGGCTCTGCCTGATGGTGTGACGATTGAAGCAGTTTATGATCAATCAGACCTGGTAGATAAAGCCGTCGGTACGGTGAGCAAAGCATTAATTGAGGCATTTGTGCTGATCGTTATCATTTTGATGTTATTTCTGCTTAATGTGCGTGCCACCTTCCTGGTGTTGATCTCGGTGCCAATCTCGATTCTGCTGGCACTGATGGTGATGGCGCTGTGGGGTGTGTCGGCCAATCTGATGTCACTGGGGGGGCTGACCATCGCCATCGGCATGATGGTGGACGGTTCGGTGGTGATGATGGAACACATATTCAGTCATCTCACCAAGCCTGATGCCCGGCATCACAAGCAGGCGCAGCAGGTGGCGTCAGGTGAGGCACACCCTTATGATGCGGCCCACGATTCTCATGGCATGGCTTTGCGTATCCAGGAAGCAGCGCGAGAAGTGGGGCGGCCGGTGTTTTATGCAGTGATGATTATTATCATTGTTTTTGCACCGCTGTTCAGTCTTGAAGGGGTGGAGGGCAAGTTGTTCCAGCCCATGGCTATCTCTATCGTTTTGGCGATGATGGCCTCGCTGTTGGTTGCGTTGGTGGTGGTGCCTGCCTTGGCCACTTATATGTTTAAAACCGGCATTAAAGAGAAAGAGAGCTTCATTATGAAGCCGCTGGACAAACTCTATCGCAAGGCACTGGGAGGCGCGTTGAAGATGCGTGCCGTTGTGGTGGGTAGTGCGCTGGCATTGTTTGTGGGTTCGCTGGCACTGGTGCCATTTTTGGGTACTGAGTTTGTGCCGGAGCTGGAGGAGGGCACCATCAATGTGCGCATCACACTGGCACCGTCATCCAGCCTCGATACCTCGCTCAAAGTGGCGCATAAGCTGGAAGAGCAGTTAATGACCTTCCCAGAGGTGCTTTATGTCTCCAGTCGTATTGGTCGCGCTGAGATTGGTGGTGATCCGGAGCCGGTCTCTAATGTTGAGATCTATATCGGTCTGAAACCGGTCAATGAGTGGACCTCAGCATCCAACCGCAAAGCACTGCAAAAGCTGATGGAAGAGAAGATGTCGGTTCCCCCCGGTCTACTGTTCTCTTTCTCACAGCCGATTGCCACCCGTGTGGATGAACTGCTGTCCGGCGTGAAGGCGCAACTGGCCATCAAGCTGTTTGGTGCTGATCTCGATCAACTGGCCAAAACCGGTAAAGAGATTGAAGCACTGGTGCGTAAGGTTGACGGCACCCGTGGCGTTGAGATGGAACAGATCGGCGGCGAAGCGCAGCTGGCGGTGCGGCCCGACCGTGATGCCCTGGCGCGTTACGGTATTCCGGTGGCTCAGGTGATGGATCTGGTCTCTGATGCTATTGGCGGCCGTGAAGCCGGGCAGGTGATTAAAGGCAATGAACGTTACGATATCTATGTGCGTCTGGCCGAAAATCATCGTAACAGCGTTGAGGCAATCCGCAGTCTGATCCTGCAAGCGCCCAACGGTGCCTGGGTGAAGCTGGGAGACGTGGCTCAAGTAGCCATCGAGTCGGGCCCACCGCAGATTCGACGTGATGATGTACAGCGTCGGGTGGTGATTCAGACCAATGTTGAAGGACGTGACATGGGGGGGCTGGTGGCTGAGCTGCAACAGCGCATTGGCAGCGAGATTGATCTGCCGCCGGGTTACACCGTTGTCTACGGCGGCCAGTTCGAAAATCAGCAACGGGCCCAGGCCAAGCTGATGATCGTTGTGCCGCTCTCCCTGGGGTTGATCTTTCTGCTGCTTTATTTTGCCTTCCATTCGGTGGGTCAGGCGGCGCTGATTATGCTGAATGTACCACTGGCACTGATTGGCGGTATTGCCGCGTTGTTTATCTCTGGTCAATATTTGTCGGTGCCAGGGTCGATTGGTTTTATCGCCTTGTTTGGTGTTGCCGTACTCAACGGTGTGGTGATGGTCAACTCGATCAATCAGCGGCTGGCGGGAGGCGGTGATGCGGCAACAGCAGTATTTGAGGGCGCATTATCACGTTTGCGCCCTGTGCTGATGACTGCCTCCATTGCTGCACTGGGGCTGATCCCCATGTTGCTGTCAACCGGGGTGGGCTCGGAAGTACAGCGACCGTTGGCAACCGTGGTGGTGGGGGGCTTGGTTTCTTCAACCCTGCTGACGCTGTTTGTTATTCCGGCGCTTTATGGCGTTTTTTCAAAGTCGGCAAATGAGGGTAAGTGATGGGTAGGTGTTCGATGGCCCTGGTATCCAGGGTCATGATTGGCTTTTTATTGTTGCCGGTTGTTGCCTGGGGGGAGATTGGAGAAGATTCCAATCTCCCCCCTTTATCCGGGTCTAAGATTGAGCCCGTCTACAAACTGGACTTGTTGGCGAGTGGCGCGGGAGAGATGGGGTATGAAAACTCATCGGGTCTTTCGTTGTCGTTGGCAGAGGCGTCGCCAGCGCTTTCTATTTCAGGCAGT
>JAJRUN010000012.1 GCA_024277755.1 Gammaproteobacteria bacterium | reverse complement strand
CAGCGCTTCATATCCACCTTCTCGATACTGGGCTATCCAGCGATAAATACAGGATTGGTGAAAACCCAACAAATCGCTAACTGCTTCTGGGCTTTCCCCTTCTTTAACTCGCTGCACCGTTTTAATGCGAATATTTTAAAGTGCTTCTCTGCTAAGTTTTCGTCTATCAATATTCATGAGCAAAATTATACATTATGTCGCATAATTCAAGGGTGTCTCCAGTACTCGTTAAAGAGTTGCCCCGTCCATGGGCCAACCTCACTCCGTTCTTCGTATGTTCTTATTGGTAATGTTCATCGAAGCAGCTATAAATACTGGCTTAAACGTTCTAATAGCATTCAGCCGGAGCGGCTGAAAGAGATAGCCGTGGTCAAAAGCATCTTTAATGAGAGCAATGGTTCTGCTGGCGCTAGAACCATTGCCTGCATAGCCACAGATCGAGGTTCACCCCTTAGCCGGTATCGTGCTGGGCGCCTGATGAAATAGAGTGATCTAGTGAGCTGTCAGCAACCTAAACACGCCTATAAAAAGGCTGATCAGCCTCATATTGAGATCCCCAATCACCTGGTAAGGAAATTTGATGTAGCGGCTCCGAATCAGGCTTGGTGTGGTGGTGTGACCTATATCTGGACAGGCAAGCGCTGGGGATATTTAGCGATTGTAATGGATCTTTTTTCACGCAAACCTATTGGCTGGGCAATGTCACTCACGCCCGATAGCCAGCGAACCTGTGATGCCCTTAGCATGGCATTTGAATCAAGAGGCCGACCAAACAATATCATGTTTCATTCAGACCAAGGCTGTCACTATACAAGCCGAAAGTTTCGGCAATGTCTATGGCGCTATCAAATTAAACAAAGCATGAGTCATCGGGATAATTGTTGGGATAATGCACCAATGGAGCGTTTTTTTAGAAACTTGAAGTCAGAATGGACACCACAAATAGGCTATGCGTCATTTGCTGAGGCTAAAGCGTCAATTATTGATTACATCATTGGCTATTACAGCCAAGTTCGACCTCACACTCATAACGCAGGGATGACACCAAATGTAGCTGAGGAAAAATACTGGGTTGAATATAACTCTGTGGCCAAAATTACTTGACCACTACATAGCAGGCACATGAGTGGCAGTATCGGTCCAGTTTATTTTGCCGGTGTTGCGGTTGGTGTGCTTTTTAATCAGTCGCGTCAGTTGATGGCGTGAGTATTTCAATAGGTATCGAATGACAACACCTTTGTCTCTTTTCGACAGGCTCATGTAGTCGATTTTTACCAGCGTTTTTCGTATGAAATTGTAGCACTCAGTTTTATTGCCTAAAATAGAAAAGGCGACAGGTTGGCTGCCCTGAAGAAAGGCTTCAATCGCCTCAATCGTGTCTAAATTCTTTATTGTCATAATTGTTCTCATCAGGTGGATTATGAACAATTTGGACGATTTGAGACTCATTTCAAGTTAGAAATACGCCCCAGGTTCAGACTCATTTCATATTGGACAAGGCTTGGTGTTGCATTTTCGAAATAGTCTCGGTATAGTCACGCCCTCTTTAGGCGCGTAGCTCAGTTGGTTAGAGCACCACCTTGACATGGTGGGGGTCGGTGGTTCGAATCCACTCGCGCCTACCATTTATCCTTTCTCGATAAATGGTTTATTTGTCTAACAATTCACATTCAGTATTTGGCGTCAAAGACAATTTGCTGCCGCGCCTTTGACTTAGACATTAATTTAATTGCTTTCACCGATAATCGTGCCCGGATTTGTTGTGGAGATTATGGTTTGCCTGTATTTTTATGTTTTTAGATCGATGAATTACCTTTGGGCTTCTCAAAAAACATAATACACAGGACTAACATGAGTCTATTTTTAGATAAAATGATGGGCTTGTCGCGAGCGTTTATAGGTGTCGTGTCATTGGCGATACTATTCAGTGCGGTTGCTGCGGCATCTGAAGCGAGCACGGGCAATGAAGAACGTTCTGTCGCCCGCTTATGGAATGAAGCCCTGCTCACTGCAATTCGAACTGATTATGCACGACCGACGGTGCATGCCCGTAATTTATTTCATGCGTCGGTCGTTATGTATGATGCTTGGGCTGCATATGATGATGTTGCCGGCACTTATCTGCTGGGTAAAACTCTAGACGGTTTTACTTGCCCTTTTGATAGCGCGAGCTTTCCTGTGACAGGTAACAACAAAAAAGAGCTACGTAAAAAGACTATCAGTTATGCGGCATTTCGCCTTTTGTCACATCGTTTCAAACGATTGCCAGGCATAAACAATCCACAATCTGCATTTGATCACTTCCTTTCCGAATTTGGCTATGACGCTGCATTTACATCAACAGACTATTCCAATGGTTCTGCTGCTGCATTGGGCAATTATATTGCAGATTGTATGATTCGCTTTGGTTTGCAAGATGGTGCGAATGAAAAATACGCTTATGTTCCGCAAGCTTATCGGCCAGTCAATCCATACCTGGCGCCCAGATTTCCGGGTAACCCAGGGTTGAAAGACCCCAACCGCTGGCAACCGCTGGCACTAAATAAATACATTGATCAATCTGGGCATGAATTCCCAAGCGGTGCAGCAGAGTTTATTGGCCCGGAATGGGGAGGGGTCACGCCATTTGCTTTGAAAAAGAAAGACGCAAAGATTTTTAAACGCAAAGGGTTTGATTACTGGGTTTATCATGACCCCGGTGCACCACCACTGTTAGATTTGAATGCAGGGGCTGCCAGTTCGGATGAATATAAATGGAATTTCTCGCTGGTTTCCATATGGGCTTCACACTTGGATCCTGGCGATGGGGTGATGTGGGATATTTCGCCTGGTGCCATGGGTAATGTGCAGGATTTACCAACCTCATATGATGAGGCAAAAGAGTTTTATAACGTGAAGAGAGGGGGTGACCCGGGCAAAGGACGGCCAGTAAACCCGCGCACCGGACAAGCGTATAAACCAAATATAGTTCCGCGTGGCGACTATGGCCGTGTGTTGGCAGAGTTCTGGGCAGATGGTCCTGATTCGGAAACACCACCGGGGCACTGGTTTGTTATTTTGAATTATGTAAATGATCAGCCTGAACTGGTCAAAAAGTTTCGGGGTAAAGGCCCTCAATTAGATAAACTTGAATGGGATGTAAAGGCCTATTTTGCATTGGGTGGTGCTGTACATGATGCAGCGATTTCCGCTTGGGGTATCAAGGGCTGGTACGATTATATTCGCCCGATTTCAGCCATTCGTTCAATGGCTGATCGCGGCCAGAGCAGCGCACCTGATCAGCCGAACTACTCGTTGGGTGGTATTCCACTGCAGCCGGGCCTGATTGAGCTGGTGACAGAAGGTGATCCACTTGTGGGGGCGAATAACGAAAACCTTAACAAGGTCAAGCTGTATACATGGCGTGGCCCTAGCTGGGTCAAAGACCCGAAAGATGATGTGGCAGGGGTTGGTTGGATTCTCGCGGAAAACTGGTGGCCATATCAGCGCCCCTCATTTGTGACACCGCCATTTGCAGGTTATGTATCGGGGCATTCAACCTACTCGCGTGCTGCGGCAGAGGTGTTGACAAAATTAACCGGTGATCCTTTTTTTCCTGGTGGGATGGGTGAGTTTTTTGCCAAGAAGGATGAATTTCTGGTCTTTGAAAAGGGACCAAGTGTAGATTTGGTTTTGCAGTGGGCCACTTATCGAGATGCATCTGACCAATGCAGTCTCTCCCGTATCTGGGGAGGCATACATCCGCCTGCTGATGATTACCCTGGCCGTTTGATTGGCATCAAGGTGGGCAATGATGCATTCGATTTGGCCGAACAATATTTTTCGGGGCACTTATGAAACAACTTGCTTTGTTATTAGTACTGTTACTGATGAATAGCCAGCATGTTGCTACTGCCACGTGGCAATTTTCCGATGTGACCAAGCAGGCTGGTTTTAATTATCAGCATGGTATTACAGTTCAAATAAGGGGTGACCTTGAGACCCGGAAGTTACACATATCTGGAGGCGTTGCGGTTGGTGATTATGACAAAGATGGCTGGGTTGACCTTTATGTTGTACGAGGTGATATTGGGCCAAACTTACTGTTTCGTAATCTGGGTGACGGTTCTTTTGAAGAGGTGAGTGTGAAGGCTCGACTGGTTTCTAATGAAGGCGCTATTTCATCGGGGCCTACCTTTGCTGACTTTACAGGTGATGGCTATCTTGACCTGTTTGTCGGTGGTGCCGGCAAGACCACACCGAAACTATTTAAGAATCGTGGTGATGGAACATTTGAAGATATTACGCCGGAGTACGGTATTGCGGATCTGAATAATAGTTTTAGCGCGACTTTTGGCGACTACGATCGCGATGGTGATCTTGACCTTTATGTATCGCACTGGAGTCTTAGTCATAACTTTGACAGGAATTATCTTTTTGATAATGACGGTAAGGGTGGTTTCAAAGATGCGAGTCTTAAAGCAGGTCTTGGTAACTTGATTTTTTCTGATTTCACAGCAAACTTTGCCGATGTAAACAGTGATGGCTGGCCAGATTTACTTATCGCCGCGGATTTCAAACATACAAGGCTGTTTATAAACAATAGAGATGGCACATTCAAGGATGCCACTGATCCTGCCGTCATCACAGATGAAAATGGGATGGGAGCCGCGGTAGGCGATTATGATAATGATGGCGACCTTGATTGGTTTGTGACCAGTATTTGGGATACGGTTCAAGCCGATCCTAACACCCAAAACACCTGGGCCAGCTCAGGAAACAGACTGTATCGAAATAAAGGCGACGGTTCATTTGAGGACGTCACTGAATTCGCTGGTGTTCGAAAGGGGCATTGGGGGTGGGGCAGCTGTTTTGCAGATTTTAATAATGATGGCCATCTTGATATTTTTCATGTGAACGGGTTTTTACGGGATGAGTCTGATTCTAGAGATATATCGACATTTTTAGATGACCCCGTGTTGATGTTTATTTCCAATGGTGATGGAACATTTACAGACCAGGCGCAAGCACTAGGTCTTGATGATACCAGTCAAGGGCGCGGTGTTTCCTGTTTCGATTACGACCGTGATGGTGACCTCGATATTTTTATTGCCAATTTTGGTGCCGCACCACGGCTATACCGCAACGATGGTGGCAATAAGCTGCATTACCTCGGTGTCAGTCTAAAAGGCAAGCCACCTAATACCGAAGCAATTGGCGCACGTGTTTATGTCACCTCAAATGGGATAACGCAAATGCGAGAACTGCGTGTTGGCAGTAACTTTGAATCACAAAATCCTGTTGATGCACACTTTGGTTTGGCAAATGCCACGAGTGTTGATGAACTTAAAATTGTCTGGCCCGATGGCAAAATTAATGTCATACATGATGTCGCAGCTGATCAAGTTAAATCTTTTGCGCAATGATTAGTAAAAGGCTGCTTGTGTCAGGGGCGTTGTCGACTTTATTTTTTGAGTGCTGGAATCTAATAACCTGTTTTGTTCAAACTCAAATATCTGCCAATAGTTTGTCTGACTCAATGACTTTGAGTTTAATCGGGGTCTCACGCATCAATAAAGAAATACTACGGCAAGGGCCTATATTCACAATGGTACTTACCTGATATTTGTCGACGATGGCATACACTGCTTGCAGCCAATTGACTGGTGAGTAGAGTCCAATTCGGGTTTCTTGTATCAGTTCGTTTATCTTGTATATGGGTTTGTTAAGAATGCTGGAATATACGGGCAGTGCAGGGGACTTGAAGTTTATCATCTGGCTTACAGAGCCCGTCAGTATATGCTCTATTGCTGGCTGGAGCAGTTTTGAATGCACCGGGTATTTAAAAACGGATTGTTTGATTTGCCAGTTTTTTTGTTGGGCTTGTTTGCGGATCAATGCCAGCTGATGCGGCTCTACGCTGCAGATCAAATAATGGGGCGTAAACCGTGAGACCTGCACATCAATGGCTGAAAACCATTGGATATCTTCAGCAGTAAAGGCGTTGGGTTTTTGTGTTCGAATGCCGATATTTTCACCATAGGCCAGATCAATGTTGACCGCCTGGAAAAATTCATAGATGTATTCGATCGCTTGTTCCATATCAATCATGTTGGCATATACTGAGCGGGCAATATCGCCCTGAGAATAGCCCATGACACAAACAGGGGCGGTGAGGATGTATTTTAGCTGTTGACTGATGGCAACCTGAATAGAAGTATTGAATACAGCGGTAATGGCCAGGTTGTCATTGTTATAGAGGCGTTCTTCCGGTTGCGCCAGGAATGCAAGGGCGTCGACTTTTAATCCGTATCGTTCACGCAAAAAAACGCTGGACTTATGCAACTGCTCGCATACGCCAGGGTTTGATAAAAAACGCACTCTGTCCTTGCGTCTCTTTAAAGCATTCAGTCCTGGGAATAGAAACGCGGTGCTCATGAGTCGTTGCGAACGGGTCAGGTTCTTATTTACTCCCTGTTACTGTGCCGGTTGCCGTGCTGCCACCTGAGAAGGTGACGGTATAATTCAGATTAAGCTGGCTTTCGCTGAGCGTGCCTGTTGCGGTAAAGCTGTCAAAACCGCTGACATCAATGTTGTTGGCATTGATGGTGATCTGGCCATCGTTGCCCAGAGTAAATGTTAAAGGCCCCAGCAGGTCAATTTGCCCCGAATAGTTTATGTCACCATTGTTGCTGATGGTGGAAATAAGGGCTTCCGGGTCGGGATCGAGCAAGCCTCCGACAAAGCCATCCAGGTCAATGGTTAGTTTTATAGATCCCGGTGCCTGGTTATTCTCGATGCTGAGCGAGGCTGCGCCTGTGGAACCAAAGGTGTCATTTGTCCAGCTGCCACTCCAGGTGCCTTGCAGGTTAGAGATATTTCTGCTGCTTACCTTGAATGAGTAGCTGGTGATATCTATTAGTTCACGGTTTCCGACAGGTGTTGTTGCTAATAACCATTGGTAGTCACCACTTGGCTCGGTGCCAGCCAAGGTGTAATTGAAAATGGGGATGAGGCCCGTATCCATGCCGGTTGTTAATTCTAAATTGGTGAGCAGTGGTGTCCAGTTTTCTGGCGAGGCGTCGCCAACGTGGCTGTTTAAAATCCCTGGTTCTTCAGTTAAGGAGAAGAACAAAATGCTGCCCTCAGGCATCACCAGGGCCAGATAAACATCGACATTGGTGGGGGCTTCATTGTGTTGTACACCCACTGAAAGGTTAAGGGGATCACCTGGGCCAAGGTTCGATGCACCGCCATCGAGCAGCAATGTAGAGGCCTGAACGTTTAGAGATAAGCCAAGAAATAAACTAACGAAATACAGGGTTGATAGGTGTTTTTTAATCATGTCAGAACGCCTCATTTATCTATAAAATATTAAAAGAACAGCCTGTAGTGCCATTTTCATCTCTTTGGCTGATACCGCCTCAGGCGAAAACCCTACTTGGATTATAGTACATAATAATATATGGAAGAGTCACTGGTCGTGTGTTTTTTCCGTCCCGCTCTACGTTCCCTGGCGGCTTGATTGGCAGCGATTTTTTGTAATCAGGACATGAACACGGCTGCACTTACTTCAATAACCAGCAATATTACGTATGGATAGGCCACCGTTGGCCGCACGGCATTAAGCAGGTATTCCTTAACCAGCCCGAGTACGCCTGGGCGCGAGGCTTCCCAGTCTGAATAAAACTGCATGGCGGGCTGGTCGCCTGAGTCTGAGAGCATTTTTTCGATTGCCAGCAGCCGCTCGCCGGTGCGGGCCTGCACTGTGCGCCAGATGCCTTCTTGCAGCCACAAGACCAAGACAAACAGCAGTGCCAGCCACAGGCTCATGGCCAGCCCAAGTGAAATAAGACAGACCAATACGGCTGTTAGTTTGATCAGCAGGCCATAACGGTCATGGCGTTCGTGGTCGTGGTGCAGGGCTGTCCATTCCTGGCTGAGCAAATTGTTTGTTGGTGTTGTCATCCGTTAGGTCCTTGAATACTGTGCCGCTGGTGTTGATGGGGGATTATCATGTGCTGGCGGGCAAAGTGCCAGCTTGTCGCTGATGTTTATCTGCCAATTGATCTGATTTTTGTTTCTGTATTGCCCTTGTTTGGCTTTATCATTAGAGATGGATAAGCAATGAGTTTTTGATGAAGGCCTTTTTAAGCGTATTCCTGTTTTTGTTGCTGTTACCCGTTGCCCAGGCAGGGCAGGTGCGGGTGGCTGTTGCTGCCAATTTTCTGGCCACGGTCAAGGCCCTTGCGCCTTTGTTTGAAAAACAGTCTGGGCATGAACTGGTGATCAGCGGGGCGTCGACAGCTAAACTTTATGCCCAGATTATCAATGGTGCACCTTTTGATGTGTTTTTAAGCGCTGATCAAACACATCTGTTAAAACTTGAGCGGGCTGGCAAGTTGGTGTTGGGGAGTCGTTTTATTTATGCCACCGGAAAGATCGTGCTTTGGAGTTCAGAAACAATCTTGACGGATGAAAGCCAGATTGTTGCCGATGAATTTAGCTGGTTTGCCATTGCTAATCCCCGCACGGCCCCTTATGGCCAGGCAGCACAACAGGTGCTGAAAAATTTGGGCCTGTGGCAGGCAGTGAAACCAAAACTGGTACAGGGTGAGAGCATTGCCCAGGCATTTCAGTTTGTTGCTACTGGCAATGCTCAACTGGGCCTGGTGGCATTGTCTCAGGTGTTAAATCCAGCCAATACAGCAAATAGACAGGGCTATTGGCGGATACCTGTGAATTTATACAAGCCTTTACAGCAAGAGGCCGCACTGCTGAAACATGGCCGGGACAATTTTGCCGCAAAACATTTTTTACAATTTATTCGCAGCGATGCCGCCATCAACATCATGCGTAGATACGGCTATCACTGATGTCAGACATTGATTTCACACCTGTTTGGTTAACCTTGCAGTTGGCAACCGTTACGACGGTGATTCTGTTGTTGTTGTCGACGCCACTGGCCTGGTGGCTGGCCCACAGTCGCTCACGCTGGGCGGCGATTGTCGAGGCGGTGGTTGCCTTGCCCCTGGTCTTGCCGCCAACGGTATTGGGGTTTTATCTTTTAATCGCGTTAGGTGCCAATGGCTTTGTCGGTGGGCCATGGTCCGAATTAACGGGTTCTTCTTTAGTGTTCAGCTTTAGCGGTTTGGTGATTGCCTCGGTTTTATATTCACTGCCATTTGTGGTGCAGCCGCTGCAAAATGCCTTTATGGCAATTGGCCGTAAACCACTTGAGGTAGCCTGCTGTTTGCGTGCGTCGACAACAGATGCCTTTGTCAGCGTTATGTTACCGCTGGCGAAGCGGGGTTACATCACTGCAGCGGTGTTGGGTTTTACTCACACTATGGGTGAGTTTGGCGTGGTGCTGATGGTGGGGGGCAGTATTCCGGGGGAGACTCAGGTGTTATCCATCGCCATCTATGAACATGTCGAGGTGCTTGATTACAGTGCTGCGCATGTGCTTTCTGCTGGCTTGCTGGGGTTTACTTTTATCGTGTTGATGATGGTTTATATTTTTAACAGACGTTTTCCCGTTCATGAACGCTAGGCTGCAAGTCCGCCTGGACATTCATTATGATGGCTTTGAACTCAAGGTTGACCTGGATGTGCCAGCACGTGGAGTGACGACCCTGTTCGGGCCTTCCGGTTCTGGAAAATCAACACTGTTGCGTTGTCTGGCAGGGCTGGAACGGAGTCGGACAGGGTTTATTAAGCTGGCTGACAGCGTTTGGCAGGATGAGAGTGCAGGTGTTTTTTTGCCAACCCAACAACGGCCACTGGGGTATGTATTTCAAGAGCCGCATCTGTTTAATCACCTGACTGTGCGCGGCAATCTTGAGTTTGGTTTTAAGCGCACGCCAGTTGGCGAGCGGCGTCTGGATTGGAATCAGGTCATCGGGCTGCTGGCCCTAAGCCATCTCCTGGATCGCAAACCGCAACATCTGTCCCTGGGAGAGCAACAACGCGTAGCGATTGGCCGTGCCTTACTGGCCAGCCCCAAATTGTTATTGATGGATGAACCGCTGGCCTCGTTGGACATTGCTCGCAAACGTGAAGTGTTGCCATTCATTCGCAAGCTGCATGATGAACTGAGTATTCCGGTAGTTTATGTCAGTCATTCGCTGCAAGAGGTATTGCAGATTACCGATACACTGGTGTTGATGCGTGATGGCAAGGTGATAGCCAATGGCCCCATAACCGAGCTGTGTTCAACACTGGAATTGAGTCAGTATCTGGGTGATATGTCCGGCTCGGTACTGACAACAACGGTAGCCGCCCACGAGCCTGAATTTGGTTTGAGCCGCGTGACTTTCAATGGTGGCCAGCTGTATGTGCCGATTCAAGACTGTGATGTTGGCCATGCCCTGCGTGTGCATGTACTGGCGCGCAATGTCGGCATTGCCCTGGAAAAACCACAGGTTGCCACCAGCATCCTCAATATTCTTGAAGCCAAGGTAATGGAGATTGCCGGGTCAGACGCGGACAAACATTCAGTGCAGATAAAACTGGACGTGGGTGTGCCATTGCTGGCAAACATCAGTCGAAAATCTTTGCACAGTTTGATGCTTGAACCGGGGCAGAAAGTGTATGCCTTGATCAAAGCAGTATCGCTGACCCAGGCACTGGTTGAAATTTAGCCGAGTAGTTCTGAGCAGGGTTTGAAGTCCAACAACACCTTGCCGGGTTTAAATTTTGTGTTTTCCAGCACGAAGATCAGGCTGGTGTTACAGGGGAATATGGAGGGATAACCCCCCCCCGTGGTTGTATTGAACTACATGTGCTATTCGATGAATGTGACTAAAAATTTTAAATACATTGGCTTTCAATGCATTATCTTCTGAATACTCTGCCATTGTGATTCCTTCGATGACTTTACCCTAATTTTTACATCTAGATAAATACTTCATTTTGATACCTATCCCAACAAGCACTTGCCAAACTCATAAATATTGTATATCCGGTTTATCAAAAGAAATGTTGATTCTTCGCTATTAAATGCGGACTCAACTTGCTAGTGAAACTGCTGGTTTGTT
>JAJRUN010000011.1 GCA_024277755.1 Gammaproteobacteria bacterium | reverse complement strand
TCGTTGTCAATCAACAACTCCGCCATCGTTGAAAACACATCCGAGTCCGTCAACACACCCGGCAGCCGAGGCAACGGCGCCGGCATTTACAGCTTGGGCCGAGGCAGTCTGGATATGGTCAATTCCACCATTAGCCACAACTCTGGTGCCCATAGCGGCGGCGGCATCTTCAGCTCTCGCGACATGAACCTGACAAACGTCACCATCTACGATAACGAAGCAACACCCTGCGCTTCCGGCGATGCCGACTGCAGTAAAAACAGCCAGGTTGGCGGTAACCAGATAGCACTTTTCACCTCAAGCAGCGTCCGTCCCAGCCTGCTATTAAGCAACACCATTATCGGCAACGGGCCTGACAGCAACCTGAGCGAGCCCCCTTGCGCGGGCAGCACGGGCTACACCAGCGACATCAAAACTCAGGGGTTTAACATTGAAGATGACAACTCATGCGGTCTAAGGGAAATCGAAGGAGATCAAATAGATGTCGCTGATCTGGGCTTGGCGGCCCTTGATCAAGACCCTGATCGTCCAGAAGAACTGGTCATTATTGGCAATCAATCAACCGATTTGTTTGCCTCACGTCAGGTTAATGCATTGCTCAATGACAGCCCGGCAATTGACAGCGGCACCAACAATACTTGCCCGCTGGTCGATCAACGTTTTATGCTGCGCGATAATAATTGCGACGTCGGTGCCTATGAATATGGTGCGACAGAGCAGCGGGCCACCGGACTGGTTGATCTCAAAGTCACCATCGCCGACACCCCGGACCCAGTAGCACCCAAAAATAACCAGCAACCTCTGAACTACATCATCGTGGTCACAAACCTTTATGAAGACACCCCGGCGACCTCTGTCACCATGACCATAAATCTGCCGAATTCCTTTGAATTTACCAATGTTACCAGCGCTGCCACCAGCGGCGTAAAACCTGATTGCAACTTTCTAAACCCCGGGGTCAACACCATGACCTGTGATGTGGGCACCATCGCTGGCCTGGGACGCGCGGAAGTCTTTATCTCCGGGCAACCACAGATTGAAGGCACCATACAGGCCTCCGTGAGTGTTACAAGCGGTACGCCCGATGCCTTTTCACAAAACAATTTAAACATCACCGAAGACACCGTCGTCGATGCTGCGGCCGGCTGCACAACCAATTTCGGTGACTGTGCCACCGCCTCTAATGGCGGCGGTGGCGGAAGCCTACATCCAATAACATTATTGCTAACAGCCCTGATTCTGTTTGGCCGTCGTTTCAGAATCTCTGCAACCTAAGCCAGCCGAATTACCGCCTGTGCCAGTCGCCGCCCCTGCGCCCGGCACAGGCGGGCCTCTTCATCACTGATTTCCCGCCGGCCATCCGCACCGGCCCAATGACTAACACCATAAGGACTGCCTCCGCTTGTTGTGGTGTTCAGGTCACTTTCGCTACTGGACAATCCGAGAAGCAACATACCGTGATGAAACAATGGCAGCATCATCGACAGCAGACAGCTTTCCTGGCCACCATGCAGGCTGCCGCTTGAGGTAAACACCGCCGCCGGTTTGTCACTCAGAGCTGCCGACAACCACAGTGCACCACTGCTATCAAGAAAGTGCTTCAAGGGGGCTGCCATATTGCCAAAATAAGCGGGACTGCCCAGAGCAAGGCCCGCACATTCTTTTAAGTCATCCAGGCTGGCATAAGGTGGGCCCTGTTCAGGAATCGACTCGGCAACGGCATCACAAACAGTAGACACGCTAGCGACGGTACGTAACCTGGCTTCAACCCCCGCGACCTCCTCAACCCCACGGGCTATCAACTGCGCCATCCTCGCAACACTGCCATCACGGCTGTAATAAAGCACCAATATTTCAGACATTTTTTCTCCAGGGTAAGCAACCATTTACAACATCAACAGCCTTGACAGGGCTTTCATGGCGATGCTAGTTTCAGCTTAAAGTATAAGCCTATTCATTCATTTGAGTGAAACAGTAAAGGTCTTGCCAAACAGTGAAACCCTACATCCCAAATCGCGTGTTCAAATACGGGATAAACATCATTTCCTGTAGCCTGATCATTGGCTGTGCCACTGCTCCGCCAACCCAGGAAATGAGCGATGCGCGCCAAAGTATAGAGGCCGCCGAAAGCGTTGGTGCAGAAACACACGCCCCCGTCGCATTAGATAGCGCCCAACACCTGCTAAGCAAAGCACAAAACGACCTTGAGGCCGGTGACTTTGGAAAGGCACAGGAAGATGCCATCGCAGCACGTAAAGCAGCAAAACAGGCTGTTATCGTTTCACAAGCCAGGCAGATCAAACAAAGCCACGAAACTGAACAGATCAAGCAAAAAAAAACTGAACCCGCCAAGCCTGAACCTACACCAGCGCCTGAACCAATCATCTACGTGGTCAACAAAAATGACAGCTTGTGGAAAATTGCTGCTAAAAATGCCGTTTATGGCGACCCATGGCTGTGGCCGCTGATTTTAAAAAATAACAGCAAGCAAATCAAAACGGCCGATGTCATTACGCCTGGTCTGGTACTTAACATTGATAAAACACCATCAATATCGGACGTGAACACGGCGATACAATTTGCAAAACAGCGTGGAGATTCATCGACCAGACAGCTGGATTCGTCCTACCTGAATCAATATGGCCTTCGCTAGGTGTCTACCAGACTTAGGATGAATCGACGGCCCAAAGAACGGGCACAAGTCCAGAAAATCCATTTTGGCCCATTTTCGTGCAATATGCTCAATATTTGCCTCAAATATTCAAAAAACCGGGCTCAAAATAGCCCTCCCTCGCGATGCCCACCCAAGCCCGACAGGCTCCGGGGTTGCTAAACAGCAAACCGGCCGTGTGACAATGACAAAACTCAAACAATTGTTTAATTTTATTCAGGCCGTCAGCCAAGCTTTTTATGATGACCGCTGTCTGCGCAGCTCAGCAGCCATGACCTACACCACGCTGCTGTCATTGGTGCCATTATCCACCGTCATCTTTTCGATATTTGCCGCCTTTCCGATGTTTGACTCTGTCGCCAGTCAAATCCAGAGTTTCGTCTTCGAAAATTTTGTCCCAACATCCAGTAACGCGATTCAACACTACCTGGAGGAATTCTCCAGCAAGGCGTCAAAGCTCACCGCCATAGGCACTGCCTTTTTAATCGTCTCGGCTCTGCTGCTGATGAATACCATCGAGGGAGCCATGAACGACATTTGGCATATTAAAAGCAGCCGCAAGCCGATCCCCAAATTCATGGTCTATTGGGCCATGTTAACCCTTGGCCCTATCCTCGTCGGCGCCAGCATTGCCTTAACCTCATACTTAAGCTCACTCCCCCTGATCAGTGGCCTAACCCCCAAACTACTGGTGCTTTTGCCCTTTCTAGCGACTACGCTTGCCTGCACCCTGCTGTATGCGGTTGTCCCTAACACCTATGTGCCACTGCGGCACGCACTCACTGGCGCAATAGTCGCTGCGCTACTCTTTGAAATAGCCAAGAAAGGCTTTGCCCTCTATATCACCGCCTTCCCTACCTATGAAGTGATTTATGGCGCACTGGCTACCATCCCTATCTTCCTGATCTGGCTATATATATCCTGGATGGTAGTCATGCTCGGCGCTGAAATAAGTTATTGTCTTTATCATAGAAATAGCACTCAGCAACCTACTAGTAGTACCCGCCTGCTAAATGACTTCAAAGTCATTGCCCTGATCTGGCGGGCACAGCAGCACGACCGGCTGTTAAGTGAGGGCGAACTGGCAGAAACCAAGTCGGTGGCAAATACAGACATCCAAGCCAGCCTCGAACGCATGCTGGCGAGCGGCCTGATCCATCAAACCATTGAAGGCCAATGGGCACTCACAAAGGATGGCGCCCGGCTGACACTGGCGAATCTCTACGCAGCCCAGAACCACACACTGCCACAACTCAACCTTGAGCAACTCAGCCCTGACCCGTTCGAACAAGCACTAGGCAAGGCGCTGGCCAACTCAAACCGTATGATTGATGATGCCTTGGCACTTCGGCTACAACCTTTGTTTCAAAGTGCCGTAGAGCAACAGCCCGCATCGATGGAAAACCAGCGCATAGAACCCACAATCAGGCTATAATGCCCACACCAATAACGTGGACTATATAAAATGAAAGCCCTGGAAAGAGCGTTTCAATCCCTGCTCTGGGACAGCCGCCTGGTTGTCATCATAGCCGTCATCACCAGCCTCATCACCAGCCTGGCAATGTTTTATATCGCCACCGCAGACGCCTACTTCATGATCAGCCATCTCGGCGAATATATTTCTCCTGAGTTAAGCCAAGAAGCCCGCGCCAGCCTTCGCGCTACAACTGTCGCCCACGTTGTCGGGATTGTCGATGGTTACCTGCTTGCCACCATACTGCTGATCTTTTCCCTGGGTCTGTACGAACTCTTTATCGGCAAGATAGAAAAGGCCGAACAGGCAGAAACCTCTTCCAGCGTATTATTGATCGAAAGCCTGGACGACCTAAAAAGCCGCCTCGCCAAGGTCATTCTGATGATACTGATCGTCAAGTTTTTTGAACATGCCATTGCCATGAGCTTCGATACAGCAATCGACCTGTTATACCTTTCCGGCGGCATCGCCCTGATCGGCCTGGCACTGTATTTATCTCATGCCGCTGAACATGATAACGGCAAGGATAAACACTACCCCTCAAAATGAGGGTTTCTATTGGCCTTATTCGTCAGCATTATAGGCAAGCGCCAAGTTGTTAAATAAGGCCCGACTCATGCCTGTAATGGCGAGAAACTTTTCCAGCTCTTCAGCCAATGATGAGGCCTGATAGGATTCCTGCATAACCGATATTGAATAGCCGATGACGCCATTAATGGCCGTCAATATCAGCCCCAGTTTTGCGGCATCTTCACGACACATACGCGTCACCAATTTGATCAGTTCACTCATAATTAAAGACGCAGCCCCTTGCATAAACTCCACCGGCAATTTAACTTTCACATGCACCATGCCAACGTGGTACATCTTGCGGGCATAATCAACATCAAAGGGGCCACTGAATAGCGACTCCAGCCATTGCTGATGAGTCTGCCTGAGCATGTCAATTCGACCTTCCAAAAACGGCTCGGCCTTAGGGATAGTTTGCAGCACGGTATAAAAGGCATCTGTCACCGCGCCCAGGTGAGGTTTGATAGCATCTCCCACTTTCAGCAACACAGCTTCATGCTCAGGCATAAAATTGGTTAAACGTTTAGTCCGCGCCACCAACTCCTCAAAATCAACCTCTGTACTGGCAGTTCCCTCAATTGCTTGATTCATCCTGGCCCCCTAGTCACATCACAAAAAAACAGCATTCTAACAAATAAAAAAACCACCTTGCGGTGGTTTTTTTTATAACAGATTAGATTAATGAAAGCCTTCACTAATCAATTTTGCCATCTCGCGCGGCTTTCAAAACCAGCGCATCGAAGGCGTCACCAGCCATCAGCCCACGCGTCTCAACAATGTCACGCACGGGACGGCCGCTCTTCTCTGACTCCTTAGCCACGTCACCTGCAGCGGCATAACCAATCTCTGTATTGAGCAGAGTTGCCAGGCCAACACTTGCGTGGAGAAACGTTTTGCAACGTTTCCGGTCAACTTTCAGGCCTTTCAGATTGCGTTCAGTAGCGGCGTTAACAGCATTGGTGAGCCAGTCCATGGCATCAAACAGGGCTGAGCCCATGGCTGGCATCATCACATTCAATTCCAGTTGACCGGCCTGAGTCATATAGCCAATCGCGGCATCCTGACCCAGCACCTGGAAACAGGTCTGATTCAGCATTTCAAACATCACCGGATTAACCTTGCCCGGCATGATTGATGAACCCGGCTGCACCGGCGGCAGCTGAATCTCACCCAGACCAGTGCGCGGCCCTGAGGCCAGCAGACGCATATCGTTACTGATGCGAGTCAACTCTAAAGTGACATCGCGTATGGCCGATGACAGACGCTGCACATCGTGCATAGACTGCATCTGTGCCGCCAGATCATCCGCCGGACGAATCTGCTCACCCATCAGGCGGGCCAGCTCTTCGGCAACTCGTTGAGCGTAATCCGGTGAAGTATTCAACCCTGTGCCCGCAGCACTACCACCCAGGCCCAGCTGACACAACGGATCACGACAGGCCTCCAGCGACTTGGCTGCCCGACGCAACGTCCAGGCATAGGCGTTAAATTCACGTCCAAGTGTCGTCGGCACCGCATCCTGCAAGTGAGTACGAGCGCTCTTTACAGTATCTTTTTCAGCCGCGCCAATGCGGGCATATTCTTCGGCCATACGGTTGATGGCATCAATCAGGCGTGGCAGCTTGACCAATGCGGTCAAACGCACAGCGGTAGGGATGGTGTCGTTAGTGCTCTGCCCCATGTTGACGTGATCATTGGGGTTGACTGTGCTATACACCCCCTTTTCACCCCCCAAGGCAACATTGGCCAGATTGGCCACAACCTCATTGCTGTTCATATTGTGACTGGTGCCGGCACCGGCCTGAAAGCGATCAACAACAAACTGCTCCAGATATTCACCGGCAAGAATCTTGTCACAGGCCTCAACGATTGCTTTGGTCTGCACATCATCCAGCCAGTCAGGCTGATTATTGGCCACCGCAGCCGCACGTTTAATGCGCACATGTGCCATCACAAAATCGGGGTCAGGGCGACGGCCACTAATAGGAAAGTTGATGACAGCTCGCGCAGTCTGGGCGCCATACCAGGCATCCGCAGGCACCTGAATTTCACCCAAACTGTCTTTCTCAATTCGAAATTGCTCGCTCACAAAAAACCTCCAGTTATTGATACTTGAATTTGGCTACAGTTTAAACCATCGGCCCATTCGGCCAAAGTGGCAAAATAAATTAGCAATATGCATTAATTCAGCTATCTTAAACATAAAGACCAACGGTAATACTCAGGAACAAGCATGAATATTTGTAAGCGATTTATTATTTCAGGGCGCGTGCAAGGTGTCTGGTATCGAGGTTCAACACAGCAACAGGCACGTATTTTGGGAGTAAAGGGTTATGCCCGTAATCTGCCTGATGGTAGCGTTGAAGTAGTGGCCTGTGGCCCGAATGAAAAAATCGATGAACTGCGCAACTGGCTACAGCAAGGCCCAAGCAACGCCAAGGTCAGCGCCGTTATGACCGAAGAGATTGAGTATCGAAATCTCAACTCATTCGAAACACGCTGACACCCCAGGCAGGAAATCATGAACACCAATCACTGACTACTGCCGGTACCAGCGTGTTCGCAGCGCCTTAAACACCTTGTTGGGATATTTGAATTTACCCAAACTACCGTTGTAACGCCCCAAGGCGCGGATAAGATCACCGCGTTCCATATCAAGGTAATATTTCAAAATAGTACAGCCCATGCGCAGATTGGTTTGAACGTGAAACAGATTATCATCGGCATGCCCGATCTCTTTTAGCCAAAACGGCATAATCTGCATCAACCCCTGTGCTCCTGCCACGGAAATGGCCCAACGATCAAAATAACTCTCCACCTGAATAACCGATAACACCAACTCAGGCGGCAACTCAGCACGACTGGCTTCATAATGAATAGCCTTTAGTAGCTTTAACCGCTCTGCGTCATCCGGCAGCGTCTTTGCCAGGCGTTGCGACATATCCAGCAGCCACACCTCGGCCTCAAAACGATCAGCAAAACTGTCGCTGCTGGCAATGGCATCGTGCAGCAGCGTTCGCAGCCTGTCATCAAGCGGCTCGGGAACCGCCGCCTGCAACGGCTGCACCATCAACAAAAACAGCAATAATATTCTTAACCAACGCATAGCCTGGTTATCGACCTAGTTGAATTGGCCCTTGAGGAAATCAATAATCTGGGCCAGCGGGATGTACTGATTTTCACTGTCACGACGGCCCTTGTATTCCACCTCCGCCTTATCCAGACCCTTTTCGCTGAACACCACCCGGTGCGGAATACCGGTCAGTTCCATATCAGCAAACATCACCCCGGGACGCTCTTTACGGTCATCCAGCAACACATCAAAACCAGCCGCCTGCATATCACCATAAAGTATTTCCACCGCCTCGCGCAGCCGTTGTGACTTGTGCATATTCAAGGGCAACAAGACAATCTGGAATGGCGCAATCGCCTCAGGCCAAATAATGCCACGAGCATCATTATTCTGTTCGATGGCCGCAGCCACCAGGCGAGAAATACCAATGCCATAGCAACCCATAGTCATCACCACAGACTTACCGCTTTCAGCCTGCACAGTGGCCTTCATTGCCTGACTGTATTTACGCCCCAGCTGGAAGATATGGCCAACCTCAATGCCGCGTTTAATCTGGAGTAGACCCTTGCCATCCGGGCTGACATCACCCTCAACCACGTTACGAATATCAACAACACCTCCCTCTGGCAAGTCCCGTCCCCAGTTAACACCGCTCAGGTGCTTACCATCTTCATTCGCACCACAAAAAAAATCAGTCAGATAGGCGGCACTGCGATCAACAAACACAGCGCATTTCAAGCCAATCGGACCAACCGAACCGGGTTCACAACCAGCGACTGACTTGACCTGTTCAGGTGTAGCAAAGGTCAGCGGAGCCGCTACCTGTTCGAGTTTACCTGCCTTGAATTCATTCAGTTCATGGTCACCACGCAGCACCAGAGCCACCACACTCCCTTCCTCAACACCCTGAACTAGCAATGTCTTGACCATCTGGTCTGCACCCATTTTCAGAAAGGCTGAAACCTCGTCGATACTGTACTGGTTTGGCGTATCAACAACCGTCATTTCCAGCGTTGCGGTGGCACGTTCACCGGCTGGCGCAACCGCCTCGGCCAATTCAACATTGGCGGCATAATCACTGTCACTACTAAAGGCAATGGCATCCTCACCCGAATCAGCCAAGACATGAAATTCATGCGATGCACTGCCACCAATCGCCCCTGTATCAGCCAACACCGCTCGAAACTTCAGCCCCAGTCGAGTGAAAATGCGCGAGTACGTCTCAAACATCACCTCATAGGTTTTTTGAAGAGAAGCATCATCAGCATGAAAGGAATAGCCATCCTTCATCAGAAATTCACGCGCCCGCATCACCCCAAAGCGTGGCCGGCGCTCGTCACGAAATTTGGTCTGAATCTGATAAAAAGTCACTGGCAGCTGTTTATAGCTGCGAATTTCATTGCGGATCAGATCAGTGATCACCTCTTCATGGGTCGGTCCACAACAGAAATCACGCCCATGACGGTCTTGCAGACGTAGCATCTCGTCCCCCATTTCATCCCAGCGACCTGTTTCCTGCCACAACTCAGCAGGCTGCACCGCTGGCATCAATACCTCCTGACCACCGGCACGATTAATCTCTTCACGAACAATCGCCTCAACCTTACGCAACACCCGCAACCCCATTGGCAACCAGGTATAGAGCCCCGTGGCCAGCTTTCGGATCATACCGGCACGCAACATCAATTGGTGGCTAACCACCTCAGCATCAGACGGGGTTTCTCTCAGGGTAGACAGCAGGAACTGGGATGTACGCATGGGGGGACTTTTTCTCGGATATTGTAAAAGGCCGATTTTAGCTGGCTCAGAGGTTTGATGCCAGCACGAAGAATCATGCCGCTACAATCGTTTGGAGATAAGCCGCAACTCAGACGCCTTTCCTGAATTATTTTAATGACATAGGTGATATTAAGGGAATACAGCGGTGGGACAGATATTAGAAAGGTAGTGTTCAGAATTCTGTGTCATTTTTCTAAACTGGTAACAGGAGGAATGATACATGAAAGACAATATCAAATTCGATATGGATGCAGCACTTCAGGGGCTGCGTGA
>JAJRUN010000010.1 GCA_024277755.1 Gammaproteobacteria bacterium | reverse complement strand
TTCCTGTGACCGTAAATCAATGAGCTGGACGCCTGTTTCATCGGTGCAGCTGTTATTTTGAATGAGACCACCAACCGTCAAGCCATTGCCGGTTAACCGTTGGCAAATATGTGCCAACTGAGCATCAATATTAAAGCCGCGTTGAAATCTTAAGGCGGTGAGCAGGGTCATGTTACAGGTGTTTTTCTCCAGTTTAAGCCAGAACCGATTTGCGGTGGCTCAATTTGGATGGACAGATGATCAAACCCAGGTTTTTCCAAAAACAGCAAGAGCGACCGCAAGAGGCCGCTCTGAAACATCACTGAAAGAAAGTGTCTTTCAAACTATGCGGCCATACCTTTAGCTTTCTGCTTTTTGCGCCAGCCAAAGAAGCCCATCAGGCCAAGGCCGCTGGCGAAAAGAGGTAGAGCGGCCGGAATTGGAACCACAGCCACATTATAATTGATCGTGATATCGATGAGGTTGCCTATTTCGAGGTTATCGACATTAGAGGCAAGGTCCACAAAAACATTAATCACACTATCTGCCAGCAAGGCGGTGAGTATAGTATTCGATAAGGTATATGTTTTCTGCCATTCTATTTGTCTAAGGGGCACAATAACATTCACGATATCGAATGGTCCGCCAACTCCGCCGGCCCCATTTACAAAGCCACCGACTGCTGTTGCTCCGATCTGACCTTCAGCATCCCAGGCCAAGGTTTCCAGCTGGTTTCCGGCTCCGTCATAATCACCTACTGCGCGAAGCACCAGTGTGCCACCGGTGCCATCAGATGCGGGCAGGCCAGAGAATAAAAAGTTGAAGTTCTGACCGTCTGATACTTGATTTTGAACATCATTCAGAACTATCGGAACTGCCTGGACAGTGGCGGCTCCAGTCGAAATGAAAAGAACAACAAACAACAACTGAAATAGTTTAAGCACAACTTCACCCCCCTTATTAGTATTCTATTAACTTGATGGAATATACGTGACATATCAATATCATAATGTCAATTATATTTGAAATTTTCCACATGCGATTATTCCAAATCAACCATGTTCTTCGACGTCAGTGGCCCGGGGGCAGATCCTTAATTTGTCTTGGGGTTTGAAAAACATATGCCTGAGTTTTACTTTATTCATCAAAACAGCCACAGTCACTTGCTCAGATAAAATGAAGTAAGTACAAAAGTGCCCAATGACACCTGCTGTATATATTGATTTTTTAAATCGTTTTGACATTGAGGCGCTTGATCTTGGCGATGTTGAAATACTTAGCATCATTGAGCAAAGCCTGAATATGCAGGGGCGGGGAGAGACCTCAATTGAACCGCGTATGCACATTCAACCGCGTGCAGGTGTGGAGGGGCATCCGCCGGGATGGTGCCTTTACTAAAAACGGCAAACGCCTTGTTGTCAGAAATTTTAAATGCGGCCCAACCTCCAACTTTCAGTGCTCCTCCGGTCAGTGATGCGGTTGAAGATATGGCAACTCTTTCAATGACCTCTATCGGAAATTTGACACGATTGCTGCAAGCGTTCCGTCTTCTGGCGGGTGTTGAAGCTTTGGTGGCAGCCCAGGCAATGGTCCTGCGCGATAGTCCGGGTTTTGCTTTTAGGACACAAGCGCTGCCGAGGCTATTCGTGCCCGGGTGCCGATGTTGACACAAGACCGTATTTTAGGGCCTGAAATACAAACATGTGCTGATATTTTAATGACGATGACAGATAAGGATCTAATGTGAACAGAACCCAAGAGCTGGTTTAACTATGTTTTTCAACATTCGCTTCGATCATCGCTCTGTTGAAAGCATCAGTTGCGGCCAGTTGGCGGGCCCAGCCGATAATGCGGGTGGTGTCCTTGTCATCAACCACGGGGATTTGTGATTTGCCGCTGTCATCAAAGGCACGCAGGGCGATCTCCAGCGTATCAAATTCTGTCAGCCAGACCTGAGAATCTTCTTTGGGCAATGGGGGTATTATTTCATCGTCTGATACCGGTTCCATGAAATCTGATACATGCAGGTTGCGAACGATTTCCTTATGGGGGCCCTGATTGAGAAACAGACCCCTTGTGCCCAGTTGCCAGTGAAAGAAGCTACGCCCGTGAACGGCCTGCATCAGGCCGGTGGAAATGGAAACCGTCAGCAGGATTGCCAGTGTCATTTCATAACCACCGGTGAGTTCAAACACAATCAGGCTGGTTGAGATGGGTGCGCCCAGAATGGCGGCTGCCACAGCCCCCATGCCGACAATGGCATAAAGGCCGTTATTGGAAGCAATTTCGGGAAAAAATGACGTTGCGATGACACCAAAAGCGCCACCAGTCATGGCGCCCAGGTATAAAGAGGGACTGAATACGCCTCCGCCAAAACGGCTGGCCAGGGTGATAGCTGTTGCTACTGCTTTGGCCGGGATGAGCATAAGCAATAACAAAAGCGGGAGTTGTTGCTTGAGGGCGGCATCGGTTGCTTCATACCCGACGCCGAGGATTTGTGGAAAAAAGACCGCCAGTCCCCCAATCATCAAACCGCCAATGGCCGGTCTGATCCATAAGGGACAGGTGATATGATTGGCGACCCAATCGGCTGTACTCAGTGATGACTGGAAACAGATGGCAACAATGCCGCAGGTTAACCCCAAAATGGCGAAGGCTGGAAATTCCAGGTATGAGTTGATCTGATGATCGGGCACGATGAAAGCGGGAAAGCTGCCCAGGTGAAACCGGGTGACGACGGTTGCTGTCACACTTGAGATAACAATGGGTACAAAAGCGCGTGGTGACAGATGAACGAGAATGACTTCCATGGCAAAAAGCGCACCGGCAATCGGTGCATTAAAAGAGGCGGAAACCGCAGCTGCTCCGCCACAAGCCAGAAGAGTGCGTTTCATGTGGGCAGGGAATTTAAAGTATTGAGCAAGGCCTGCTGATAAGGTGGCCCCAAGATGAACGGCTGGTCCTTCACGGCCCGCACTGGCCCCGCTGCCCAATGATACAGCGGACATAACGGCAACACCGAGGCCATTTAAAAACGGAATTCTTGCACCGCCTATGGCGCGTGCCTCAATAACATCTGAAACACCTTCAGGGCGGTGGCCAGGCAAGATAAACTGCAGAAACAAACCGACTACCAGACCACCGATGACCGGTGCCAATACGACCACCATGACAGGTTGAGCAGCGATCTGGCTGGCAATTTTTTCTGACATGGTGCCGAGCCACAGGGATTGTGTGGCGCCGATCAGAGTTCTGAAAACAATGATGGCATAAGCAACCGTAATGCCGATGATGACCGCCAGAACCCAGGCTAATGGCTCACGATTGGCGGCAGATGTCCTTAAATTGGGTATGACGGCTTCCAGAAGAAATCGTCTGAAATTTGTAATTATTTCCGTCATCAATGCGGTTCCAAGACTATTTTCTCCTGATACCTATTTTGCGCCCGACAT
>JAJRUN010000009.1 GCA_024277755.1 Gammaproteobacteria bacterium | reverse complement strand
TCATGGAGGTGGGATCATCCGTTGCGCTAAGATATTTAGCTTGCACCCGCACCACCCCTTCACCCTTGCTGACTGGCAGAGCGGTATTAAAGGTAACGGGAGCCGCCCATAACGGCATACTGGCTGACAAGGCCATCAGAAAAAACAACGCCTTTATCCGACATTTTTCTCTCATTGCGAGGCCTCAGTCACTGATTTCAAGGTAAAACCGGCATCATCGACCAATTTTTTGAAATGTGCCTCGGTAAAGGTTATCCCTTCCTTGACTTTCACAATCACCAAGCCTTTCTCAAGATCAATGATGACAGACTCAACACCTTCGGATCGTGTCAGTTTTTTTTCAATACCATAGGCACAGAAGGGACAGGAAAGACCATCTACGCGCAGGTTATATTGAATCCCGACAGCAAAAGCCGTGGCGCTCCATATCCATAACATACTCGCCAATAAGATCATCCCTTTCATCGTCATTCTCCTTCTTGTTCGCAATAGAGGCATGTCTATAAGTGCCATTCCAGTTCCAGTTTAGCGCGGTAATCAGATTCGGGTTGCCTGCCATTCAGGTTGCTGGCAATCGGAAACTGTATGCCTGCCTTAACAGCAAAATTACGCAGGGTCCAGAAAACACCGGGCGAGAGAAACCATTCGGTTCCCCCTGTATTAGCCAGCGCCATACCATTCAACTCTGCACGTTGTCCCTGTTCACCGTTGAGCTCCAGTATCAACACAGTATCCGCTTTAAGGTAGATTGGCAGTTTAGGACGAATCCCCACAACAAAATCAAGCAGCCATTTGTCACCCCGACGCAGACCGGCAGCGTTTTCACCGTTACGCCGATAACGCAGGCTGGTCCAGCGATACCATTTAAGACTTTCATAACCATAGGCAAATCCCAGCAGCGTATCGGTCGTACCTGTACCGAGCGACGGATTGCTCGTGTCATCACCATTATCCAGCATGACCTTCAGCAACACAGCGGCTGACTCTTGTACACCAAGGCTATCATTACGCCAAAAACGGTATTTCGTAAACAAACGCGTATCGCCAATTCCATTGCTCTTATCAAGACCATTGTCTGCACTGCGATAAGGTAGTTCGATGCCTGCGGCCCAGTCACTGGTCAGGCCATAGACCAGATTAAGATTCAACCCGCTATTTTTCTCTTGCCCTGCCTTCTCACGATCGGTCGCTACGAGGACTTCAATACCCTCTTTGAACAGCACATGCGGCCCCGGACTAAAAACAGGGTCGTGGGCGAAAACAGAACCACTGCTAATGAAAAACAGAAAGCCTGTAACCAATCCACACGTTTGAAGACACTTCATATTTTCCTGGTTATTTTATGAAATCATACACAGCCTACACCCTGGAGCCAACTCCATGTCAAGTTTTTATTTTTGATATTGAAACCCTTGAAGACATGACATCATGCGACACGATTGTCCCAAGTATTCCCTCTCCCGGAGGAGAAGGAACCAAAGACTTTTGCGACACCCTCCGAAGGGAGAGGGAGTTAACGGGACAGTGTTTTGATATCCGGCTTAACGCAATGCAAACACCACAGGCACAATAAATTCCAGCTCATGCCGCGCATCACTCTCCGGCATTGGCGGAAAAGGATCAGCACGATGCACCATCTGCAATGCGGCCTTGTCCAGCAGCCTGTTACCGGTGGTTTGATCCAGAGTGACATTTTGTAATTGCCCCTTGCTGTTGATGAGGATACGCAAACGGCCCTCACCTTCAATGCGCAACCGTTTGGCGCGGCGCGGATATTGCTTGTGTTTTTCCAACCAGGCGACGAGCAATTGTTCATAGCGGGCAGTGGCCACAGCGTCCGGCGGTGGCACGGGTTTCTGTACGGGCGTGAATTCCGGCTCTGGCTCTATTTCAGGCTCTTGTTTTTCTGGCAGCTCTTGTATCTCGGGCATGGGAACCGGCTTGAGCGCTGGAATTGGCTTAGGTTGCGGTGGTGGTTCCGGTTGCGGTTCCGGGATGACGGGTTCTGGTGGGGGAGGTTTTGCTACAGGTGTGGGCGCATGGGTGACGGTTTCGGCCACTGCTGCCAACAGATTGATACGCACTACCTGCTCCGGACGTTCGGGCAAAGGCGCGGGGGCGGGAAAATCAAACCACATCGCCAGGCCGCCGTGCAGACCCAGCGCGAGCAATAGCATAAAGCTGATATGCAGGCGGGTAATCGACAATGGCTTATTTCAGGTTTGGCGCGGTGGTCACCAGGGCTATATTGCTGCCGCCAGCGGCGCGGATTTCATCCATCACCCTGAGCAACTGTTGCACCTCGCTATGGGCATCGCTTTTCAAGGTGACTGGAGTCTCTTCATCTTGCTGCAGTAAAGGTTCAATGGCCATTCGCAACTGACCCAGTTCGATCAACTCACCGTTCAGGCTCACTTCACCAGAGCGGTTCAGCGAGACGCTGATTGGGTTAATTTCCGTCACCACCGCGCTGTTCGATTCTGGCAGTTCCAGCTCAATCGCCTCCGGCACTAGGAAGGTACTGGTGAGCATGAAAAATACCAGCAGCAGAAAGACAATATCAATCAGCGGTGCGATATCAAGATGGGAGTGGATGCGAGCACGGCCTTCAAAGTCCATGGGTCTCGTCCTCAATGCGCTCATCGTCACGGCTGGCAATATGGGAAGGCGTTTTACCAAAATGGCGCAGCACCCGCACGCTGACATCTTTCATCGCCGCCCGCACCTGATCCACTTCACCTTCCAGATAATAAAACGCGGCCATGGCCGGGATAGCAACGGTAAGACCAAATGCGGTGGTAAGCAGGGCTTCCCAAATACCACCGGAGAGAATGGAAGGATCGACGCGGCTGCCTGCCTCTTCAAGCTGCATGAAGGCGGCGATCATCCCGGTCACCGTGCCAAGCAGCCCCAGCAACGGACTCAGGTGAGCGATGGATGACAGACCACGCAACCACGATTCAAGGTTGCGAATCTGTGCCGAACCCACACGACTCACCTCGGCCTCCACATCTCTGCTTGACATGGTCTGATCCACACCACAGCGCACGGCGCTTTCCATGACCCGCGCCACAGGGCTGCGCTGTTGTTGCAAGTCGTTCAATAGTGTTTCGTACTCACGTTGCTGTAGCGTCGCCAACGCTGTATCGACAAAAGCCAGACGGCGCAAACCGCTAAGTGCAAACTGAAACAGCTTGGCAAGAATAATCGCCATGGCCAATACAGAGAGGCCAAGCAGGACATACATCACCGGTCCGCCTTGTTGGAACAAGTCCATTATATTCATAAACTACAAATCACTATTTTTTTCAAAAAGGCAGTGGGTGACAACCAACCAAGCTTGCCACCCACAAACAACAATCCACCGTCTAGTACAGCAACCAGGTTATATTGGCGGATTCAGCGGTACAAGGGTGTTTTGCCACAAGACACAGATTGTAGGCAATGACCGTAGCCCTTGTCAAAATCTGTAACGCCGTGGCGGAGCGCCCTTGTATCGCCCTATGGGTTGAACGGTCAGCACCCATGGCGGCGTTACGCCTCTTGCAAAGGGCTACCGCCATTATCTTTGAGACGTGCCTTGCCATGAATGCTGACCGTTCAACTGAACCTGCCAATATAACCTGGTTGATGTACTAGTGTGACAAGATTATATTTCCATTTCAATCCCGGCATAAACAAACTGTGGCAGGCCACCTCGAACACCGTGAGGCTGGCGCGACACAATGTACTGCTCGTCGAACAGATTTTGCACGCCGCCGAAGAGTTTTACTGTTTTATTGATACGGTAATAAGCGGAAACATCCGTGACAAAATAGCTGTCAGTCTTGCCAAAACGGGCATCGGGACTACCGTTGCCGTTGAGCTGTACACTGACGTTGTTGGCACTGGTGTAGGTCTCATCCACGTAGTTGCCAGTAACAAAAGCACCCCATTGCTGTGATTCCACTCCGGTACCGGCACTGAGCGTTAACGCTGGAACGTAGGGTACTTTATTTCCTTTTTTGCCAAAACTGAAGATGGATTCGGCATCAGTAGACTGGGCGTTATTTTTTTGCTCAGCATTGGTATAGGTCATGCTCAAAAACCAAGGGTTATTCAACTGCCAGCCGCTGGCAATACCGGCGTCGTATTGAAGCGCGAACTCCAGACCCATTGTGTCTACCTTGCCGAAATTCTCACTGTCACCCGATCCCGCACCACCCACATTATCCACTACAACCAGATCCTTAAATGCCGTGAAGAAAAATGTGGCTTCAGCTGCCAGTGCTTGCGCCGCATTGGCGTAGCGCGTGCCGATTTCAAATGCCGTGCTGGTCTCAGGATCCAGACCACTGCGGGTGCCCCGGGGATTGGGCGGTGAGAACCCGCTATGCACACCACCAAAGCCAGTCCACATATCGTTAAAACGGTAGGCTGCGCCAATACCCATGGCGCTCATGCTAAAGCTGTTTTTTCCATCCCGACCCTTGCTGCCACCGGCGCTTTGCAGCGTTCCTATAGGGTCTTCAGAGAGCTGATCCAGCCTCTCGTAACGAATGCCAGGGGTGATGGTCCAGGCACCTTTTTCCAAAGTATCCTGAACAAATAAGGCCAGAGCGTCTGTTTTCTGGAAGCGATTGCCCGCCGCACCCGGTACCCCATCGGTCATGCTTGTAATTGTGCCATTGGCTGCTTGAGCGTAGGTGTCTTCCCACTGGAAACGGGTTACCTCATCCTGATGCAGGCGTATGCCGACCATCACTTCGTGCTGAATACTCGCAGTTTCAAAGCGGGAATAGAGCACCGATTCAATGCCTTTGGCGCTGTATTTGCGATTGTTGGCCTTGACCTTCAAGTCGCAAGCCGCTGTGCCTTTCATGCAGTCCTGAGACAAACCAGGGGTGGCCAGAACCTTGGAGAGTTTGTCGCCGTTCACTTTGTTGAGCTTGTACCAATTACGCTTAAAATCGCTTTGATACAGCGTGGTGATGATATCGAGATCATCATTGGGGCTGACACTGTAACGCAGCCAGTTCTGTGTCTGTTTGCTGGCGATATTATCGAAGCGCGACGCAGCGTAACGGCGCGTGGGATTCTCTTTAAAGTCAGCATCGGTCAGGCCGAGGTAGGTTTCATTGGCGTCAAGATCGCTGCTGCCGGATTTGAATTCCAGACGTTGATAGATGCGTGTAGCGGGTTCCCACGACAGTTTGAGCATGGCGTCCGTCCTGCGAAAGCCGGTCTCGTCACCGTTACGAAAATCGGGGGTTTCATCGATGCTTTTAAAACCAGAATTTTGGCGTTTGTAACCCTCGACCAGCACACCGAATTGCCCAGCGGCACCGGCATCAAAGGTATTACCCGCATAGGCGTGCGTGCGTTGCTCATCAAAACTGCCGAAGGTTGATTTCAGATAGGCCTTCTTTTTAGTGGGAATAGCGGTGGCCAAATAGTTGATCACGCCGCCTGTGGTATGCGGACCGTATTTAATCTGACTGGAACCTTTCAATACCTCTAGGCCACTCATGCGACCGGCGGCAGGTGAATAATACGCGGCTGGGGCGGAATAAGGGGCC
>JAJRUN010000008.1 GCA_024277755.1 Gammaproteobacteria bacterium | reverse complement strand
CGGTAAATCCAGCGCGAATAACCAGCGCTGCTGATGTGGTTCCAGTGTTACGGTGTACAGACTGGGCTCACCACTTACCTGAAAATCCTGACCAAGACTTATCCCGCCTTCAAACTGCCGGCGCTCCGGGCTGGACCAGGTCTTTCCATCAAACCGGGTAAACACCGGGCCTCGCCAGTAGCGTTTTTGTTGCGCGGGCAGGGGCGTGTCAAACTGCACCCGAAAGGCCACGCTATCGTTATCGCTAAGCTGACTGATCCTGCCCGGTGACATGGAATCTGACAGACCGGTACCTGCGCCGACACCATCTGTCGGAAGATTCCATAACGGACCGGGAATACGTGGAAATAAAAAAAACAGCAACAGGGTCAACGGTATCGCCTGTGCCAGCAAACCCGCCGCCTTTTTAAAATTTTCACGCTGCGGAATTTTTGACTTGTGTCGACTGAATGCCACTAGTGCAGTCATTAACAGGAGCACTACCAGCAACATATATGCACCCATAAAAATAGACTGGTCGAATAAAAACACCGTGACCACAACAAAGAACCCCAGACCGATCACCACACCGACATCCCGCTGGCTATCCATTTCCATTAGTTTTAAACACAGCATGATCACCAGCAAGCCCACTCCGGCCTGTCGACCCAGCAAGGTATCAAACGAAATGTAGGTGGCAAATATTCCGATGAATGTCAGTAACCAGCGAGCCGTGCGGGGTGGCAGTGCGAGATAACGCAATTCAAACAACAGACGCCAGCACAGCAAAATTGCGCTGGGCAACATAATCAGTAATGACAAACGAAAAAAGTGGGGCGTGAACGCCAGCGCCAGACCACCAAGTAGCCAGAGGTTTTCTGCTTTCGCCTGTTGCACGCGCTGTTGAAAATCAGACAGGGACAGCATTACGCATTCTCCACCTGACACAGCGCAAGCGCTTGCAAACATTGATGTCGGTGGGCTGGCCCGGTCGCTGGCGGAATCAATGTTCCCGGTAAACGCAAACCGTAATTCGCCTGTGCCGCACTGGCATCCAGCACCCAGCGTGTCAGACGCGATACTCTCGCTTCGATATCCAGCTGCGGCAGACTGTCCCAGTCTAACCATAATTCGTCGGCGCGATCTCCACCAAACTGTTTGGTGAACATGCCCTGACCGCGCGCCACGGTTTTCCAGTGGACGTGGCGCAGGGAATCGCCCGCATGATAGTTTCGTAAACCGGCAAAATCGTCGGCACCGTGACCTCGCTCGCCCATCCGGTTTAAGTGGTAACTGGCTTCACAAGGCAGGCTGTGGGATTGATCCGGGATGGGATAAACCAGATATTGCACGTCACGCTGCGCATAGGCCCATGCTCGAAAAATGCCGAGGGGAAATCCGGTTTCCAGTATCAGCCGCGGCACATCGTGCAGACCACGCCGTACCGTTTTCAGTGGCACATTAACCCGCTGCCACTGGTCACCCGCCACATCACTGCTGACATATTGCTGTGCACGTAACTGCAATTTGACGGCATACCGCGCCGGATGATTTCGATTATCCAGCATCACCGGCACTTGCGTCGTTTCTCCGCAGAATACGGCCGTTGGCTTTGCAACATCAATCGATAAATGCAGCAGGTTGCGATAGGTATGCAGAATGGCAATAAAAAAGATACTCGCCAGTAAAAACGTCAGCGCGTAGGCGAGGCTGTTATTGTAATTCACTGCACCCAGCAACATGACCAGCATCATCACGGCAAAATACACACCCATTTTACTGGGCAGGATATACACCCGCCGCTGCGCCAGAAATACCGGCCCGGCCTCCGGGCCTTCACCGGAGAAAAATCGTTTCAGGCTAAATCGATGACGCAGATTCATGGGTGGGTTTGTTTGTGCAGTGGATTGCATTTTGATCCGCGACGCGATGGGCTAGGCAATCGCGACTGACTCCAAAACGGCTAACAGCGCTTTATCGCTTTGCTCGGAATCCGTCACGGCCTGCAAGCGATGTGCGACCACATGCGGCATCACTGCCTGTATATCTTCAGGCATGGCGTGATCGCGCCCGGCCATCAGCGCCCATGCTCTGGCGCTGTGCAACAACGCAAGCCCTGCACGAGGCGACAGGCCGTTCACAAATTGTGGCGACTGACGACTGGCTTCCAGCAGGGCCTGCACATAATCCAGCAGGGCATCAGAGGCATGCACCTTGCTGGCGGCCCGTTGCAGCTCGGCCAGTTGCCCTGGCAGCACACATGCACCGTGTTGCCTGATCAAGTCCCGGCGATCTTCGCCAGTGAGCAGGGCACGCTCGGCATTGTTGTCCGGATAGCCCAGCGAAATGCGCATCAAAAAACGGTCCAGCTGAGATTCAGGCAACGGAAAGGTCCCCACCTGGTAGGTGGGGTTTTGTGTGGCAATCACAAAAAACGGCTCCGGCAGAAGCCGGGTTTCACCCTCAATGGTCACCTGACCTTCTTCCATCGCCTCCAGCAAGGCGCTCTGTGCCTTGGGAGTGGCGCGATTCACTTCGTCTGCCAGAATCAGCTGGGCAAAAATGGGACCGGGGTGAAAATGAAAGCCCTGTTCGGATTTATCAAATATCGATACGCCCAGAATATCGGCCGGCAGCAAATCACTGGTGAACTGAATGCGCTGATATTGCAGACCCAGCGTCTGTGCCAGCACGTGTGCCAACGTGGTTTTACCCACTCCTGGCAAATCCTCAATCAGCAAATGGCCACGCGCCAGCAGGCAGGCCAGCGACAAGCGAATTTCATGTTGCTTGCCCAGAACCACCTGACTGGCGTGGTTGACGATGGTTTCCAGCAGTGTGTTTATTTCATTTTCTTTCATGATGTTATTAACGGCAAAAAGCCCCCAGCCTGTATAGAGAGAAGTCAGTGTCCCGTACCTGCATAAAAGCATAAACTGGGCACATTATGAAATACGCCGCACAAAGCGATATCGACCGTCGCATGGATTGGGTGCTGAATGCACCCCGCGACAAAGGCCGTGTGAAATTAATCGTGGTTCGCCCACAAACCAATCAACGCACGATGCTTGAGCAGGTGCTATTTTCCCGCGAAGCAGGGGTAACGGGCGACAACTGGCAACAGCACTGCTGGAAAAAATGCGATGACGGCAAGGCTGATCCTTCGGTGCAAGTGGCAATAATGAACGCACGCATGATTGAGGTATTGGCCGGACATAAAAATAACTGGCCATTAGCGGGCGATCAGCTATTTGTCGACTTTGATTTGGGCATCAACAATCTGTCCCCCGGAGATCAACTGCAAGTAGGTGGCGCCGTGCTTGAAATCACCGCAGAACCTCACCGGGGTTGCGGCAAGTTCAAAAAACGCTTTGGTGAAACCGCATTGCAGTACGTCAATTCAGCGCAGGGTGATGCCCATCGTCTGCGCGGCATTTACGCAACGATTATTTCAAATGGAGACGTTTCTATTGGCGACACCATCTGCAAAATCAGCAAACCTTGAATCGGAAAGCACACACGCGCAATTAACCCGGCAATGGCTGGAACGGGTGGTGGTCGGCCTCGGCCTGTGTCCCTTTGCCGCACAACCACTACTGGAAAATCGTGTGCGCATCAAAGTGTATTCGGGGACCACCGAACTGGCCCTGCTGGAAATGCTGCATGAAGAACTGGACTTGCTGGATCAACAACCGGCGACTGCAATCGAAACCACTTTGCTGGTCATTCCCAACATGCTGAACGACTTTGATAACTACAACCAGTTTCTGGATCGCGTCGATGCCCTGCTCGAAACATTTTGCTGGGATGGAAGATATCAGGTTGCCAGCTTCCACCCGCAGTATTGTTTTGCCGGTGTTGCGCCACAAGCGGCGGAAAACCTCACCAACCGCGCACCCTATGCCCTCCTGCATCTTATTCGTGAAGACAGTATCGCAGCGGCACTTGAAAACGTCGAACGACCAGAGGAAATACCGGTACGCAACATTGCGCAAGTCAATGCGCTTAGCACAAACGAACAGCGCCGACTCTTTCCCTGGTTATTTTCTGCGGACAAACCGACGACTGAGTCACCCGATTAATCCACCCAATCAAAACAATAAAAATTATTCAGCAGGGCTGTACGTTTGTGGCCAACATTCCTTTCTGGCCTTCAGCCAGTTCAAACTTTACTGTCTGACCTTCCGCCAGGGTTTTGAACCCCGTGCCCTCGATATTGGTGTGGTGCACGAAAATATCTTCGCCACCTCCTTGCGGCACAATAAACCCATAACCCTTGGCATCATTAAACCATTTCACCGTACCATCTGACATCGTCCACTCCCTCCGTTTGCCAACAAATCCTTAACTTATCTACGAATCAAACACGCACGCAATGTAACCCAATTAGCACGCTATCTCTAGATACCTGACTGCTTAAGAAACCTCTGATCTATTCATGAACTCGTATCTTGTGCCTAACAATGCCCAGCTTCTTCGTCGCCTAAAGCCTACTGTCGGTGCGGGTCTTCGCAATGACTGGCTATTACGTGCGATTCGCGCCTTTATGCCCCAGAGGGTATTGAATCTGAACATTTTAGATCACAACCTGCTTCGTCCAGAATAAATCAGAAGTACCTTAATTTATTACGCAGGCATATTTGCGGCAAGATACAAACCTCTGTTCATTACGTAATCACGTCGCCACCCGGTGGGCAACAGGCATACCCACATCTGCAACACGTATATTCGCGCATATTTTTAATTGACTAAAAACCACAAATTCCGGATTAAAGTCACCCCCCTGCAATGCCGATTTATCACAGGCAGGAACGACCACAACCGAGACCCTGATTTGAACAACAATGCCAAGCCCTCTCGCGTATACAGCGCCCAGCCTGTCATCATCAGCGGCTTTATTGCGCTACTGCTGTTATTGGCCGCATTGTTTGCCGTATGGTACCAAAGCGTAGAAGAAAACAAGCGTGTGCTCGCAACCACTTCGCACATGCAGTCAGAAATGCAACTGATTTATCAGATTCGCGACAGCGTCAGTCGCCGTGCAGTATTTTTGTTGCACATGACGCAAACCACCTATGACCCTTTTTTACTCGATGAGCAATACATCCACTTTAAAGATGCCGCCAGTCTTTTTTTGCTGACGCGTGAAAAACTGCTTGGCCCCGGCGCATCAGAAACAGTACTCAGAATATGGGAAAAGGCCAGCCCGCTGATGAACAAGGGGAGTGGCGTACAAATCAAGGCTGCACAACTTTTATTAAACAATCAATTTACTGAAGCGCAAAAAGTTATCACCACTGAGGTTTTACCGATTCAGGAAGCCGTTATGTCTGCGCTGGATGAAATGTTAAACATTCAGCAGCAAGCTGTTGATGAACAGCTCACCAATGCTAAAGTGCTCAATAAACGCACGGATATTATTTTGCTTGGGCTGTCCGGCGTTATTTTATTATTGGGTATATTCGTTGCTGGCTTCGTCGCACGACGTAGCGCACAGTCTGAAAACCAACTACGCGAGCAAAGTGATCGCGTCCGGGCCCTTTACGATGTCTCCTCAATATCCGGGCTTTCACTTGATGAGCAAATCAGTGAAATGCTGCGCTTAGGTTGTCAGCTGACAAATATGCAAACCGGGTTTCTATTGCGGCTTGATAAGCATCAAAATGGGGGAAGCAATCCCGCAAGCAATGAAATCATTAACACCATTTCTATTGGTGACCCCCAAAATACTGACTTTGGTGAAAAATTACTCAACTCACAATTTTGTCTGGACAACCTGCGCAGCAGCACGCCCGTTGTTATTGATAACAGCACGATAGATGACATCAACATTTTCAATGATGATCAAAAAATACAATTCTCGAATTACATCGGAATTTCACTCAATGTGCACGGTAAAAATTTTGGTGTACTGAATTTCATTTCCAGGAAACCGCGCAAAAAATTATTTACTGATACCGACAAAGACCTGGTTACCCTCATGGGCAGCTGGATGAGCGTAACCCTTGAACGTATTATTGAGCAATCCGAACTGGCCGATGCAAAAAATGTTGCCGAATCGGCCAACCAGGCAAAAAGTAATTTTATTGCCAAT
>JAJRUN010000007.1 GCA_024277755.1 Gammaproteobacteria bacterium | reverse complement strand
CAACCGTGACGGGAACTAACAGCACAAACTTCGGTTACAGCGGCGAGCAATATGATAGTGAAACCGGCTTGTTGTATCTGAGGGCGCGTTATTACGATCCGGAACTGGGGCGGTTTATTACTGTTGATCCTTATCTTGGACGGATGGAAGAACCGGTGCCGCAGAATCGGTATGTTTATGTTCTGATGGAGACCGCTCAAAAGCGTTGGCAGAGATTACGAGGGTATAGTTTACTAGCGGATGTTATTACTGGGGTGAAATTCAGTGATGGCATCAAACAAGAACGACAGGATCGTGGTGCTGCTTGATGGCCCATACACCAGGTTTGACTATAGCTCAGTGTGCGATCAATCCTTCGATATTGGCAAAATGCTGTTCAGGTTTAGATGATTGTTCAACACCATAAACCAGCTTATCTTTTTTTGAGGCACACAATTGAGGGCATGAGAGAGCAGTTGTCTGCAATTCAGTTGTGCGTTGATTTTTCATCGGGCTAAAAGGTGAAGCTGACGCATAAGATTAGTATTTGTTTTGTTGCTTGAACAAGCGCGAAAAGTGGTGATGTGTTTGAGGTTTTAATGAGCCTTGGGGGTGTTTTCACGCTCCACAAATGGGACAATCGTGGACAATGCCAGACAATATGAAGTGTGTCAGGGGTAGTATAAAAACCGTTAAAAAATAGCAGAATACGTGGCTTGTGGTTGTCTGGGATGGTCTAGGAAAGTGGTGCCTGGGAGAGGACTTGAACCTCCACGGGGTTGCCCCCACTAGCACCTGAAGCTAGCGTGTCTACCAATTTCACCACCCAGGCATTTAGGGGTGATTCGACGTCTCAACGTCTGAGGCCGCGCACTTTATCAAGATAAAATAGCCTCGTCAATCGCTTGAAGTGTACAATACGCGCCATTATCAGAAATAATCAAAAGTTTTGTGTAAGAGAAATCTAGGGAACCCCTATATATATGAGTAAAAACAAACTGACCGATCCTCATGCCGAGCGAGAGGCGCAGAAGTACGAAAACCCAATTCCGAGTCGTGAGTTGATTATGGAGTTGCTTGGTGAGCAGGAGGGGCCTATGTCCTTCAAGCAGGTTGCGGGTAAGCTTGCTCTTGCCGGTGAAGATGCGCTTGAGGCTTTGCGTCGGCGTATGCGAGCGATGGAGCGTGATGGCCAGTTGGTTCGCAATCGGCGTAATTGCTATGGCCTTGTGAGCAAAATGCAGCTGATCTCTGGTCGTGTGATTGGGCATGCGGATGGTTTTGGTTTTTTGACGCCGGATGATGGTGGTGAGGATTTGTTTCTGTCGGCGCGGCAGATGCGCAGTCTGTTGCATGGTGATCGTGCTTTGGCGCGGGTGTCGGGTGTTGATAGGCGTGGTCGCCGTGAGGGTGCCATTGTTGAGGTGCTGGAGCGTGCTCATAATGAAGTTGTCGGTCGATTTATGCTTGAACGCGGAATTGGCATTGTGGTGCCGGATAACAAACGTATCACTCAGGATATTCTGATTCCACCTGCGTCACGCGGTGCGGCGGCCAGTGGTCAGATTGTGGTGGTGAAGATCATTGAGCAGCCCACTAATCGCTCTCAGCCGATTGGTGAGATTGCTGATATTCTGGGCGATCATATGGCCGCTGGCATGGAAATCGATATTGCTATCCGTGCCCATGATTTGCCGCGCACTTGGCCAGCCGCTGTTGAGGATGAAATCAAGGTCTTTGGCAAGGAGGTTGAGGAGGCGGACAAACTGGATCGTGAAGATCTGCGTGATTTGCCGTTGGTGACTATTGATGGTGAGGATGCGCGTGATTTTGATGATGCGGTTTTTTGCCAGCGTCAGGGTGATGAGTGGCGTTTGCTGGTGGCTATTGCCGATGTCTCTCATTATGTCGATTACAATTCTGCTCTCGATAATGAAGGCCGCAATCGCGGTAATTCGGTTTATTTTCCCGGGCGTGTTATCCCGATGTTGCCTGAGATTTTGTCTAACGGTCTGTGCTCACTGAATCCGAAAGTTGATCGTTTGTGCATGGTGTGTGAAATGACGATCTCGGCAACAGGGGTGGTGAAGAGTCATCGCTTTTTTGAAGCGGTGATGCGTTCTCATGCCCGGCTGACTTATACCGAAGTAGCTGAGATGGTGGTTGAAGAAAATGAAGACCTGCGCAGTCAGCATGCAGCGATATTGCCACACCTGGAAGATCTGCATGACTTGTATGAAGTGTTTCGTGCCAAGCGTGATAAACGTGGCGCGATTGATTTTGAAACCACCGAGACGCGCATTGTATTTGGCGTTGATCGTAAGATTGAAAAGATTGTGCCGGTTGAGCGTAATGATGCCCATAAGCTGATCGAAGAGTTCATGATTGCGGCGAATGTGTGTGCTGCGCAATTTTTGCTTAAGCATGAAATTCCGGCCTTGTACCGTGTTCATAAAGGCCCGGGTGAAGATAAGCTGGTTAAGGTGCGTGAATTTTTGGCATCGGTGGGCTTGACCTTGGGCGGTGGTGATGAGCCAGCACCAAAGGACTATGCAACGATTTTGCAACAGATTGCCGGTCGAGATGATGCCCATTTGATTCAGACGGTGTTGTTGCGCAGTTTGAGTCAGGCGGTTTACACGCCGGACAACGCCGGCCATTTTGGACTGGCCTTTGATGCCTATGGTCATTTTACCTCGCCTATCAGGCGTTACCCTGATCTGCTGGTGCATCGGGCCTTGCGGCATATTGTGCAAGGCAGGTCGATTCAGCAATTCAAATACAGTGTGAGTGACATGGTGGCGCTGGGTGAGCATTGCTCTATGAGCGAGCGCCGTGCTGATGATGCTACCCGTGATGCGGTTGACTGGCTGAAATGCGAGTACATGCAGGATCATGTCGGGGATGAGTTTGAAGGTATTATTACCAGTGTGACCGGCTTTGGTATGTTTGTTGAGTTGAAGGATATCTATGTCGAGGGGTTGGTGCATATTACCTCGCTGGCAAAAGATTATTATGAGTTTGATCCTGTGCATCATCGTTTGGTGGGTGAACGCAGTAAGAAGAAATATTGCCTGGCGGATCCTATCAAGATCAGGGTGGTGCGAGTTGATTTGGATCGAAAGCGGATTGATTTCGACTTGGCTGATTCTGAGAAGCCTGATGACTCATTTGATGCGCCGGTAAAGAAAAAGAGCAAGTCGCGTCGTGGTAGAAAACCAGCGGCCAAGGCGACGGATAAAAAGGTCGAAGCTAATAAGACTGGTACAACGACAGTCAAAAAGAAGGCCAGGCGTAGAAGGCGTCCTAAAAAGAAAACAGAGTCATGAGTTTAGCGTTTGGTATTCATGCGGTTGAGGCGGCGCTGAAAAAGTCTATCGTTAGTGAGTTGTGGCTGGATGATCAACAGAAGCCAAATGCACGCTTGAATAAGCTGATAGATATGGCTAAGCGTGGCCAGGTGAGTGTTGTTCGTCGGCCGCGTGATGAGCTGGATAAACTGGCTCAGGGTGAACGTCATCAAGGTGTGCTTGCGCATCTGATTCAACAGGCGGAATCGGCCAATCGGGAAGATTTAATGGCTCTGGTTGATGGTTTGGATCATCCGCCTTTTTTGCTTGTTCTCGATGGTGTGACGGATCCGCATAATCTGGGGGCTTGTCTGCGTTCTGCTAATGCGGCTGGTGTGGATGCGGTGATTGTTCCTAAGGATAATGCTGTTGGCATGACGCCTGCGGTGCGTAAGGTGGCTTGTGGTGCTGTTGAAGATACACCGTTTTATCAGGTGACTAATCTTGCGCGGACGTTGCGGGATTTGCAGCAGGCCGGGGTGTGGTTGATTGGTGCTGCGGGTGAGAGTGACGATGTTATCTATCAGATGGACTTGAAAGGCCCGCTGGCGCTGGTGATGGGGGCTGAGGGCAAGGGCATGCGTCGTTTAACCAAGGAGCACTGTGACCTATTGATGAAGATTCCTATGGCGGGCACGGTTGAAAGTCTGAATGTGTCGGTGGCTACGGGGGTTTGTTTGTTCGAGGCCTTGCGCCAGCGCCAGGCCTAACTGGTGTAGCCTTGCAACCAGGGGTTGTATGGGGTTCGGTGTTGTATCTGTTCTGTGGTTGGCCTTGAGTCAGGGCTTTTATTGCATATCTGCTTTAGTTCCAGTAAAATCGCGACCCTTATCACCCTGGGCTGGGCTTGGGGCGGTATTCTCCTTGCTTTACCGTATGTGCGGAAGGCTTATTATTAATCCATAGGGAGTGTCTATGAGACATTACGAAGTTATTTTCCTGGTCCATCCTGACCAGAGTGAACAGGTTACAGCGATGGTTGAGCGTTATCGTTCAATCGTTGAGTCAGATGGTGGTGAAATTCACCGTCTGGAAGATTGGGGCCGCCGTCAGCTGGCATATCCAATCGCCAAAGCCCATAAAGCCCACTATGTACTGATGAACATTGAATGTTCACAGAGCAGTATTGATGAGTTGGATAGCGCATTTCGTTTTAACGATGCCGTGATCCGTAACATGATTATCCGTCGTGATGAAGCTGTGACAGAGCAGTCTATCCTGCAGAAGAGCAAGGAAGACGAGCGTCCTGCACGTCCACAACGTGAAGAGCGTCCTGCGCCTGCTCCAGCACCTGTTGCTGAGTCTGCTCCTAAGGCTGATTCTGCACCTGCTGCCGAGGCGTAATTACAGGTTTGGATAATCAACTGGTGCTGGCAGGCACTGTCTGCAAGGCACCAGAAACACGTTACAACCCAGCAGGTATTCCTCTGACACGGTTTTCGTTAGAGCACCGCTCCCGCCAGAAAGAGGCAGGGCTGGAAAGAGAGGCTTTTTGTCGGATTGTGGTGATTGCCACAGGCGCTGCGCTTTCTAACAGGGCTAAGGCCTTGAGTGAAGGGCAGGTGGTCAGCATAAACGGTTTTATTGCCCGTGCTGACAGCCGACAGGGAGAGGCAAGAATTATCCTCCATGCCGAGAGCATCCAGCAGTTGTGACATTGGATCATGAATAAAATTTTTTAGGAGATCAACATGGCTCGTTATTTTCGTCGTCGTAAGTTCTGCCGTTTTACTGCAGAAGGTACCAAAGAGATCGATTACAAAGATCTGAATACATTGAAGGCCTACGTTACTGAGACTGGCAAAATTGTTCCCAGTCGTATCACTGGCACTAAGGCCAAGTACCAGCGTCAGCTGTCTACAGCCATCAAACGTGCTCGTTACATTGCACTGCTGCCATACAGCGACGCGCACGAATAATTGAGAATAATGCCGGCCATCGGTCGGCATTTATTTTTCTAGAGACAAAGTCAGGATTACCAACATGCGTGCGCTAGCAACATACATTATGCGTGGGCCTGTTCAGGCGCTACTGGTAACGGCAGCGCTGGCCCTGGTTTCGTTAATCCCCGTGTTGGGGATGGTGAGTGTTTTGAGTGGTGCGACGGTTGCCTTGGTAACGCTGCGCCATGGTGCCAAGCAAGGTTTTATGGTTTTGTTAGGTGCCAGCCTGATAACCAGTATTTTTATGTATTTTATCTTTGGTACGATGGTTTTAGGGGGGATGTTTGCCTTATTACTGTGGTTGCCATTGCTGGGGCTGGCGTTGGTGTTGCGTAGCAGCCGTTCCTGGTCAATGGTGCTGGATGCAGCAGCGGCCATGGGGGTTGCTGGTATTACGCTGTTTTATCTGCTGATCGGTGATCCATTGCAATTCTGGCAGATGGCCCTGGGCAAGATGCTTGAGCTTATGGGTTCTCAAGATGGCATGGCCGAGATGGTACAGATTGAACAGCAGATCCCCGCGATGGCTAAGTGGATGACTGGTATGCTGGCTGCGGCCCTGGTGATGGGGCTGGTGCTAAGTATGATGTTGGCGCGCTGGTGGCAATCCTTGTTGTTTAATCCTGGTGGTTTTCAGCAGGAATTTTACGGTCTGCGCCAGAGTAAAATTGCGGCTTTTGCTGTGCTGTTAGTATTGACATTCAGTCTGTTCGATTTTGGTGTGATCAGTGATTTTTCTGGTGACATCATGATTACTGTGGTGGTGGTTTACAGCATTGTCGGTTTGGCTCTGATTCATGCCTTGGTGGCGAAATCAGGCAAACATTCAGCCTGGCTGATCGGTATTTATGTGCTGATGTTTATTATGCCGCCACAGATGATGATGGCTTTGGCCAGTGCCGGTTTTGCCGATAGCTGGTTGGATTTTAGGAGTCGTTTTTCGGGAATCAAGCAGTAAAACCGATAAGCGTTTTTTTAGTAAGCAAGCTTAATAATTAAGCAGAGGTGTAAAGATGCAAGTAATCTTGTTGGATAAGGTAACAAACTTGGGTGATCTGGGTGACCAGGTAAATGTTCGTCCAGGTTATGGTCGTAATTTCCTGATTCCTAACGGTAAAGCTGTTATGGCTACTCCGGACAACAAGGCCCACTTTGAAGCACGTCGTGCAGAGCTGGAAAAGGCTGCTGCGGATGTTTTGGCTACTGCCGAAGCGCGCGCTGAGAAGATCAATGGTTCAACTGTTGAGATTGCCAGTAAAGCTGGTGATGAAGGTAAATTGTTCGGTTCTGTGGGTACTGCGGATATCGCGGCTGCGGTTTCAGCTGCGGGTACTGAGGTTTCCAAGCAGGAAGTTCGTTTGCCTGAAGGTGCATTACGTAACGTTGGTGAGTTTGACGTTAATCTACAGTTGCACACTGATGTGACTGCTACTGTGAAGGTTAATGTTGTTGCTGCGACATAAGCTTTAGCCGAAGTGGTCTGAGGCCGGTGGACGTTTTGTCCACCGGCCTTTTTTTGGTTTGTCTTTTGTGTTCTCATATTGCATTGTTAGCCTGTTTTAAATCTAGTTATTGAATAGAAAAATGCCTGAAT
>JAJRUN010000006.1 GCA_024277755.1 Gammaproteobacteria bacterium | reverse complement strand
TGCAGGGCTGGATCAAGCCCTGACCGAAGAATTTGATGTCTTCCATCTGCCTTCACTATTTCTCTATCACAACGGAAAGTACCACTCAGCACTTCAATCTGAAGCCGATGTTAATGCACTAGAGAATGCAATTAAGCAGTCACTGGAATCCCCCGCCGAAGAGATGCCTTAATATGGAATTACCTCACCATTAAACTTAACAAATGTCCCAGGACTGTATTGGTCGATATTCTCAATAACAGTAGCCATTCCGGCGACTGACTCATCGACACTAATCAAGCCTTGCTGTGAGGTCATATCCGCTTTCACCCAGCCAGGGTGCAGGCTGAGTACCCTGACGGCATAAGGAGCCAAGTCAATTGCCATTGACTTGGAAACCATAACAAGTGCAACTTTCGATGCCCTGTATGCATAACAGCTACCGCTGGAATTATCTTCAATGGAGCCCATCTTCGAGCTAATATTAACTATTTTCCCCTTGGCCATAATCAACCTGTCTTTAAGCTGCTGGACAACACGTATTGGGCCAACGCAGTTAACGTTAAACACAGATAACATAGATTCTGCTGTTACATTTTCCAGGCTTTGCCCATGTTGTTTGTTCGAGCCATAAACACCGGCATTGTTAATGAGCAGGTCAAGCTTAGCGGGAAAAACATCTGAAGCATGGGCAATTTTATCGTCTGCAATATCCCACTGAACAATAGTAAGATTGTCATCCTCAAGTTCTCGTAGCAAACTTTCATCCGAGCGATAACATGCCCAAACATTTGCCCCCTGCCTTAAGTAATGCCGGACAAAGCCTAAGCCTATCCCCCTACCCGCACCCGTTATGACTACATCCATATCCATTCCTCCTATTCATCATGAGGCTCAAGACTAGGAAATTTTGCAGCATAGCGTTGTATCCACTCCAATGCAGCTTCCTCTCCCGTCAATTTTCTTCCCTCTTTCATCAACACCTCGCGCTTATAATGCTCAATATGGCATACCTGCTCAATCATACGGGCACGATAAGCATCCTCCGGATCACAAAATGAAACACCAATATCATAATGATCGCCATGCTTTCGACACCACTTGACGATTGTCAGCGAAACAAAAGACGGGGTAACAAATTTAATCGTAATATTGATATTAGAACCAGGCCTGATTCTATTTTTTGATATGAAGGAAAGCCCACCAAAACTGACGTCATGCAAGTTCTCAATATCCTGCACATCAACCCCATCGATTTCAATTGGGATATCAGATGGATGGCGAATATATTTACGCATCTATTGCGACCCAGTTTAACAGACATTTTTTATTAGACTAACCCAACTCCGCTAAGCTTATATCCCATTGGACACGGATTCAATAAACCAGTTCAATCACGCAGTTTGTAGCCCTTATGCAGCATAAACAAGGTGAGCGTTGCAAAACCAAGCCAAAACGATGACACAACCAACAAACTCAAATACGGGCTGACATCGGCAACGCCAAAAAAACCATATCTAAAACCATCTATCATATAGAAAAACGGATTGAATTTTGATAACAGCTGCCAGAATTCCGGTAACGAGTGAATAGAATAAAAAACACCACTCAGAAATGACAAAGGCATAATAATAAAATTCTGAAAACCGGCCATGTGATCAAATTTTTCGGCCCAAATCCCGGCAATGATACCAAGACTACCAAGCACAGCACTGCTGAAAATTGCAAATATCAACAACCAAAAAATATTATGCAATGGTAATTCAACAAAAAAACTGGCAACTAAAAATATCCCCAATCCAACCGAAAGGCCACGCACAATCGATGAGGCAAGAAATGCCAAATAAAATTCAAGATATGACAACGGCGTTAATAACACAAAAACAATATTGCCAGTTACTTTAGACTGCACCAAGCTGGATGAGCTATTGGCAAACGAATTTTGTATAATGGACATCATAATCAAGCCGGGGATCAGAAAGGCCGTATAGCTAACACCGTTATAAACACTGACGTGCTCATTAAGCACATGCGAAAAAACCAACAAATAAAGCAGGGCTGTCATAATGGGTGCCAGCACGGTTTGCAGGGCAACCTTGCCAAATCGCCTTAACTCTTTATAAAAGAGCGTATACATCCCTTGCCAGCTCATCGATTCACCTGCCGGGTAAGTTCAATAAACACATCTTCCAAGTCAGCATCTTCGGTACGCAAATCGATAATCTCAGCACCAATCATTCGCAAATTATCGACCAAGGAAATTATTGTGTCAGTGTCACGGTTGAGAAGAAATTCAATTCTGTTTTCATCACAGGATTTGAGCTTATTTTTTAGTGAGTCAGTTAAATTATTAATAGGCTTTGACAAGGTCACAGACACTGTGCAAGTAGAGCCTACACCACGCGCCAAAAGCGACTCCTTGCTGTCCAACGCAACCAATTCACCCTGGTTTACAATCGCAATACGCTGGCAAAGACTCTCTGCCTCTTCTAAATAATGCGTCGTTAAAACAATGGTGTGACCATCATTGTGTAGCTCCTTAACAAATCGCCACAATGAACTGCGCAGTTCAACATCCACCCCAGCCGTAGGTTCGTCCAGAATAACCACTTCAGGTTTATGCACCAGCGCCTGTGCAATCAACACACGTCGTTTCATACCACCGGAAAGCGCACGCATATTAGCGTCTGCCTTATCTGTCAGGTTGAGCCCTTCAAGTAGAATCTCTATCCAGGCCGATGATTGTTTTGCCTTACCAAAATATCCGGCCTGGATTTGCAGAATTTCACGTACCGAAAAAAAAGGATCAAACACCAGCTCTTGCGGCACCACACCTAGGGATTGCCTGGATTGGCGGTAATTGGAAACTACGTTATGCCCCATAACAGACACCCGACCACTGTCCATACGGGTTAGGCCAGCAATAATATTAATCAGGGTAGATTTACCTGCACCATTTGGTCCCAGCAAACCAAAAAACTCACCCTTTTCAATGCTTAAGCTCAGCCCTTTTAAGGCATGTACTTCACCATAATGCTTATGTACATTTTCAATCTGTATAGCCGGACTCATTTGAAATGACACGACTCACTGATGTCACGAATAAGCTGGGGACCGCGATAAATCAGGCCACTATAAATCTGAACAAGCTTGGCTCCAGCATCAAGTTTGGCTTGAGCATCGTCTGCACTAAGAATTCCGCCAGCAGCAATAATCGGAATTTCTTCACCCAGCTGCTCATAGAGTATCTTGACAACTGCGGTAGATTTTTCAGTCAGCGGTGCCCCGCTCAATCCCCCCTGCTCTCCACCATGTTCAAGACCTTCAACCCCCGCTCTGGTAATCGTCGTATTGGTGGCAATCACGCCATCAATATTATGGGCAAGCAAGGTATCAGCAACAGCATGCAAAGCCTCTTCGTTCATATCAGGGGCAATTTTCAATACCAGTGGAACATATTTGCCATGCTCTTTTTTTAAAGCCACCTGAGCCTGTTTAAGGACACTTAACAAGCCACCTAATTGATCCTTTGATTGTAAATCTCGCAAGTTGGCTGTGTTAGGTGAAGAGATATTAATAGTGACATAACCTGCATACGGATAAACTTTTTTCAGACAAATCAAATAATCATCAACTGCATTTTCAATTGCAGTATCAAAATTTTTACCAATATTAATGCCCACAATGCCTTTAAAGCTAGATTTTTTAACTTGCTCAACCAGATGATCAACGCCGAGGTTATTAAATCCCATCCGATTAATAATGGCCTCCGCTTCTGGCAGCCTGAACAGTCTTGGTCTGGGATTTCCCGGTTGTGGCCTGGGCGTAACCGTGCCAATTTCTATCGCACCAAAACCAAGTGCCGCAAGCGAATCGATATGATCACCATTTTTATCCAGCCCAGCAGCCAAACCCACCAGCGATGGAAATTTAAGCCCCATCACTTCAATTGACCCTGGCGACTCTGTAACAGGCTGACCAAGCACCCCAGTTTTACAGGCAATATCCAAGGTTTTTAAGGCTAATGTGTGTGCTGTTTCAGGGTCGAGGCGAAATATGAGTGGCCTAAAAAAAGAATAAAGACCGAACATCAGTTGTATTACTCCGGGTTAGAAATGTGCCTGCCGGACGACAGACACAGGCAAAAATTAATTGATTGAAATAATATTACGTTCAATCAAGGCATTGATAACCTGCTCAACACTTTCATCAATGCTTTGCACAGCGGTATCAACCGTAATTTCTGGTTTTAGTGGTTCTTCATAGGCTGAATGAATGCCTGTGAATTCTGCAATTTCACCTGCACGGGCCTTTTTGTACAGGCCTTTTACATCACGCTCTTCACAAACACTCAGGTCACACTTGCAATAAATTTCAATAAAGTCGCCGTCATTAAGCAATTCGCGCACAATACTGCGGTCAGAACGAAAGGGGGAAATAAAGGCCGTCAATGTCAATGCACCACTCTCTGTAAACAGTTTTGATACCTCGCCAACACGACGAATATTTTCAGTTCGATCAGCATCAGAAAAACTCAGATCCTCACACAAACCATGACGAACATTATCGCCATCCAGCACATAGGTGCGACAACCCAGTTTAAAGAGACGATCTTCAACGGCATGGGCAAGACTGGATTTACCGGCACCGGAAAGCCCCGTAAACCAAAGTACGGCGCTCTTATGTGAATTTAATTTTTCACGATCGGCGCGAGAAACTGTTGCGGTGTGCCAGGTAATATTCTCAGAGACTGTCATGTTCACGAACCCTATTTATAACAATTTGATTATAAAACAAAACCAAATTCACCAATCAAGGCTGTTTCAAAGTGGACATTTTACACTAAATCAAAGCTTAACCGGACAAAACTGCCAGACTAAAATGGCCAAACTATTGGCACAATAATTAGGCTAATACAACCAACCAGAACCGTCAGTGGCAGGCCCATTCGTATAAAATCAACAAAATGATATCCACCTGGGCCGAACACCATCAGGTTTGTCTGATACCCGATTGGTGTCGCAAAACTTGTCGATGCTGCCAGCATCAGCATAATCACAAAAGGCGTATAACTGACCCCCAGTGTCGTCGCCATTGATAGCACAACAGGAAACATCAACACCGCAGCGGCATTATTGGTAATCATCGCTGTTAACAAGGCCGTAGCACAATAAACGGCTGCCAAGGCAATAAGTGGCTCATCATCGCCAGCCAACGCAACGATCAGACCAGCAAGGTGGTCTGCGGCCCCTGTCTGATATAAGGCCTGCCCAAGCCCAAATGACGCGGCAATAACAACCAGAACTTGCAGGTCAACTGCACGCCTGGCATTGCTGCCTGTCAGGCAACGAGTAATGATCATTAAACCAGCAGCGACAAAGGCAGCTTTAAGCATGGAAACCATCCCTGTCGATACCAGCACAACCATTGTTAAAAGTATAGCTAGAGACAACAGCGCCTTATTATGGCGTGGCGGGCTACTACCCTCTAGTTCACTGACGAGGAAAAAATCACGTGAATTACGGTGTTGCTCAACAAAGGCCAGCGGCGCCTCCAGCAACAGCGTATCACCAGGTTGAAGGATAACATCGCCAATTTTCATCCTCAGTTGTTCACCATTACGAGAAACAGCAATAATCACGGCATTGTAATGAGACCTGAAGTGACTTTCTTTAACTGTTTTACTCAGCACAGGACTGGTATCAGAAACCACAGCCTCAATAAAGCTACGATCAGGTCGCGGGGTATTTATCTTGAAGACCTGATCAGAGGCTGGTTTCAAGCCCCTTATTTTTTGTAAATCCACAACCGAGTCAATAACACCCGCAAAAACCAGTCGATCATTGCCTTCTAATTGTTCTTTTGGTGATACTGCCGGAAGAATATTGCCACGACGTTCAATCTCAACCAAATACAAACCGCTAAGCTGGCGCAGACCCGCCGCTTCGATGGACTTACCATCAATGCTACTTCTAGGTTCAACCAACATCTCAACCGTGTATTGACGGACATCAGAAAACTGGGTGATGGCAGATTTACGTTCAGGCAATAACCATTTACTGACAACCAAAACATAAACAAACACGAGTATCACCGCCGGGATACCGACCCAGGCCAGCTCGAACATGGATAAGCCATCACCACCAGATTCTTTAATCAGCAGGCCATTCACAATAAGATTGGTGCTAGTACCAATCAAGGTACAGGTGCCACCAACAATGGCGGCATAACTAAGAGGCATTAATAGCTTGGAGACTGAAAGCTGATATTTTCGGGCCCAGTCATTGATGGCGGGTATCAACATGGCAACCACCGGTGTGTTATTCAAAAACGCACTCAAAGCTGCAACAGGAGCCATGACACGTAGTTGTGCATTGCTGACGGAACTCGGCCGTCCCAGCAAGGTATCGGTTATCCAATTAATAGCCCCCGTTTCCCTGAGCCCAGCCGAAACAATGAACAATACAGCAACCGTCACCATGCCTTCATTGGCAAGGCCAGATAAAGCCGCTTCAGGCGTCAATATTCCATACACTAAAAGCAGCGTCAGCCCGCCCATCAAGACAATGTCAGCAGCCCAACGGGTCAGTATCAAAGAGATAAAACAAGTAGTGATCACTGCGATAGTGATCCATGCGTCAATATTCATATATACATAAAAAAAGGCTGGTAAAAACCAGCCTTTCATTCTTTCATAGTTATGTTGAATTTAAAACTCTTCCCACTCATCACCACCACTTTGAGGCGCAGATCGAGTTCTTACAGGTGCTGCCGGCCTACGAACCGCCGCTGGCTGTGGTGCAGCCCGTCTTGGTGCTGGCGCGCCACTGTGTTCCACAAACGATTCATCAATGGTAAATTGCCCCACCAGTTGTTGCAGACCTACCGATTGATTTGCCATTGATTCACTCGCCGCTGCCGCTTCTTCAACCAAGGCCGCATTTTGTTGAGTCACCGATTCAAGTTGTGTAATCGCCTTGTTAATCTGGTCGATACCAGTGGCCTGTTCCTGACCAGCCGCCGCAATTTCGGCGATAATATCACTCACCTTCTTCGATGCCACAACAATTTCTTCCAGCGTGGCCCCTGATTCATCCACCAAACGACTTCCTTCATCAACCTTGCTAACACTATCTTTGATCAAGCCTTTTATCTCTTTCGCCGCCGCTGCGCTGCGCTGGGCCAAACTTCTAACCTCACCTGCCACTACCGCAAATCCTCGTCCTTGTTCGCCTGCTCGGGCAGCTTCAACCGCTGCATTCAGAGCCAACAGGTTAGTCTGAAAGGCAATTTCATCGATAACACTAATAATGTCCTCAATTTTTTTGCTACTGGTATTGATTTCAGACATGGCGGTAATGGCTTTACTGACAACCTCCCCTCCCTTTTCGGCCTGCTGTCTGGCACCACTCGCAAGCTGATTAGCCTGCCGGGCATTGTCTGCATTCTGTTTGACCACGCTGGTCATTTCTTCCATGGTTGACGCAGTTTCTTCGATGGAAGATGCCTGTTCCTCGGTACGCTGACTCAGATCAGTATTACCTTGTGAAATTTCACCCGCACCACTGCTAATACTCCCCGCTGACTGGCTAATCTCACCGACCATCGACTGCAACTTAGTCATCGAATCATTCAGGGCATCTCTCAATACTGCAAATTCGCCTTGATATTCACCCTCCATCACCAGTGTCAAGTCGCCGTCAGCCAAGCCCTGAATCACACGTGTTGATTCACGAATTGGATCGACTACGGCCTGCATCATACTATTAACCTGATCACCCAGCCCCTTCATGAAGCCCGTATAAGTCGAAGTATCAATACGCTGTTCAAGGTCGCCAGCAACAGCTGCATCAATCAGCTTTTCCATCTGATCTTCAGCGTTTGCCTGCTCGGTCATATCTTTCCACTCAACCATATTCCCCATCAGTTTGCCGTCAGGCCCTATGATGGCAGTGGCATTGACCTCAAAGACCAGATCCAGCAAACGGATAACTCCCCTTGCTGGAAGTCGATTGGCATCACCTAATAAACTACGCTGATGGGCAGGGTTTTTATGAAATTGATCGATATTGACGCCGACCAGATTGTTGGGATCCATACTTGGGAATACGGTTCGCAGCTCGTTTGCGCGGTTATTTAACAAGGCAACGACTGCCTGATTGACGTAAGTAATATTCAAATCGCTATCACATAGCATCAGTGCCGTCTCAGCACCATCTACCGCTGATTTCAGACGTGCCACCTCAATTTCGCTTGCACGTAGCTCAGTTACATCAGACCATTCAAGGGTATTACCCACATAAGCACCATTCAGGTCGTGGACAGCACTAACGCGAAGATGAAACTTCAATGGCCCAACATTAATATCCGTCTCGTAGGGCAGATTAGCCGGAGTTGCTAATAATTGCCTTTGGTGAGCCGGGTTTTTATGAAAAATATCAATATTGACGCCAACCAGATTATTGGGATCAAAGCCGGGAAACAGACCTCTCAGTGCATCACCATGTTGCCTCATCAGCTCATCAGTCGCACCATTAGTATAGGTAATGAAAAAATCACGATCTATGGTCATCATGGCTGTTTGAGCACCATCAACAGCGCGCTGCAGACGTGAAGCCTGTTCTTCTTTTTGACGTTTTTCTGTGACATCAAACCACTGCACAACATAACCGGCACGATTGCCACTACTATCCACCAACAGGCGGGTTTCGTGTTCAAAAATAAAGTGACCAGGGGTAATCTCACCAATGTGAACACTGCCCGGGGCAAGGCCTCTTAAAATATGCTTAATCGCCTCTGGGTCTTTGTGATAACGATGAATGCTGCCACCTATTACCTCTGCAACCTTAAAACCAGGTAAATATTTAGCCAATTCATCCTCGATATCCGTCAGAATATCTCGCGCCTTTTTATTAACGAAAACCACGTTTTCCTCTGCATCAGCCATCATAATATTGATGGGAGCGTGTTCTAGAATATCCTTTAAAACATTAAGATCATCAATCATAGCCATAGATCCATCTATTGAGTTCATGGTTTCACTAACCTCTTGATTTCCATCTGCCATATTGATTCCTCCGAATGACAGCGGGCATGTAAAAATAGCCAAATAAGCGGCATTAAAATAAATACAGCCACCCCTTGAAATGATCTATCGGTTCGCCCTGTCGAAACTTTAAAAGAAATAATCGAATAATTATATGATGTTAATGGCATATTTTTTCATAAATTATTAGTGAATACTTATACACAAGATCAACGTCATTATTAGCGGGCCGGGTTGACGTATTCAATATTAAGCATATGAAAAAAATGCTCTTTATGGTGTATCATGCCCAGAATTCAATACAAATGATCATACAAACAGCTGATGGCACATAAAAATAACCAGAACCTAGAGACCAACGATAGTGCTCTAGAGAACGCATTCAAAAAGGTGATGACTCCAACTGTACGTAGGTTTGCGAACCCCAACGGAATCGACTGACAAGTAACATGTTATACGCAGATGTCGCAAAGGCGCAGAGAAAAACACCAAAAACTCTGTGCCCTGGCGGCTTGAGTCGGAATGGTGGCTTTGTTCATAAATGGCCAAAATATTCGTTATTTTAGACAAACGCACTCAAATAGAGCATCGCAACCCACTGAGCTTATTAGCCAGATTTGAAGGATTTCTTCATGGCTGAGTTTCACCTCGTAATCAGGTAAACCTGTTATCACATGACCCTTTTACTGATAGTTCTGATTCCTTTGCTGGGCGCCCTGCTGGTGCCTGTGGCGGGCACCCGTGGCCGCATGGCCGCAGCATTGATGGCGGGGGCATTGACGGCCACCGCACTGGGTTTGTTGTTAAGCCTTGCGCCGCAGGTGTTTGCTGGCGAAGTATTGGTGAGCAGTTGGGCCTGGATGGCGGATGTCGGCCTCTATTTCTCTTTCCGTCTCGATGGGCTGGGTCTGTTGTTCGCCCTGCTGATTCTCGGCATTGGCCTGTTGGTGATTCTCTACGCCACGTATTACCTGTCGCCAAAAGATTCCATGTCCAAATTTTTTGCCTTCATGATGCTCTTCATGGGGGCGATGCTGGGCGTGGTGTTGTCAGAAAACCTGATTTTGCTGCTGATCTTCTGGGAGCTGACCAGCCTGACTTCATTTCTGCTGGTCAGTTTTTGGCGGCATCGAGCCGATGCCCGCCAGGGCGCGCGTATCGCGCTGACGATAACCGGTGGTGGCGGCCTCTGTTTGCTGGCGGGCATTCTGTTGCTGGGCGAGATTGTTGGCAGTTATGAATTATCAGTGGTGCTGGCTTCGGCTGATGTAATTCAAAACCATGATCTGTTCGCGCCCGCTTTGGTGCTGATCCTGCTGGGAGCGTTTACCAAATCAGCACAATTCCCCTTCCATTTCTGGTTGCCACATGCCATGGCGGCACCCACGCCGGTCAGCGCCTATCTGCATTCGGCCACCATGGTGAAAGCCGGTGTTTTTCTGCTGGCGCGAATGCACCCGGCGTTGTCCGGCGGCGATTTATGGTTTTATCTGGTGACTGCCACCGGGCTGGTGACATTGGTGTTTGCCGCCTATGTTGCGCTGTTTCGACATGACCTCAAGGGGCTGTTGGCTTACTCGACCATCAGCCATCTGGGGTTGATCACCCTGTTATTTGGTTTCGGCACACCGCTGGCGGCGGTTGCCGGGGTGTTTCACATTATCAATCACGCCACTTTCAAAGCTTCGCTGTTTATGGCAGCGGGCATAATTGACCATGAGGCGGGAACGCGGGATATGCGCCGTCTCAATGGATTATTCAAATATATGCCCTATACGGCAATGCTGGCGATGGTGGCGGCGGCAGCCATGGCCGGTGTGCCGTTGCTTAACGGCTTTCTCAGTAAGGAAATGTTCTTTGTTGAGGCCTTGGCGTTACAGCGTCTTGATGACTGGGCATGGCTGATTCCTGCGCTGGCGACGCTGGCGGGTGTGTTTGCGGTGGCCTATTCGTTGCGTTTTATTCACGATGTGTTTTTCAACGGTGAGCCCAAAAATCTGCCCAAAGTGCCGCATGAGCCTCCGCGCTGGATGAAAATACCCGTTGAGGTGTTGGTGACCCTGTGTCTGCTGGTGGGGGTATTTCCTGCCTTTACGGTTGGCCCGTTACTGGCGACAGCGGCTGCCGGGGTGTTACAGGCTCCCTTGCCTGAATACAGTTTAGCTATCTGGCATGGCTTTAATCTCGCACTGATGATGAGTTTTGTCGCTCTGGTGGGGGGCGTTCTGTTCTATCTGTCGCGTCATTATCTGTTTGCCTTGCATGCCCGTTTTCTGCCAGGTGATTTTGGTGCCAAACAGATTTTTGACAAGATGATTCGAGGCTTGCTGGATGTTTCCCGCTGGTTGACCCATTTGCTGGAAAACGGCTCCTTGCAGCGTTATATGGCGTTTCTGGTGGGGGCAGCGATAACCGTGGGCCTTTATGCTGCGGCTCAGCATGGTACGATCAACTTCTCGATGTCGGAGTCCGCCATTCCAATCAACGGGGTGGCGATTGCGATATTGACCGGGTTGATTCTGGCCGGGGTTGGAACCGTGTTCCTTCATCGTCATCGTCTGCCTGCATTGGTGATGCTCGGTGTTGTGGGCTTGTGTCTCTCGTTGCTGTTTGTTTATTTCTCCGCACCTGATCTGGCACTGACCCAGCTCTCGGTGGAAGTGGTCACTATTATTTTGCTGCTGCTTGCACTGCACTTTATGCCGCAGGAAGCGAAGGTCGATTCCGGCAACGCCCGGCGCTGGCGGGATGCGACGCTGGCAGGGGGAGCGGGTGTTGGCGTGGCAGGCTTGACCTGGGCCGTGTTGACCTCGCCGTTTGAAACGCTCTCCGGTTTTTATCTGGAGCAAAGTGTGCCCGGCGGCGGCGGCAGCAATGTGGTGAATGTGATTCTGGTGGATTTCCGTGGCTTTGATACCTTCGGCGAAATCACCGTGCTGGCAATTGCCGCTATTGGCATTCATGCACTGCTGCAAAATCTGGTGATCAAACCCAATGATTCGGGTCGTTATGGCTGGGCATCCGCCAAACCGCCGTTGTTGCTGGAAGTAGTTTCCCGCCCACTGTTACCGCTAGCGCTGATGGTGGCGCTCTATCTGATGCTGCGGGGACACAATGCACCGGGCGGTGGCTTTATTGCGGGGCTGGTGGTGGGCATCGCACTGATACTGCAATATCTGGCCAGTGGTGTTGAGTGGACGCAGGCGCGATTGCGTATCAACTATTTCAAGGTGATTGCCGTCGGCCTGATTT
>JAJRUN010000005.1 GCA_024277755.1 Gammaproteobacteria bacterium | reverse complement strand
GGTGAAGACAAGGCCATTCTAAAAAATCGTAACAACGTTTATGAATTAGCTAAATCAAGAACGCCAGAACGCTGGTCTGGAAATACACGGGACTGGAATCCGATCGGCGATGTTACGTTGAACCCGGATAATGAAGCGACAAAAGAAGTGGCTTGATTAAAAAAGGCGGCAACTACCTTGAAAAATACCGATAGCGCCATAGACATTGCCGAAACTTTCGGCTTGTATAGTGACAGCCTTGGTCTGAATGAAACATGATGTTGTTTTGGTCGGCCTCTTGATTCAAATGCCTTGCTAAGGGCATTGCAGGTTAGCTGGCTATCGGGCGTGAGTGACATTGCCCAGCCTGTAACAGAAATTCGTTCTTCTCTTTCAGCAACTCAATTGTTGAGTCTTTTTGTCTGGATAAAAGGGTAGCAAAGGGCGAGACAGCTAGACCGAAGAGGGTTGTTGCTTAGAAATGGTGGGCTGTCCCTTGTTATTGGTATCATGCCTGTTTTTTGCCGGAGTTAGCACTATGTCAATCCAGGGTTACGACAATATCAGGGCGGTTGAGTGGAGTGATAATGGCCTGAAACTTTTGGATCAGCGCCTGTTGCCGCGTCTGGAGCAGTGGATCACTTTTTCTGATGCCTTGGGCGTTGCTCAGGCAATACGCGATATGGTGGTGCGTCGTGCGCCAGCCATTGGTATTACGGCTGCTTATGGTGTGGTGCTGGCCGCGCAGCAGCGCTATGAAGAGTCGAGTGAACACTGGAAAAATTTGATTGAAGAAGATTTCAAGCTGTTGGCTGATTCTCGTCCAACAGCTGTCAATCTGTTTTGGGCGCTGGATCGAATGAAGACCTTGCTGGGCGGTGTCGATGGCAACCCAGTGGCGAGTCTGTTGGCAGAGGCCAAGCTGATTCATGAGGAAGATGTTGCTGCTAATCTTCACATGGGAAGATTGGGTGCCGAGTTGATAGGCGACTCCTGTGCTGTGTTGACGCATTGCAATGCGGGTGCCCTGGCAACCGGCGGGGTGGGTACTGCTTTAGGTGTTATACGTACTGCCTATGCTGCGGGTAAGGTCAATCATGTGTTTGCCGATGAAACACGCCCATGGTTACAAGGTGCGCGCCTGACGGCTTGGGAGTTGGTAGAAGATAATATCCCCGTCACGCTGATCGCCGAAGGGGCGGCAGCCGCGCTGATGAGGCAAGGCAAGGTCAAATGGGTGATTGTGGGCTCGGATCGCATTGCTGCTAACGGTGATGTGGCTAACAAAATTGGTACTTATTCGCTGGCGGTCAATGCCCGATATCATGGAGTTAAGTTTATGGTGGTTGCGCCGACGTCGACGGTTGACATGGCGATTGCCTGTGGTGATCAGATTCCCATCGAAGAGCGTCCTCAGGATGAAGTGTTGAGTTTGGCTGGGACGCGAATTGCCCCGGATGCTGCTCGTGCTTGGAATCCGTCTTTTGATGTTACTTCGGCTGATTTGGTGGATGCAATTGTCACTGAGAAGGGGGTGGTGGAGGCGCCGACAGCCGCTAAGATGGCTGAAATGATGAAAGGCTAGCTTTACAATGGCTTAGGCTCATAAAAGGGTGCCTGAGGCGTTAGGAGTATGCTAAGCTTTGCCGCTTATAATGAGTGGGGATTGTGACTGGTCAGTTCGCAGTTGATCGAGTTGCAGATAAAGCAGTTTACGAAGATAAAGGCACTAAAATAATCCATGGTTGATTTTGCTCTAGAAGTCCTCCCGATAACCATCGAGGAGGAGATGAAGCAGTCGTACATGGAGTACGCCATGAGTGTAATCGTGGGGCGTGCTCTGCCTGATGTGCGAGATGGTCTGAAACCGGTTCATCGTCGTGTGCTCTACGCCATGAGCGTACTGGGTAATGACTGGAATAAACCTTATAAAAAGTCTGCCCGTGTGGTGGGTGATGTGATTGGTAAGTATCATCCGCATGGCGATTCTGCCGTCTATGACACCATTGTTCGTATGGCGCAGCCATTTTCGATGCGTTACATGCTGGTCGATGGCCAGGGTAACTTTGGTTCTGTTGACGGTGATTCAGCGGCAGCCATGCGTTATACCGAAGTGCGGATGGCCAAGATTGCCCACGAGTTGATGGCTGATCTCGAAAAAGAAACAGTCGATTTTGTCCCTAACTACGATGAATCTGAACACGAACCAGCAGTCTTTCCAACCCGCCTGCCTAATCTGTTGATTAACGGTTCTGCCGGTATCGCGGTGGGTCTGGCCACCAATATTCCGCCACACAACCTGACTGAGGTGGTGAACGCCTGTATTGCCTTGGTGGACAATCCTGATATCGATATAGCTGGTTTGATGGAGTATATACCTGGCCCTGATTTTCCCACCGCTGCTTTTATCAATGGTGCCCAGGGTATTCAAGAGGCTTATTACACCGGTCGTGGCCGTATTTATCTGCGAGCCCGCAGTGAAATCGAGATCGACGAAGCCAAAGACAAACAGACCATTATCATCACTGAGCTGCCGTATCAGGTAAACAAGGCCAATCTGCTGGAAAAGATTGCGGAGTTGGTTAAAGAGAAAAAGGTCGAAGGCATTACCGAACTGCGCGACGAGTCTGATAAAGACGGTATGCGTATGGTCATTGAGTTGCGGCGTGGCGAAGCGGGTGAGGTGGTGTTGAATAATCTCTATCGTTATACCCAGCTGGAGAATGTCTTCGGTATCAATATGGTCGCCTTGGTGGATGGTCAGCCAAAGTTGCTCAATCTGAAGCAGTTGTTGGCTGCCTTTATTCGTCATCGTCGCGAGGTGGTGACCCGTCGTACTATTTTTGATCTGCGCAAGGCACGCGAACGTGGTCATATATTGGAAGGGCTGGCGGTATCGCTGGCCAACATTGATGAAGTGATCGCCCTGATCAAGTCCTCTGCCAGTCCGGCTGAAGCCAGGGCTGGTTTGATGGCCAAGGTGTGGCAGCTAGGCGCTGTGAGTGGCATGTTAGAACGTGCGGATACTGACATGTCTCGCCCAGAGGGCCTGCCTGCTGAATTTGGGATGGTGGATGGCGGTTATCGCCTGTCTGAAACTCAGGCCCAGGCAATCCTGGAGCTTCGTCTGCATCGTCTGACTGGATTGGAGCAGGACAAAATTACTGCCGAGTTCAAGGATATTCTTGAACGCATTGCCGATCTGCTTGATATTCTTTCAAATCCAGGCCGTCTGATGCAGGTGATTCGTGACGAGTTGGTCGAGGTGCTTGATGAGTATGGTGACGAACGTCGTAGTCAGATTTTGCAACGTCGTATCAATCTCTCTCTGGAAGATATGATTACAGAGGAAAATGTAGTTGTTACCTTGTCGCATGCGGGGTATGTAAAATCACAACCTTTGACGATCTATCAGGCGCAAAAGCGTGGTGGCAAGGGTAAATCGGCAGCCAACGTTAAAGACGAAGATTTTATCGATAAGCTGTTTATTGCCAATACCCATGACACCATTTTGTGTTTCTCAAGTCGCGGCAAACTGTATTGGAAAAAGGTTTACGAATTGCCACAGGCGGGTCGCACAGCCCGCGGCAAACCTATCGTCAATCTGCTGCCACTGGAAGAGGGTGAACGTATCAATGCTGTTTTGCCAGTACGTGAATATGAAGAAGGTAAGTTTGTTTTTATGGCCACAAGCACGGGTATCGTCAAGAAAACGCCATTGAAAGATTTTTCACGGCCACGTGCTAACGGCATTATTGCCCTTGATCTGCTGGGCGATGATTGCCTGGTGGGGGTTGATATTACCAACGGTGATAATGATGTCATGTTGTTGACCAGTGCCGGCAAGGCAATCCGCTTTAAAGAAAAAGATGTCCGACCTATGGGGCGGACTGCGCGGGGCGTGAAAGGCGTTAAGCTGGCTGCGGGGCAACGGGTGATCTCGTTGATTAATGTCAGTGATGGTGACGTGTTGACTGTAACCGAGCAGGGCTATGGTAAACGCACGGCGGTTAAGGACTATCCTGTCCATGGTCGTGGTGGTCAGGGAGTTATTTCCATTCAGACCAATGAACGTAATGGCGCGGTGGTGGGTGCGGTTCAGGTTAGTGGCGATAACGAAATCATGCTGATCAGTGACAACGGTACGCTGGTACGAACCCGTGTCTCTGAAATTTCCTGTTTGGGTCGCAACACCCAGGGGGTGCGTCTGATTAAACTGTCAAAGGGTGAAAACCTGATTGGGGTCGAAAAGATCGTCGATGTAGAAACTGACGATGACTGCGATGTTGAAGCATCCGCTGACCAATCAACCGAGACAGACGATGGCTAGAGTGTATAACTTCAGCGCCGGGCCAGGTGTGTTGCCTGAAGCAGTTTTGCAGCAGGCACAGGAAGAGATGCTCGACTGGCAGGGTAATGGTATGTCGGTGATGGAAATGAGTCATCGTGGCAAGGAGTTTATGTCCATTGCCGCACAGGCAGAAGCAGATCTGCGTGAATTGATGGCCATCCCGAAAAATTACAAGGTGCTGTTTTTGCAAGGCGGTGCCAGCAGTCAGTTTGCTATGGTGCCCATGAATCTGTTACGTGGTAAGACAGGTGCAGATTACATCAACACCGGTGCCTGGTCTAAAAAGGCGATTGCCGAGGCCAATCGTTATTGTCAGGTCAATGTTGTGGCGACCACTGAAGAGTCAGGGTTTTCTACAACGCCACCACAGTCTGCGTTACAGCTGAATGCACATGCGGCCTATGTGCATTATGTGCCCAATGAAACCATCGGCGGGGTTGAGTTCCCTTACATACCCGAGAGCGGTGATGTACCGCTGGTGGCAGATATGTCATCAACAATCCTGTCACGTCCGGTAGATGTCTCAAAGTTTGCTTTGATCTATGCCGGGGCGCAGAAAAATATTGGTCCGGCTGGTTTGACGGTGGTCATTGTTCGCGATGATTTGGTTGGTAAAAGCATTGCCGCAACACCGACTATGTTTGATTACGCCACGCATGTGGATAATGGTTCCATGTATAACACGCCACCGACCTATATTTGGTACATGGCGGGTCTTGCGTTTGCCCATCTGAAAAAAAATGGTGGCCTTGCTGCCATGGCGGAAATCAATCAACGCAAAGCAGCCAAATTATATGCGGCAATTGATAAGTCTGACTTTTATGCCAATCCGGTGACCGCAGAAAGTCGTTCGTGGATGAATGTACCGTTCACTCTGGCTGATGCCTCACTGGATGCTGTATTTCTAAAAAAGGCATTTGAGCGCGGTTTAATGACTTTAAAGAGACACCGCTCTGTTGGTGGTATGCGTGCCAGTATTTACAACGCTATGCCTGAGTCTGGCGTGGATGCACTGATTGAGTTAATGGCGGACTTTGAGACACGTTATGGCTAGTACTGGGGTGCTTCCGAGTTCAATCCTGTTGCACTTACCCGGTTGGCCAGTGCCTGTTTAAATGTTTTCGATTTATTGAATAAATCACAAAGCCGGTCTGGCTGATGTAGCCGAATGCATTAAGGTCATTGATCGTGTTTTGTCTGTGAGGGTGTAGTAGTTTCTGATGACTGAAAAATTTACCAATCTGCCCCAGGTACGTGATCGCATTGATGCGTTGGATGAGCAAATCCAGAACCTGATCAATGAACGGGCCAAGTGTGCCCAGGCGGTGGCAGAAATCAAAATTGCATCCGGTGATGGTGAGGCTGATTTTTATCGTCCGGAGCGTGAGGCTCAGGTCTTGCGAACAGTAATCGAACGCAATCAAGGACCGCTTTCAGGTGAAGAGATGGCGCGTCTGTTTCGTGAAATTATGTCAGCTTGTCTGGCGCTGGAACAGCCAATGCGGATTGCCTTTCTTGGTCCTGAAGGCACCTATACCCATGATGCCGCGTTGAAACATTTTGGCCATTCAGTGAAGACAGCGCCACATGCCACCATAGATGAGGTGTTTCGTGATGTGGAGTCCGGTCTGTCGCATTTCGGTGTGGTGCCTATAGAAAATTCCACCGAGGGTGTTGTTAATCATACCCTGGACATGTTTTTCAATTCGCCATTGCAGATTAGTGGTGAGGTTGAGTTGCGAATTCATCACTGCCTGCTTTGCAAAAATACGGAGATGGAAAACATTAAGATCATCTATGCCCATCAACAAGCCCTGGCCCAGTGCCGCGAATGGCTGGATGAAAATATGAAAGGTGTCGCCAGCGTTGCTGTCAGCAGCAATGCCAAGGCGGCCAAGATTGCGGCTGAAGAAGAGGGCGCGGCAGCGATTGCCTCATGCACCGCCGCCGAACTATATGGTTTGTCGGTCATCGAAAGCAATATTGAGGATGAACCGGATAATACTACTCGTTTTTTGATTGTTGGGCGTCAGTCACCACCGGCCAGCGGTAAGGATAAAACCTCGTTGTTATTGTCCACGTCTAATCGTCCAGGGGGGCTGAATCGTTTACTTAAACCATTGTCTGATGCACAGATTTCCATGTCGCGTATTGAATCCCGTCCGTCAAGACGAACGATGTGGGAATATGTATTTTTTATTGACATAGAAGGTCATAAAGAGGATGCCGAGGTGGCAAAAGCTTTGCAAACACTGACGCATGAGTCTTCGGCCTTGAAGGTGTTGGGTTCTTACCCGGTTGCAGTTTTATAGTGTCAGACAGTATTTATAAACAGGTACGATTTAATGATTATTATTCTCAGAACTGAAGCAGCAGATACTGACATTCGTGCTGTTGAACAAAAGATTAGTGATATGGGGCTTGAGCCTCATGTGTCTAAAGGTATTCAACGCATCGTTATTGGTGCCATTGGCGACGAAACCAAGGTTGACAAAGAATTACTTGAGGCACTGCCTTGTGTCGAAAATGTTGTCCGTGTGATGAAACCTTATAAGATTGTTTCGCGTGATTCGCATCATGAAAATACGATTATCGATGTTGGCGGGGTCAAGATTGGTGGTAAGACGATACAGGTCATTGCTGGCCCATGTTAGGTTGAGACGGCCAAACAAATGGAACAGTCGGCCAACGCCGTTGCCGCAGCGGGCTGCAGTATGATGCGTGGCGGTGCATTCAAACCGCGTACCAGTCCTTATGCATTTCAAGGCGTTGGTGTTGAAGGTTTAGAGATGTTTCAGACGGCAGCCAAAGCCCATAACCTGCCCATTGTGACTGAACTGATGGATGTGCGCATGCTTGATACCTTTTTGGAGCACAATGTCGATGTGATCCAGATTGGCACTCGTAATATGCAAAACTTCGATCTATTGAAAGAAGTGGGCAAGGTGCAGACGCCGGTGATACTCAAGCGCGGCATGTCGGCCACCATTTCTGAATGGTTGATGGCGGCTGAGTATATTGCCGCTAACGGTAATCACAATATTATCTTTTGTGAGCGCGGCGTGCGTTCATTCGAAACGGCTTATCGCAACATGCTCGATATTACGGCCATTTCAGTACTTAAACGTGAGACTCACCTGCCGGTCATCGTTGATCCAAGCCATGCTGGCGGCAAGGCCTGGATGGTGCCTGATCTATCGCGTGCGGCAATTGCTGCCGGTGCTGATGGTCTGCTGATTGAGGTTCACCCGCATCCTGATGAGGCTTGGTGCGATGCGGATCAGGCGTTGAATCCGGATCAGCTCAATACGCTAATGGGTGAGTTACGGGGTATTGCTCAGGTCATCGGGCGCGACCTTTAGGCTTATCCTGCAATGATTCAGCAACTTACCATTATTGGCGTCGGCCTGATAGGTGGCTCTCTGGCACGCGCCTTGAAACAGGCGGGTTATTGCCAGGCGGTGGTGGGTTGTGGGCGTACGGAATCTGAATTGCAACGGGCGGTTGAACTCGGTGTGATTGATCGCTATTCCACCGATATCTCCGAGGCTGTTCAGGGCGCAGATATTGTCTTGTTAGCCGTACCGCTGGGGGCAATGAAATCCTGTTTTAAAGCAATGCAAGGTCATCTGAATGCAGATGCGGTGATTACTGATGCCGGTAGTTCCAAGGCTAGTGTTGTGGCGGCAGCCAAGGCCATATTTGTTGACGGTCTGCCAGCGGGATTTGTTCCCGGGCATCCCATCGCCGGTGTCGAGCAGAGTGGGGTAGAGGCCTCATTTGCTGAGTTATACCAGGGCAGGCGGGTGATTTTGACACCCTTGGACAGCTCATCTGATGCCGCGATTGAAACAGTACGAGCCATGTGGCAACAGGCCGGGGCGATTGTGGATGAAATGGCGGTGGAACACCACGATGAAGTACTGGCTGCCACCAGTCATTTGCCGCATATGCTGGCTTATGGCCTTGTCGATACGTTGGTCAGCCTGGATGAAAGTTAAGAAATTTTTCGCCTTGCAGCGGGTGGTTTTCGGGATTTCACCCGTATTGCCTCCAGTGATCCGGTGGTTTGGCGAGATATTTGTCTGGCAAATAGAACCGCCTTGTTGGCGATTATGGAACGCTATCAGGCGGATCTTGAAAAACTTACCCAGTTGGTTCGTGATGCGGATGGTGATGCCTTGGGTAAGATATTCCTGCGTGCCAAAACAGCCCGCGATCGTTTTGTCGATCAACTTGAGAATTAGAGCTTAACTTATTGAAAGTAATAAAAATGTCTTCTGAAATAAATATCCAATTTAAGGTTCAGCCTGGCGGCAGTTTGCATGGCAATATTCGCGTTCCAGGTGATAAATCAATCTCACATCGCTCTATCATGCTGGGTTCATTGGCCGAGGGGGTAACCCATGTTAGTGGCTTTTTAGAGGGTGATGATGCCCTGGCGACGCTTAAGGCGTTTCGTGCGATGGGGGTACAGATTGATGGCCCTGATGATGGCAAGGTGGTGATTCATGGTGTCGGCATGCATGGCCTAAAGGCACCTGTTGGCGTGCTTGATGTCGGTAACTCCGGCACCTCAATTCGATTGATGGCGGGACTACTGGCTGGGCAAGGCTTTGATGTCGAGATGGTGGGTGACGCTTCGTTGAGTAAACGCCCTATGCGTCGAGTGACCGAACCTTTGGCATTGATGGGGGCTAAGATTGATACCGGTGAAGGCGGGACGCCACCTTTGTATGTGCATGGTGATAGCCCGCTGAAGGGAATTAATTACACTTTACCGATGGCCAGCGCTCAGGTTAAATCCTGTGTTTTGCTGGCTGGCATGTACGCCGAAGGTGACACCAGTGTGACCGAGCCTGCACCAACCCGTGACCACACTGAACGGATGTTGCAGGGCTTTGGTTATGAGGTGAAGCGTGATGGCTCTACAGCAACATTGACAGGTGGTGGCTCGCTTAAGGCGGCTGATATTGATGTACCGTCTGATATTTCTTCCGCCGCCTTTTTTATGGTGGCTGCAACCATCGCGGCAGACTCTGATGTAACACTTGAGCATGTGGGGGTAAACCCAACACGCACAGGGGTGATTGATATTTTACGCCTGATGGGAGCGCAGATTGACCTGATCAATGAGGGCGAAGTGGGAGGCGAACCCGTGGCTGATATTCGTATTCGTTCCAGCAAGCTGAAGGGCATCCATATTCCTGAGGATTTAGTGCCTTTGGCAATTGATGAATTTCCTGCCTTGTTTATTGCCGCCGCCTGCGCTGATGGCAAGACTGTTTTGACAGGTGCTGAAGAGCTGCGCGTCAAAGAGAGTGACCGTATTCAGGTCATGGCTGATGGTTTGATCCGGATGGGTATTAATGCCGAGCCAACAACGGATGGAATTGTGATTGAGGGGGGGCAGATGGCGGGGGCCGAGGTGGTCAGCCATGGTGATCATCGTATCGCCATGAGTTTTGCTGTGGCGGCACTCAGAACGCAAGGTGAAATGATTATTAACGATTGCGCCAATGTAACGACCTCATTTCCGAATTTCGTGTCACTTGCCAGTGACGCTGGTTTGAAGATTGAATTAATGGATTAAGGTTGAAATGGCTATGACTAAAAATGGAATTGAAGACCGGGTTGATGTAATTACCATCGATGGCCCGAGTGGTTCTGGAAAGGGCACCATTAGCCGTTTGTTAGCGAATAGTCTGGGATGGCATTTTCTTGATAGTGGCGCGCTGTATCGGCTAGTTGGGCTGGCCGCTACACGTCATGCCATTAAATTTGACGACAGCACTGGCTTGGCCACCTTGGCGGCTCATCTTGATGTTGAATTTGTCTCTGATGATGACGGTATGGGAACCAATATTTTCCTTGAAGGAGAAGAGGTTACGAACACTATCCGAAGCGAGGAATGCGGTAATGATGCATCTAAAGTTGCCGCCGTTCAGACAGTTCGTAATGCGTTATTTGAACGTCAGCGGGCTTTTTTGGTTACGCCAGGCTTAATCGCAGACGGTCGGGACATGGGGACGGTGATATTTCCTGATGCCAGATTAAAGATTTTTTTGACCGCCAGCCTGGAAGAGCGGGCCTCAAGGCGCTATAAACAGTTGAAACAAAAGGGGCTAAGTGCTAATCTGTCGGCCCTTTTGGAAGAGCTGTCGGTGCGTGATGAACGTGACAGGAACCGCTCGTCATCGCCATTGGTTGCGGCAGCCGATGCTGTGACCATTGATACTTCAGACATGGGGATCGATGAGGTGGTGGCGAAGGTGTCTGCTTTGTGGCAACAAGTCAGTGTTTAAATTGTAAAGAATCTTTAAGGTGGCCTGAATTGTCAGGCCGTTTTTTTAACTCCGCATACGGCGGAATAACTAGTGCTCCTTATCAAGGCTTAATATTTGTGGCCTGACATGGAGAAGGGTAAATAAGAAATGAGCGAAAGCTTTGCGCAACTATTAGAGGAAAGCCAGGTCGACGAACGCATGCGTCCAGGCACCATTTTTAATGCGATTGTCGTCAGTATTGATGCCAATATGGTCGTGGTGAGCGCAGGACTGAAGTCCGATAGCGCCATCCCTGCCGAGCAGTTTTATAACGAAGAAGGCAAAGTCAACATCAATGTTGGCGATGAAGTTGAAGTTGCACTTGAAGCCGTTGAAGATGGCTATGGTGAAACTCGCCTGTCACGTGAAAAAGCTGTTCGTGCTCAAGCCTGGACTATCCTTGAGAAGGCGATGGAAGCAAGTGAAGCTGTTATCGGTGTTCTGACTGGCAAGGTTAAAGGTGGTTACACAGTTGAGCTAAACGGCATTCGCGCTTTCTTGCCAGGTTCTTTGGTTGATGTGCGCCCAGTACGTGATGCTGCACATCTGGAAGGAAAGAGCCTGGAATTCAAGGTTGTTAAACTTGATCGTCGTCGTAATAACGTTGTTGTTTCTCGCCGTGCAGTGGTTGAAACTGAATCCAATGCCGAGCGTGAGCAGTTGCTTGAAAATCTGCAGGAAGGCCAAACAGTCAAGGGTATCGTTAAGAACCTGACTGACTATGGTGCTTTCATCGACCTGGGTGGCATCGACGGTCTGCTGCATATCACTGACATGGCATGGCGTCGTGTGCGTCAGCCATCTGAAATTGTCAATGTTGGTGATGAGATCGACGTTAAGGTTCTGAAGTTCGATAAAGAACGTCATCGTGTTTCTCTTGGCCTCAAGCAAATGGGTGAAGATCCATGGGAAGATATCGCACGTCGTTACCCTGTTGGTGCACGCCTGTTCGGCAAGGTGACTAACATTGCTGATTACGGTTGCTTTGTTGAAATCGAAAGCGGCGTTGAAGGCCTGGTTCACGTTTCAGAAATGGATTGGACTAACAAAAACATTCATCCTTCAAAGGTTGTTCATGTTGGCCAAGAGACTGAAGTGATGGTTCTGGATATTGACGAAGAACGTCGCCGTATCTCACTGGGCATGAAACAGTGTGCTTCGAACCCATGGGATACATTTGCTGCCACACACAACAAGGGTGACAAGATCTCCGGTACCATCAAATCAATTACTGATTTTGGTGTATTCGTTGGCTTGGAAGGCGGTATTGATGGCTTGCTGCATCTGTCTGATCTGTCATGGAATGATGGTGGCGAAGACGCGGTACGCAATTACTCCAAGGGCGATGAAGTTGAAGCTGTGATTTTGGCTATCGATCCTGAACGTGAGCGTATTTCTCTGGGTGTTAAACAGTTGGATCAAGATCCATTCTCTCAATATGTTGCTGAGCATATTAAGGGGTCGATCGTTAAAGGCACGATCACTGAAGTAGACGCTAAAATGGCGGTCATTAATTTGGCTGATAATGTAGATGGTTATCTGCGTTCTTCTGAGCTTTCTCAGGATCATGTTGCTGATGCGCGTACTTTGCTGAATGTTGGTGACAAAATTGAAGCCAAGTTCACGGGGGTTGATCGTAAAAACCGCACCATTATGCTGTCGATCAAAGCGAAAGATAATGATGAAGAACAGGAAGCTGTTAAGGAATATAGTTCCGGTTCTGCAGCTGGTGCCACTACCTTGGGTGACCTGTTAAAAGAGCAGATTGACTCTAAGAGTTAAAAGGTTGTGAAAAATCCCCCTGGAAGTAATTCCAGGGGGATTTTTTTTGTTTAGCTGTTGCCAAAATTGAACAGATAAGCCAATATTGTATTATCTACAAGGGGTTACGCTCCTGCACGTTATAGGAAAACAATAATGACAAAGTCTGAGATGATTGATCTGCTGGCACAGCGTCAAAAACATCTAACCTATAAAGATGTAGAATTCGCCGTTAAAACCATGATTGAGCAAATGGCTCAAAACCTTGCTACCGGGGAGAGGATCGAGATTCGAGGTTTTGGTAGTTTTTCGCTGCATTTTCGTCCTCCACGCCTGGGAAGAAACCCTAAAACTGGTGAATCAGTACCGTTGGTGGGTAAATATGTGCCTCACTTTAAACCTGGCAAAGAGCTGAGAGAGCGCGTTAACCAGAGTATTGGGCGTGTCGAAATTGTTGAAAGTTAATTGTTTTTCTCTCAAAGGGTGGAGTAATGTTTAAAATACTTGGGTTAGTCTTTTTACTGCTTGTCGCTATTGTTGTGATTAGTTTTACGTCACTCAATGCTCAATCAATACAAATTAATTATTACTTTGGGACAAAAGATTTACCTTTGGCAGTTGCCATGGTTGTTTCAATTGCTGTTGGTATTTTGTTTGGCTTTTTTGCTAGTTTTGGTGCGATTATGCGTCTTAAACGTGAAAATATGAGATTAAAAAGGATGGCTAAAACTACCGACAAACAACTAACACTGCATAGATCTACACCTATCCAAGACAGTTAGTTCATGAGCCTGACCTTGCTATGGCTCCTGCTGCCAATTGCGGCAGTTTCAGGGTGGTATATAGCTCGTTTGGAATACAAAAAAAACAGTAAAAAGACCTTAGTAAACTTGCCTCAGGATTACTTTAAGGGTCTTAATTACATTCTCAACGAACAGCCGGATAAAGCAATTGATATTTTCATGAAGCTGTCTGAGCTTGATGAGAGTACTTTTGAAATTCATCTTGCGTTAGGGGGACTGTTCCGTCGCCGTGGTGAAGTTGATAGGGCTATACGTTTACATCAAGGCCTTATAAATAAACCGTCTCTTAGTACAGAGCTTCATACTCAGGCATTGCAAGAGCTCGCGTTTGATTACATAGGGGCCGGGTTGCTTGATAGGGCAGAAGACCTTTGTTTAGAACTGATTGATGTGGATGCTAATAATCTCGTTGCCTTAAATCTTTTGAGGGATATTTACGAGCAAGAAAAAGAATGGTTCAGAGCTATCGATTTGGCACGCAAGATTGCAGTTTGCAAAAATAAATCTCAGTCCTTAATTATTGCCCATTATTATTGTGAGATTGCTTTACAAGCGCTGAGCAAAAATGACTTAGCCCAGACAAATAGAATGTTAAGCAAAGCTCTGCAAGAACAGCATAACTGCGGCAGGGCAATAATGCTCAGAGCGCAGCTTGAACAACAATCGGGTGATTATAATTCTGCTATCAAATCATATAAGTGGCTAGAAACAAAGGCTCCCGAGTGTCTATCCGAGATTCTTGATGAGTTAAAAAAATGTTATCAAGCAATTGGACAGAAGGAAAAAATGGTTGCCTACCTCAAGCATCTAATTCATGACCATCACGGAATTGAACTGGTATTGACAACTGCCCGTATGCTTAAAGAGGATGAGGGCGATGATGCTGCCCTGGCTTTCCTTAGTGATGAGGTTAGTGCTCGCCCATCGTTGCGAGGTGTTCAATATTTGCTTGAACTGCATCTTGCGAAAATTAATGATGAAAACGGACACCTTGCAGTCATTAAGTCATCATTGGATATGTTATTAAAAAATAAGCCTGTCTATCATTGTAGTTGTTGTGGTTTTACTGGCGTTGATATGCATTGGTGTTGCCCAGGCTGTAAGACTTGGTCGAGCATTAAGCCAATTAATGAGTTTCAATGGGGCGCGAGCATTTGATTGATGATAAAAACAGGGTTGTCGTGGCGCTCGATTATCCCACTGCTAAAGAGGCTATCAATTTAGCTGAGCAGCTTGATCCAAAAGATTGTCGGCTTAAGGTCGGCAAAGAGTTGTTTACCCGTGAAGGGCCTGCAGTTGTAGAAACATTGCGGAATAAAGGGTTTGATATTTTTTTGGATCTAAAGTTTCACGATATCCCAAACACTACTGCAGCTGCATGTGCTGCCGCAGCTGATCTGGGTGTATGGATGATTAATGTTCATGCTCTGGGTGGTCGGCGGATGATGGAGGCTGCACGTAACGCGGTCGACAAGTCTAATCAGCAGCCTTTATTGATAGGGGTGACAATTTTAACCAGCATGGCAGCAGGCGATTTATTGGAAATTGGGTTAACAGATCAGCCGGTCAATGAAGTTGCTCGTTTGGCTGGATTGGCAAAAAATTCTGGTTTGGATGGTTTGGTTTGTTCTGCTCATGAAGCTACATCTATGCGATCTAGGTTTGGCTCTGACTTTATTTTGGTGACACCAGGCATACGCCCTGCCGGCGTTGAAAAAGGTGATCAAAGACGGACAATGACGCCGATAGAAGCCCTAAATTCCGGTGCATCTTATTTGGTTATCGGCAGGCCAATTAGTTGTGCTGATAATCCGGTCAAAGCATTAAAAAACATAGTTGTTGAGCTGGGATTGTAAATTAGACAGTGAGATGGTTGCTATTCTCAAAGAGATGTAGGGTGCCGATGTTTCACCTACGCTGATTTCCAAGGTAACTGACGCGTTCATTGATTATGTGATTGGAGTTCAATAGCCGGTTTTTAGTTTTTAAATATCCCCTGGATCATATCGATCTCTTCCTGGGCCTCTTCCAGTATCGAAATGCTTTCTTCTGCTGTTAATCCGAGTTTTTTGAATCCGTTGGCTTCGACCCAATTGCTCTTGGTTATTGGGTGGCTAGTGCCGATGTGACTAAGAATGTTGGCAACGGTGACCACATCGACATAATCAACGCTGTCGCCTGAGTCATAGTTCAGGTCTTCGTGGTTGGAAACCACATCAATCAACTCCTGGGGGAAGTTCCAGTCATCCAGGATGGTTGTGCCAATCAGGTTGTGAATTTTTGCTAGCACACTCTGTAGCAGCTCTTCATCTTCAAGTGCTGGGATATTGGCTACTTCCATGTAGATGGGGATAGCACCAATATCATGAATAAGCCCGGCTAGCATGGCTTGGTCGGGTTTCAGTTTGGTCAGCTTGCGTGCCAATATCATGCTGATCGCGGCCACCTTTGTGCTGTGTAGCCAAAGTTCCCTAAGGTGCTGTTCAACAGCTTTATTGTTGCCCTTTTGGTAGAGTTGTTCCATTACCATGCCTGTGACAATGTTGTTGACCACGGTTTGCCCCAGTCGGCTGATGGCATTTTGTAAATTTTCAATCGGAGTGGTGGCGCGGTAAAGGGGGCTATTGGCGACTTGTATAAGTTTGGTTGTCATCACCGGGTCAGCACCAATGGTAATGGCAATTTTGGCGGCGGATGAATCAGGGTCCTGTACCACGTCGCGCACCTTTAGGGCGATCTCTGGCAGGCTGGGCAGATTGATACGATTATGGTTTACATCGTCTAGAAACTTCATCAGGAGTTGGTTTTCTAGTGACATAATCAATCCTCCGTTTTAGATTAGGTTATAGATATAACTTATTATCCAGAAATAAGTTTTTGTATTTCTGCAATGTCAGACTTTGCCTCAGATAGTGCTTGGACGCTTTGCTCGGGTGTGAGGCCAAGCTTGTCGAAGGCGGGTATGTTATTCCAGTCAACAGAGCTGTATTTATTGTTGTTTTGCCCCATGTAACTATGCAAGTTGGCGACCAAGACTATGTCCGTATAATCAGGCTTGGGGCCAGGGTCACGTGTCAGGTCTTCATGTTCGGCTGCCACCTGTATTAATTCTGCCGGGAAGTGCCACTCCTCTAATATCAATCGTCCGATTTCCAGGTGCATTTTATCAATGACTCGGTAAAGCCGTGTTTTGTCTGCTATCAGCTCAGGAAATTTAATTGCCCGTTTGAGTATCGGTAAGACGCCAATATCATGGATCAAACCCGCCAGCATGGCCTCATCGGGGTTGAGTTTGGTGAAGCGTTTTGCCAGCACCTGACTGATGGCTGCAACCTTTGCTCCTCTTATCCAGAGATTGAGCAGATCTTTTTTGATTGGGCCCATTTGGTTGGCTTGATAAAGCTGTTGCATCACCAGGCTGGAAACGACGTTGCGGACGCAAACGCCCCCCAGGCGAATGACAGCAGTACGAACATTTTCTACTGAATTGAGTCCCTTAAAAAAGACACTGTTGGAAACTTGTAGCAGGCGAGCGGAAAGCGCTGCGTCAGTGCCCACCAGTGTGGCAATCTTGTCAGCTGAAACCATTGGGTCATCAACCAACTTTCTTACCTTGAGTGCCACCTCTGGCAAGGTCGGTAATTCAAGTTGGCCCTTGCTGACATCATCCATCAAGGAGGCAATGAATTTGTCTTCTGCGTTCAATTAACTTGGCCCCTATCCTGATTTGTTATGTTGAATGTTGCTAAACCTATCGGCTTTGTTTGTCTTAACTCAAGGGTTTTAATGAATAAGGTAGGGGCTTGATTGCTAGAGGGATGTTTTCGTCTAGATATATAGTTTGATTATCTGCGGACTCGATTTCTACCACAACGAGCAAGTCGTTACCTCCGTCTGGAGCTGGTTGTGCAATCACCACAACCCCTGTTTTGCGCGGTTCATCGGCGTTGACGAAAATGCTATCGCCGGGCCGGGCTACTGTTTCGCTGTCGCTATGGGCCAGGTACATGCATCGCTTTAATTTGCCTAGATATTGCATGCGAGCAACGACTTCCTGACCGGGGTAACAGCCTTTTTTGAAACTCAGGCCGTTAATGGCTTGCAGATTGACCATCTGCGGCACAAAGGCCTCAACATTGATTTGCTTGATGATGGGAATGCCTGCATGGATGTCGAGCAATTGCCATGCATTGGCTGAGACTTCGGCAACAAAGGTTCCAAGCTTGTTGTAGAGCGATTTGATCTCTTTAGCTGGGCTAATAATCTGGAAACGTTGATGAGGCCCGGGAATTCGAATGATGCTGATGTTTTCATTTGTCACCACCTGATCAACGGCCTCTGGGGGCTGGCCAATCATCGCCATTAGCTTTTGTTCTGAATTGGGTCCGGAGACACCAAGCTGGCTGATGTTATCACTTTCATCTGTCAGGCTTACCTTCGACATCAACACAAACATGCTTAGGCGTTTGTGGGTTGCTTCAACCAGCTCGCGTGGCATGCTGAGATAAAAAGCATTGCTGGTTTTGTAAATTCTGAACAAACTAAGAATACGCCCCTTAGGGGTGCAATAGGCGCTTAACTGGCTATTGTTTTCGGTAACGCCTTGCTGTAAATCATTAGTGAACTGAGCATGTAAAAATATTTCTGCATCGTCACCTTCGACTTTTATCAAGCCATAGTCATCCAATTTAGCAACAATGTCCGTATTTAAAACTGTTTCAAACTCATTCATGATTGACTTCTATATTGTGTGGGAATAATGGTGCTGGTTTTAACCTGTGGCAGCATGATAGCGTAGTCTTGGCATAGAAGTAATGTTGGGCTAATATCAACTCTCGGATACACTAAGAGCTTGTATGAAAAATAAAAAAACTGACACAAGACCGGTTAATCTGAATCTGCTGAAAATCAAGCAGCCGATTACTGCAATTGTCTCCATCGGTCACCGTATCTCTGGTGTGCTGTTATTTCTTTCCATCCCATTTGTTATCTGGATGCTTGAACATTCACTGCAAGGTCCACAGGGCTTTGCCGAAATTACTGCATTGTTTGATAGCAGCTTGATAAAAATATTGACCCTGCTACTTGCGTGGTCTGCGGTGCACCATTTTTTTGCTGGAATACGTTTTCTGCTGCTTGATGTAGAGGTTGGGATCGATTTGAAAACTGCCCGCACCAGTGCTTTGGTTGTCAATGTGTTAGGCGTGACCGGGGTATTGATCGCAATGGTAATGATTCTGTGAGCTGGCGTATGAGTGGTTTAAAAGCCTGGTTGTTGCAACGTATTAGTGCTGTCTATTTAGCCGGCTTTCTGGTTTATTTTCTTGGCGTGCTGCTGGTCTGTTCGCCATTGTCATATGCAGATTGGTCCAACTGGATGTCATCCACTACGATGGCGCTGGCAACGACGCTATTTTTTATTGCCTTGTTGTCGCATGCATGGGTCGGTATACGTGATGTCTTGCTCGATTATGTGAAACCTTTTGCCTTACGTTTGACCATGTTGATATTACTGGCGATTGGTTTGCTGGTGATGGCCTTGTGGGTGATTCGAATTTTATTAACGGGAGCGGCAGTTTAGTGAGTAGTTCAATTCCAGTCCGCAGGTTTGACACCTTGGTCATCGGCGCGGGTGGTGGTGGCCTGCGTGCTGCCTTGCAATTGGCCCAGGCCGATGCCCACGTGGCAGTTGTGTCGAAAGTTTTTCCAACTCGTTCTCATACGGTGGCCGCTCAGGGGGGCATGAATGCCGCGCTGGCCAATGTCCTGCCGGACAACTGGCACTGGCATATGTTCGATACCATTAAAGGCAGTGATTATCTAGCGGATCAGGATGCAGTGGAATATATGTGTCGCGCTGCACCGCGCCTGGTGGTAGAGCTGGAACATGCCGGTGTGCCTTTTTCACGCTTGGATAATGGCAAAATTTATCAACGCCCTTTTGGCGGTCAAAGCCAGAACTTCGGCGGTGATCAGGCGGCGCGTACCTGTGCTGCAGCGGATCGAACCGGCCACGCCATTCTACATTCTTTGTATCAACAGAATATCCATGCTAAGACCCATTTCTTTGATGAATATCTGGCGCTGGACCTGATCTATGATGACGAGGGCACTATCCTCGGTGCGGTTGTCATGGAGATTGAAACCGGTGAGACGATGGTCATCGAAGCAAAGGCGACTTTGCTGGCCACCGGGGGTGCAGGGCAGATATTCCGCACCAATACCAATGCTCATATCAATACCGGCGATGGTATGGGCATGGCATTGCGAGCGGGGATTCCGTTGCAAGACATGGAGTTCTTCCAGTTTCATCCGACCGGCATTGCCGGCAAGGGCATGCTGATTACCGAAGGTGCGCGTGGTGAAGGCGGTTATCTATTGAATAAGGACGGCGAGCGATTCATGGAGCGTTATGCCCCGAATGCCAAGGATCTCGCCAGTCGTGATGTGGTCAGTCGTGCTATCTATACTGAAGTAAAAGAGGGGCGTGGCTGTGGCCCGAATGCGGATCATGTCATGCTTAAACTGGATCACCTTGGCATGGATGTGATTCAGAAACGTTTGCCGGGTATTCGTTCCACCATTCAAACATTTTTGCATATTGATCCGGCCAGTGAATCCATTCCTGTTTATCCCACGGCGCATTACACCATGGGTGGTATTCCCACCAACCGTCATGGACAGGTAGTGGCACCGCTGGGGCAAACGGCCGAGGAGACTGTGCAAGGGTTATATGCAGTGGGTGAGTGTGCCTGTGTCTCGGTGCATGGTGCCAATCGTCTCGGCGGTAACTCGTTGCTGGATATTGTGGTATTTGGCCGCGCAGCGGGTAATCACATCATCGATTACCTCAAGGAAAACCGTTATCACCGGCCAATGGCGGATGACAGTATCGACAAGGCCATGGCACGTTTAAGCCGTTGGGGTCAGAAAGGTGAGGGCGAGTCGGTTAGACAGCTGAAGGATGAATTGAAGAAAACCATGGAAGACTTTTGTGGTGTGTTCCGCACGGATGAAATTTTGGCCGAGGGGGTAGACAAGGTGATTGCCCTGGAGGCGCGCCTGCAGGATGCTCGCTTGCAAGATCACAGCAAGGTTTTCAATACTGCCCGGGTTGAAGCGCTGGAACTGGAAAACCTGATGGACATTGCTCTGGCAACGGTCTGTTCGGCTCATGCCCGCAAAGAGAGTCGCGGTGCCCATTCACGCATTGATTACCCTGATCGTGATGATGAACGCTGGCTTAAGCACAGCCTGTTTTTCAAGGAAGGACGCAAGCTGGACTACAAACCGGTGCGTATGAAACCTTTGACTGTTGATTCATTTCCGCCCAAGGCACGAGTTTATTAGAGAGAATCAGAATGCATTTTTCTGTTTACCGTTACAACCCTGAAACCGATGATAAACCTTATATGCAGGAGTATGAGGTTGCGGTTGATGCGGGCATGATGCTGCGCGATGCCTTGCTGGATATTAAGTTTCAGGACGAAAGCTTTACCTTCAGGCACTCATGTGGTGAAGGCGTATGTGGTTCAGATGGGGTCAACATCAACGGTACTAACGGCCTGGCTTGCATTACACCTATTTCGGTACTTAAAGAACCCGTCGAAGTTCGTCCCTTTCCTGGTCGTCCTGTGATTCGTGATCTGGTGGTAGACATGACCCAGTTTTATCACCAGTATCGTTCAGTCAAACCTTATTTGACGGTGCATGATCCTGAGCCTGAAGAGGAGTATCGTCAGTCGCCTGAAGAACGTGAAAAACTCGATGGTCTGTATGAATGTATTTTGTGTGGTTGCTGTTCAACGGCCTGTCCATCATTCTGGTGGAACCCGGACAAATTTCGTGGTCCCGCTGCTTTGCTGCAATCCTATCGTTTCATCGCCGATAGTCGTGATCAGGCCACCGCCCAGCGTCTGGAAGAACTGGAAGGGCCTTATCGCTTGTTCCGTTGCCATAGCATCATGAACTGCACTAACGTTTGCCCCAAGGGTCTCAATCCCACCAAGGCGATAGGTGAGATCAAAAAGATTATGCTTAAAAACAATACCTGATGAACTCAATAGCAGAAGACAGCGCCAATATAAAGGCCCGCTTGCAATGGCGCTGCCGCCGGGGCATGTTAGAGCTTGACCTGCTGCTGTTGCCTTTTGTTGAAAATGTTTACGACAGTCTAAGTGCCGAAGACAAACATAAATTTCATCTGCTGTTGGACCTGCAAGACCAGGAATTATTGGAATGTCTGATGCTACAAACCCCGCCGCAGGATAACAACCTTAATGACATCATCAGCCAAATTCGCAGTACCGTTTAGAGTCACCCTTAAAACCTCTTTCCTTCTCAACAGCGCCTTGCTGTTTATGTACCTTGGTGCGTTTTACTGGCTCTGGGTCTTTGATATCAATTTACTGCTTAAACTGATCGTTCTGGCCGCACTGATTGTTGGCTTTATTCATCACGCACGTCAATATTTGTTTAAAAACAGTCGCTGGGCAGTGACTCAACTGGTTTGGCAAGATAAAAATCAATGGCAGTTGAATATGGCGACTGGAGAAAATGTCAAGGCTGAATTATTAGGCAGTAGCTTCATCAATCCGTGGTTGATTATTTTGAATTTCAGGCCTGAGCAGGGTGGACGAATGCAGCCCGTGGTAATCATGACAGACAGCGTTGATAGCACTACCTTTCGCCGCTTGAGCGTTAAATTGAGGTTGTATGGCGCAGAGGCTGTTGGTGAGGTTGGCTAGCCGCAGAGTATATTCACTGTTTGTGCTGCCAGTGGCCCTGATACATGCCAAAACTATTGCTGTCCCACAGCCGCTAAGAAAGCAACCGTAACACTTCTGACACCACCTCAATCCGCTGTGTTGCAGTTTCCGAGGCAATGGCAAAGCGCAGTTTTTCCTGACCTTCCAGTTTGTATGTTTGATTTTGTTTTTGAATCAGACCGATGATCCGCATGGGGTCTATGCAGGGTTTGTCAGTAAAGATGAGGCGGCCACCTGTTGGACCTGCCTCTATCTTTTTGATGCCCATGGGTTCGGCTATAAGCTTAAGCTCGGTGATACGAATCAGGTTTTTGGTTGGTTCGGGCAACAGGCCAAAGCGGTCAATCATTTCAACCTGTAGTTCATCCAGCTCATCTTCATTGGCGGCGTTGGCGATGCGTTTATACATCACCAGACGTGTTTGTACGTCGGGCAGATAGTCATTGGGCAGCAGGGCAGGGATTTTAAGATCAACTTCGGCGTGTTGGTTCAGGGGTTGATCAAGGTTGGGAATTTGGCCTGACTTGAGCGCCTTGACGGCACGTTCCAACAATTCGGTGTACATGCCAAAGCCGACTTCCTGAATCTGGCCACTTTGCTCGTCACCCAGCAGTTCACCGGCGCCACGAATCTCCAGGTCATGGCTGGCGAGGGTGAATCCTGCCCCCAGACCTTCCAGTGATTCGATGGCTTCCATGCGTTTAACGGCATCGGAAGTCATGCTGCGTTTGCTCGGTACCAGCAGGTAGGCGTAGGCTTGGTGATAGGAACGGCCTACGCGGCCACGCAGCTGATAAAGCTGGGCAAGGCCGAGCTTGTCAGCCCGGTTCATGATGATGGTGTTGGCGGTGGGTACATCAATACCGGTTTCAATGATGGTGGTGCAGACCAGAATATTGTAGCGCTGGTGATAGAAATCCAGCATCACTTGTTCCAATTCGCGTTCGCGCATTTGGCCGTGGCCGACGCAGACGCGTGCCTCTGGAATCAGTTCTTCCAGTTCACGGGCCCGTTTTTCAATGGTGTCGACTTCGTTGTGCAGAAAATAGACCTGGCCACCGCGTTTGATTTCACGCAGGCAGGCTTCGCGCATCAGGTTTTTGTCCCATTGGCGGATAAAGGTTTTGATTGCCAAACGCTTTGACGGTGCGGTGGCAATGATGGATAGATCACGCATATCTGACAGGGCCATGTTGAGTGTGCGTGGGATAGGTGTGGCGGTGAGGGTGAGTATGTCGACCTCGGCGCGCAGGGATTTGAGGCGCTCTTTCTGGCGGACACCAAAACGGTGTTCTTCATCAAGGATGACCAGCCCCAGTTCGGTGAATTTGACCGAGCTTTGCAGCAGCTTGTGGGTGCCGATGACGACATCCACCTTGCCGTTGGCCAGATCCACCAAAACGGCGTCCTGTTCCTTTTTGGAGCGAAAGCGTGATAGCACTTCAATCCGTATTGGCCAGTCGGCAAAGCGATCACAAAAATTTTGATAGTGTTGTTGTGCCAGCAGGGTGGTGGGCACCAGCACGGCGACTTGTTTGCTGTCGTGCACGGCCATAAAGGCGGCGCGCATGGCGACCTCAGTTTTGCCAAAACCCACATCACCACAGACCAGTCGATCCATGGGTTGTTCGCTAACCATGTCTTTGAGGACATTGAGAATGGCCTCTTCCTGATCGGGGGTTTCTTCAAATGGAAAGCCAGCGGCAAAGGCGCGGTATTGGTCATCGGGTTCGCTATAGGCGTAGCCCTTGCGAGCGGCACGGCGGGCGTAGATGTCGAGCAGTTCGGCGGCGACATCGTAGGCCTTTTCAGCGGCGCGGCGCTTGGCTTTACCCCAGACCTCTGAGCCGAGCTTGTGCAGTGGCGCAGAATCGGGTGAGGTGCCAGTGAATTGGCTGATCAGGTGCAGCGATGAAACGGGTACGTAGAGTTTGTCGCCGCCGTGATATTCCAGGGTCAGAAACTCTGTTACCAGACTATTCATCTCGATGCTTTGCAGACCAAGGTAGCGACCGACACCATGATCTTCATGCACGACTGGGCTGCCAGGCGTGAGTTCGGTGAGACTGCGGACAACGGCGTTGTCATCGCGCTTGGTGATTTTGCGACGGCGGCGCTGCATGACCTGCTCGCCAAACAGTTGTGGTTCGCTGATGACGGCGATGTCGTCCAGCAGCAGGCCCTTTTCCAGTGGTGCGATGGCGATGCCGATGCGGGCCTTGTCGTCATCGAGAAAGCTGAGCCAGTCGGGGTATTGACGCGGATGGATATTGTCGCGTTTGAGTAGCTCAAGCAGTGCTTCGCGGCGGCCGCTGGTTTCTGCCGCGAATAAGATTCGGCCCTTAAAGCTATTGATAAATTGTTTCAGTGCGGCAAGAGGCTCTGTAGCTCGTGAATTGATCGTCAGCATCGGTGCATTTTTGCTGGCGAAGTTGTGTACGCCTTGTGCGGATTCCATGTCGAAGTGATGGCAATCGATGCGTGGAAAAGGGGTGAGGCCCTGTAGGAGTTCGTGGTTTTTGAGAAAGATCCGTTCCGGGCTGAGAATCGGCCTGTCCAGATCGTGGCGACGTTGCTCGTAGCGTTGTTCTACTTCTTGCCAGAATGCCAGGGCGGCTTCTTCGACACCTTCTTCCATCACCACCACGCTATTGTCCGGCAGGTAGTCGAACAGTGTGGTGGTGTGCTCAAAAAACAGTGGCAGATAATAGTCGATGCCCGGCGAGGCAATGCCATTGGTAATGTCTTTATATATGGTTGAGCGTTGTGGGTCGCCCTCAAATTCTGCACGGTAGGCCTGACGGAACAGGCTGATGGCTTCTTTGGTCAGCGGAAATTCACGCGCCGGTAGCAGGCGGACTTTATCAACATTGCCTTTCGATAATTGGGTTTCCGGGTCGAAGCTGCGGATAGTTTCGATTTCGTCGTCAAACAGGTCGATGCGGAAAGGCTGTTTGCAACCCATGGGAAACAGGTCCACCAGCGCGCCGCGCACTGCAAATTCACCGTGTTCCATTACCTGAGAGACACAACGGTAGCCATTGCGCTCCATGCGCAGGCGCAGCTCATCAATATTTAATTTCTCACCAACATCAAGTATCAGACTGTGGCTGTCGATGTAATCATTGGGGGGCAGCCGGTGCATGGCTGTAGAGGCAGGGATAATGAGAATACCTTTGTTTAATGACGGCAGGCGATAGAGCGCCTCGAGCCGTTGTGAGGTGATGTCCTGGTGTGGCGAAAAGATGTCGTAGGGCAGGGTTTCCCAATCAGGGAAGGTGACGACCGAGACTGTTTCGTCATTGGCGAGATAGAAACGCAGTTCATGTTCCAGCCGGGTGGCCATTAAGGCGTCGTTGGTAATGACGATGACAGGGCCATTATGTTGCCGTGCTCCCTGACTGAGTACCATGCCGAAACTGCTGCCATAGAGACGCGCCCAGGTCGTGGTTCTGCCGGGTTGGTCAGGTACATAGGGAGTGAATGGGTCACGTAAGTGGCCGGATTCGACTGTTTTTTCTGGGACCTCTGGGTTCATAGTTTGACTAACAAATGTTTGGATTGATTGAAGGGGTTGCATTTTCGCATATTTATGTTGTTTCGCGTACCTTGATCTTGGCTAATATACTGGGCATGCTAGTTTTATTAACTACTTTAAAAATAGATAGTTACAGCGTTGTTGCCTGAGGAATACTGATTTATGGTTGAACGTTATACTGCTGTATTGATCCGTTGGCGCTGGTTGGTCATTCTTCTGACCCTGGTGTGGGTGCTTGCTGCGGCCAGTGGAGTCCGTTTTCTCAGCTTCACCAATGATTATCGTATTTTCTTTAGTGAAGAAAACCCTCAGTTGCAGGCCTTTGACAATCTGCAAAATACCTACAATAAAAACGACAATGCCTTGCTGGTGATTACGCCGGCATCCGGTAACGTCTTTAGCCCCGAAATTTTAGATATTGTCGAACAGATCACCGAAGCCGCCTGGCAGACGCCGTATTCGCTGCGTGTGGATTCGGTGACCAATTTTCAACACACCTATGCCGATGCGGATGACCTGGTGGTTGAAAACCTGGTTGAAGACGCCTTGTCGTTTGGGTCGGAACAAATTGCGCGGGTCAAGGCGGTTGCCCTGGCTGAACCCAGTTTGCTGAATCGTATTATTTCACCTTCGGGGCATGTAACGGGTGTCAATATCACCATTCATTTGCCAGAGATCAACCTGCAAACCGAAACGCCTGAGGTGATTTCGTTTGTACGCGGGTTGGCAAGTGAATATGAAGCCAAATATCCACAGATCAAAATACACCTGACCGGTATTTTGTTTATGAATAATGCTTTTACTGAGGCATCACAGAGCGACTTTGCAACACTGGTGCCAATTATGTTTTTGGTGATTCTGGTATTGGTCGGTTTATCGGTCAGGGTGATTAGCGGCACGATTGCAACACTGCTGGTCATTATATTCGCCATTATTTCAGCCATGGGACTGGCAGGCTGGGTGGGCATAAAATTGAGTCCGCCGACAGCCTCAACGCCAACAATGGTGATGACTATGGCGGTGGCTCATTGCGTGCATATTTTGATCAATTTTCTGCAAAATTATCGTCTTAGTCAAAATAAATTCCAGGCATTGACTGAGAGTATGCGTATCAATATGCAGCCCGTATTTATTACCAGCATGACCACGGCGATTGGTTTTTTGAGTATGAACTTCTCTGATGCGCCGCCATTTCGTGACCTGGGTAACATGGTGGCGATGGGTGTGGTGACCGGCTATCTGTTATCGATAACGCTGTTTCCCGCCTTGATCGCGATTTTGCCGGTTAAGCCGCCAAGGCACGATTCTAGAGGCTTGTTGTTCATGCAGACCCTGGGAGATTTTGTGGTGCGGCAACGGGCCAGAATCATGTGGGGCATGTTGGCTGTGGTGGTGGGATTGATTATGTTTATACCGGCCAATGAACTGAATGATGAATTCGTCAATTATTTCGATGAGACAATTGAGTTTAGAACAGATACCGATTACATCACCGATAATCTCACCGGCATGTACCAGATTAGTTATTCGCTGGGCACAGGTGAAAGTGGGGGGATTAGTGAACCCATCTACCTTGAAAATCTTGAAAGGTTTGCCGAGTGGTATCGTCAACAGCCGGGTGTGCTGCATGTCGGCGTTTTTACGGATGTAATGAAGCGGGTAAACCGCAATATGCACGGTGATAAGCCTGTCTGGTATCGTATTCCTGATCTGCGTGAGCTGGCGGCACAATATCTGTTGTTATATGAAATGTCTTTGCCGTATGGTTTGGATCTGAATAACCAGATCAATCTGGATAAATCTGCGACGCGAATGGATGTCAGCCTGGAAAGTCTTTCTACCAATCAGTTGCTGGCGTTGGAAGACAGGGCTCAGGCATGGCTACACAAAAACGCACAATCATCCATGCACGGCAGTGGTGCCAGCCCGGCGATCATGTTCGCGCATATTGGTTATCGTAATGTGCGCAGCATGTTACTGGGCACGGTGATTGCGCTGGTGTTAATTTCATTGATTCTGGTGTTTGCGCTAAGGTCGTTGAAAATGGGGGCAATCAGTCTGGTTCCAAACCTTGTTCCTGCAGCCATGGCCTTTGGCTTGTGGGGTATGTTTGTCGGTCAGGTGGGGTTAGCCCTATCTGTGGTGGTGGGCATGACCCTGGGGATTGTGGTTGATGACACTGTACACTTTATGAGCAAATATCAGCGTGGACGCAGAGAGCAGGGGTTATCGAGTCAGGACGCGGTGCGTTATGCCTTTTCTACCGTGGGCATGGCCTTGTGGGTAACCTCTCTGGCGTTGATTGCCGGATTTTTAGTGTTATCACTGTCTGCATTTGAATTAAACTCATCTATGGCTCAATTGACCGCGACGACTATCATGCTTGCGTTGGTTGCAGACTTTTTGTTATTGCCCACTTTGTTAATGAAGTTTGATGAAATGAACCAATAAGGAGGTGTTGCTAATGAATATGCCCAAAAAATATTTTATGGTTTCGCTGTTGCTGGCAGCATTTCTGAACCCTCTATATGCCAGCGCACAAACGCCTGAAGAACGTGGTCTTGAAATTTCCCAGGAAGCGGATAGACGCGGCAATGGCTTTGGTGATTTCAGGGCTGAAATGGAGATGATTTTAAAAAACCGCCGTGGTGATGAGAGCCGTCGCTACATCCGGGTTTTGGGTTTAGAGGTTGAAGGTGATGGTGATAAAGGCATGTCTATCTTTGATGAACCCGCTGATGTTAAGGGTACGGCAATGTTGACGTATTCGTATAAGGTAAAATCTGATGATCAGTGGTTGTATCTGCCCGCGCTTAAACGGGTGAAGCGGATTGCCTCGAAAAAGAAAGATGGTCCTTATATGGGCAGTGAGTTTGCTTATGAAGATCTGGGTTCGCAGGAGGTAGAAAAATATACCTACAAGTACCTTCGTGATGAGGTGTATCAGGGCATGGATTGTTTTGTGGTTGAGCGATATCCTGTAGACAAATATTCAGGCTATACCCGTCAGGTGACCTGGATAGACAAGGAAGAGTATCTACCGCGGAGAACAGATTATTATGATCGTAAAAACGGTTTACTCAAGACACTGACCTTTATCGGTTATAAAAAGTATCTGGAACACCATTGGCGGCCAGATGAGATGTTTATGGAAAATCACCAGACCGGCAAGACAACCCGAATTGTGTGGAGAAATTATCGTTTTCGTACTGGTCTGAAAGAGAGTGATTTTCAGGTTAATGACCTTAAACGGGCGCGCTAAAGTCAGAGGTTCAGATGTGCATTAATAGAGTTGCTCTAATCAACATCGTTGCTGCGATAATGATGTTTTTTGTTGCTGCGGCAGTTCAGGCGAATAATAAAGTTCCATACCTGCAGGTTGGAGTGTTTTCTGATAAGGCAACGGCAAAAAAGATTCTTCAGCAGCTTGAAAAAAATGGTTTTAATGTTGAACAAAGAACGGTTGATGTGATTGGCAGACCCGCTGAGGTTGTATTGGTTGGCCCTTTCGAACGCACTAGTCAGGCACTTTATGATCAGCAAAGGTTGCGGGATATCGGCTGGTCGGCAGCGGTGAAACGTTTCTCACCAAAACCAAAACCAAAACCCAAAGCCATACCAAAACCTTCTACCTTTAGAACAACAATTTCAGGTTCTTTGACCGCTGAGCGGAGAATGTTTTTTGATGATCCTTTATATGCTGAACAGCACGGATCAACTACGTCTTTGGCTATTCAGCCAGAATTATACATAAGCTGGAATGATAGGAAATCCAGTTTGACCTTCGTGCCATTTGTGCGGGTAGGGGATCAGGATGAAGAGCGTAACCATGCCGATGTGCGCGAGTTGATGTGGATTAATGCCATGGGGGACTGGGAGGTGCGCCTGGGGATTGGCAAAGTGTTTTGGGGGGTAACAGAGTCTTTGCATCTGGTTGATGTGATTAATCAGATTGACCTTGTTGAGAACTTGGACCGTGAAGAAAAGCTGGGCCAGCCAATGTTTAATCTAAACCGGTTTACAGACTGGGGCACATGGGAGTTGTTTGTATTGCCTCTGTTTCGTGAACAAACTTTTGCGGGTGTGAATGGACGTCTGCGAGGGCCGTTAGTCATTAACACGGCGCAGGATGCCTTGTATGAGTCGGATGAAAAGGATAAACATATGGACTGGGCGGTTCGCTGGTCTCATTACATTGGTGACTGGGATATTGGTCTGTCGCATTTTTCAGGTACCAGCCGTGTTCCAGGGTTTGTGCCAGTTCTGAATTCTTTTGGTCAGCCTGAGTATTTATTGCCGCTCTATAACCTGATTGAACAAACCGGGTTGACCTTGCAGGCCTTGCTCGGTGATTGGGCGTGGAAGTTTGAGGCGACCTCGACAAAAGAAAAAGACCAGCGCTACACACAGGCTATAATTGGCTTTGAATATACCCACGTAGGCTTGCTTGATAGCAGCATGGATCTCGGCTTGCTACTTGAATATCTTTATGATGATCGAGGTGAGTTTGCGCCCGGGCCGTTTGAAGATGACGTGATGCTAGGGTTGCGTTGGGTTTTTAATGATATGCAAAGTAGCGAGATATTGGTAGGGGTTATATCCGACCTGGATGGAGGGGCTATTTCCACAACTATCGAGGCGAGTCGGCGTCTGGGACAGAGCTGGAGGTTAGGACTGGAGTATCGTGGCACATCAAGCCTGGAATCGATGGATCCGCTTTATATGTTTCGCAATGATGATTATTTCCAGGTTAAGCTGGGCTATTTCTTTTAGCCTCGCTTGAGCAGGATAAAGACGGCACCACTACCTCCACCTGAGCGATGGGCCGGGCAGAAGGCCAGTACCTCATCCCGTTGTTGCAGCCAGTACCGGGTTTTTCTCTTTAGCACGGGTGGCTGTTGTGATGACAGGCCTTTGCCATGAATGATGCGGACACAGCGAAAGCCATGTTCACGGCAGTGATTAAGAAAACCAGCCAGGATCTGGCGTGCCTGTTCAACCCTATAGCCGTGCAAGTCCAGCTCGTCCTCAATCGGTATCTTTCCCAACCTAAGTTTTTTGAGTAGCTGTTTTTGGATGCCGGGTCGGGTAAACGAATCGTTTTCCTGATGGGGCTCACTATGTGGTTCGAATTCATCAGACAGTGTATCAATCATTTGCGGCTCATCTGTTGTTGCATGCCGTTTTACTGCTCTGAGGCGTTGAGGTGTGTGGGGGCGATGATCCGTTGTGAGACGGCGGACACCGGCCATTGCCTGGCGGAATAACTCAGCATCCTCTTGGTCTGTCTTATTATTCATAAATGCGATGTTAGCATGCGCTTTCTTAGTTTTTGTTTAACAAACTAAGGTCGAAAAAAAACCGCCGGTTAGGCGGTTTTTTTAAATGTGGCTCCCCGGGCCGGGCTCGAACCAGCGACCCAATGATTAACAGTCATTTGCTCTACCAACTGAGCTACCGGGGAATAAATCGTGCTTGATTTGTGGGGCACATGTTACTGTGAAGAATCTTAAACGTCAACATGATTAGCTATTAATTTTTACTTAACTGATTAATTTTTGGGCACAAAAGCAGTTTCTGCTATGGCCGTTAAAAATACGGTCTGTTAAGGAGGTAATTTAGTCGGCTTCAAAAAATTATGAGGAAAAAAAGGGGCGACTGGCGTGTGCCCCTATTGGGTTTTTTATAAGTGAGTACTGGGAGGTGTACATTACCTATAATTTTTTGACCTCATTCCGTTGCATGACATTTTAAGAATGCATCAGCCACTAATAATCACATATGCCTATGTTTAATATCTGCTAACCTATCCTCTAGTATAAAGGCCATACAAACAATAAGGACAACGTGATTAAAACAGAGTGCCTGTATAATGTCAATATGACTTGTATGGGTAATGAGTGGCCAGCCTTTGATGGCTGGCCATGTTGGTGAGTTAGCGCTTGCCTTGCAGTTGTTGTAGGATTGATTCGTTCTCCAGCGTGGAGGTGTCTTGGGTTATTTCGTGGCCTTGGGCGATGGTTCGCAGTAAGCGCCGCATGATCTTTCCGGAGCGAGTTTTGGGTAGATTATCTGCATATCGGATGTCATCAGGCTTGGCGATTGGGCCAATCTGTTCGCTGACCCATGTTCGCAGCTCCTTAGTTAGCTTTTTATCAATGCCGTCTTCAGGGCGGTCGCCTTTTAAAACGACGTAGGCAAAGATTGCCTCACCCTTGATCTCGTCAGGGCGACCGACCACAGCCGCTTCAGCAACGCGAGGATGGGCTACCAAGGCAGACTCAATCTCCATGGTGCCGAGGCGGTGTCCAGAGACATTTAACACATCATCAATGCGCCCCATGATCCAGAAATAGCCATCTGAGTCGCGTCGGGCGCTGTCGCCAGCAAGATAGTATTTGCCGTCAAACATTGGCCAGTAGGTATTGATGTAACGTTCATCATCACCCCAAATCGTGCGCAGCATAAAGGGCCAGGGTTTTTTGATCACCAGAAAGCCGCCTTTGTTGGCCTCGGTAATGCTGTTGCCAGCTTCATCGACAACGTCAGCCATGATGCCGGGCAGGGGTAGGGTGCAGGAGCCGGGTTTGGTTGCAACCGCACCGGGTATTGGAGCAATCATGTGGGCGCCGGTCTCTGTTTGCCACCAGGTGTCTACAATAGGACAGCGCTCACCACCGATGATTTTGTGGTACCAGATCCAGGCTTCAGGGTTAATGGGTTCGCCGACGGTGCCAAGCAGGCGGATACTGGAAAGATCGTACTTGGCTGGAAATTCATCACCTTGTTTCATCAGTGCCCGAATCGCGGTGGGGGCTGTATAGAAAATGCTGACCTTGTGGCGTTCGCAGATATCCCAGAAACGACCACAATCGGGGATGGTGGGTGCGCCTTCATAGATCAGTACGGTTGAACCCACTGCCAGTGGGCCATAGGCAACATAGGTGTGCCCGGTAATCCAGCCTACATCGGCTGTACACCAATAGATATCATCATCCTTGATATCGAATACCCACTTCATTGTGAGGATGGCACCAAGCAGGTATCCCGCTGTTGAGTGTTGAATGCCTTTGGGTTTGCCGGTGGAGCCAGAGGTATAAAGCAGAAACAGCGGGTGCTCTGCTTCCACCCATTCTGGCTCGCAATTGTTGTCCATATCCTTGATGGCATCATGCCACCAGATATCTTTATCTGGATTGAAACCGACATCGTGACCGGTACGTTTGAAAACAATAACCGTTTCAATGCTGGCGCAACCACCAGCCAGTGCCTTGTCAGCAGCTTGTTTCAGCTCAATAATTTTTCCGCCGCGATGGCCACCATCGGCGGTGATGAGCATTTTGGCTCCTGCATCTTCGATACGGTCTTTGAGTGATTCTGCCGAAAAGCCACCGAAGACAACCGAGTGAATCGCGCCAATACGAGCACAGGCCTGCATGGCCACCACAGCTTCTGGTGTCATTGGCATGTAGATGACGACACGATCACCTTTACCAATGCCTCGAGCCTTCATGGCATTGGCAAAACAGCATACCTGTGAATACAGCTCATGATAAGTCAGGGTTTTGATATCACCATTTTCACCTTCAAAAATAATGGCGTTATTATTATCACGGCTTTCCAGGTGACGGTCCAGACAGTTATATGAGACGTTGGTTTTGCCATCGCTGAACCACTGGTAGTGAGGTGCTCTGCTGTCATCAAGGACGTTACTGAAGGGGGTTTGCCAACTGATTTCATCGTGACCGAGCTTGGCCCAGAAACCTTCATAGTCTTGCTCGGCTTGCTCATGTAAATCTTTCAGATTTTCTAGCGAGTTGATTGAAGCGCTTTTAACGAATTCTGCCGAAGGTTGAAACAAGCGCTCTTCGTGGAGTATCGAGTCAATGTTTTCGATGCTCATAAACCCTCCCATGGGTCGTTGTCATTAAAATTGTATGATTATGGACGGATGTAATGAATGGTTTCACCTTAATTATGCGAAAACATCATATTTTATGAAAGGGGATTGCTGAATAAAGTTGACTTCAATGTATAATGCCGCTCATGAATTTTGGTGATTTGCCGATATTTTCGATAGGCAACACCTTAATAAAGTCTTTAAATAGGGAATTTCTGGCATCGTAGCCAAGCATGTCCCATGCAGGTAGTCATACAATGGAATTGATAACAGGCTGTAAACTGGTCATCAGGAGTGTTACTGAGGATGGCCGCAAGTTTCGTCCCAGTGATTGGATTGAGCGTATTTCAACCACCATGGCCACGTTTGGTAAGGATAATCGCCTTCACTATTCAAATGATGTGCGGCCAAGTATTGTGGATGGTGAAAAATGCCTGCTGGTGGAAAACTCAGTCAAAGAGACCAACCCCTCTGCCTTTGAATATATTATGGCCTTTGTAAATGCCAATCGCTTGCAGATGAGTCAGGTCTGTGAGACTAAAATTAGTGAGCTAGGTAATAACAAAGAGACCAAGGCCAGTTAGCTTATAAGTATTTTGCCTTGGTCTGGCATTTCAATGAAAAGGGGGCGTTAGCCCCCTTTTTGTTTTTCGCGGATTTCGTCGAGAGTCTTGCAGTCAATACAAAGTGTCGCTGTTGGCCGTGCCTCGAGACGGCGAATTCCGATTTCAACACCACAGCTTTCACAAAAGCCGTAATCTTCGCTATCAAGCGTGTTAATAGACTCTTCAATCTTCTTGATTAGTTTTCGTTCGCGATCACGAGCACGCAGTTCCATGGTGAAGTCTGACTCCTGACTGGCACGGTCGTTGGGGTCGGGGAAGTTAGCCGCCTCATCTTGCATGTGTTGTACGGTCCTATCCACTTCTTCCATCAGTGCGTGTTTCCAGGCCGTCAGAAGTAAATGAAAGTGCTCGATTTGATCGTCATTCATGTACTCCTCGCCCTTTTTCTCTTTATAGGGTTCGAAGTTGCCAAAGCCCTGCAAAAGCTTGTCTGCTCTTGCTTTGGCTTCAGCGGCACTTAATTTTTTTGTTGCAGCTGCTTTTTTCTTGGGTGCTGCTTTTTTCTTTGATACGGCTTTTTTCTTGCTTGCAGTATCTGCGCTAGCTTTGTTTGGGGACATTCCCTTCTCCTGGTGCCTCAAATATTAATCCCGAATATATACTAGATATTTTAGGTTTAGGCAATAGAGTTATGATTATTGTTTAATACTTTGGGCTGTTAAAAAGCCATTTATCTTCAAGGGGTTAATATCATTTAAATGATGATAAAATGCGGTCTTTGATTAAAATTAATAACTGGAAGAGATGAGAATATGAGCGAATTAACAGCGTTGATTTTCGATGTTGACGGCACGTTGGCCGACACTGAGCGTGATGGACACCGTGTTGCCTTCAATCTGGCTTTTCAGGAGGCAAGCTTGGGTTGGGACTGGACGCCTGAATTGTATGGCGAATTATTGGCTGTCACAGGGGGTAAGGAACGTATTCGTTACTATCTGGAAAAGTTTAATACTGAATTTCAGAAGCCTGGTAATTTCGATGAGTTTGTTGCTGGTCTGCACGCAGCAAAAACAAGTTTTTATACCAAACTGATGGCAGATGGTGCTGTTCCACTGCGCCCAGGGGTTGAGCGATTAATCCAGGAGGCGAGGGATGCAGGATTACGCTTGGCAATTGCCACCACTACCACCCCTGAAAATGTAACAGCACTGCTGACTTATACCTTGGGCGCAGATTCGCTGGAGTGGTTCGAAGTGATTGGTGCTGGTGATATTGTGCCTGCTAAGAAACCTGCCCCGGATATTTATCACTATGTAATGGAGGCGATGAATTTGCCGCCTGAGCAATGTATTGCCTTTGAAGACTCTTATAACGGTATTCGTTCCTCTGTACAAGCGCGTTTGGCAACGGTGATCACAACAAATGGTTATACCGCACATGATGATTTTAGTGGCGCGGCCATTGTGCTTGATCAGATGGGTGAGCCAAACGCAGATTTTACCGTAATCAATGGTGAGGCAGGTGGGCATCGCTATTTGAATATGGATATGGTTCGTGAGTTGCATCAAGCGGCCAATGTCTAATGTTGTAAATTTTTCTGATCGCATGGCGGCTGTTCAGCCGTTTCATGTGATGGCCCTGCTGGCTCAAGCCAGACGGCTTGAAGCTAAAGGGCATGACATCGTTCATATGGAGATAGGTGAGCCGGACTTTGAAACCCCGGTATCTATCGTCCAGGCAGGTATTGCAGCGCTTAAAGCAGGCAAACATCACTACACTCCCGCAGCCGGTCTGCCTGAGTTACGCCAGGCGATTAGTGATTTTTATCAGCAAAAATACAAGGTCAGTGTCGACCCCAAGCGCATTTTGATCACGCCTGGTTCATCTGGGGCTTTGCAGTTGTTGATGCCAGCGCTGATCAACCCAGGCCAGCAAGTGTTGATGGCTGATCCTGGTTATCCCTGTAACCGCAATTTCGTTCGTCTGGTCGATGCTGAAGTTATTTCTATACCGGTTGATATTGAAACAGAATATCAGCTTGATCTTGAACAGATTAAAAAACATTGGAATAACAAAAGCCGAGCGGTGATGATTGCCTCACCGGCCAATCCCACAGGGACGCTTATTACTGAAACTGAGATGCGCGCAATCGCTGATTTTGTTGTGCAAAAGGGTGGCCACATAATTGTCGATGAGATTTATCATGGTCTGACCTATGGGGTGAAAGAGCAGACAGCTCTGGCAATCAGTGATGATGTTTTTGTCATCAATAGTTTTTCAAAGTTTTTTGGCATGACCGGATGGCGTTTGGGATGGATAGTGGCACCAGAGGCCTATGTTGATGGCCTGGACAGGGTTGCCCAGAATATTTTCCTGTCGGCGTCAACTCCTGCCCAGTACGCAGCACTGGCCGCATTTAAACCAGAGACAATGGCAGAGCTTGAGCGGCGTCGACAACTATTTGAGCAGCGCCGTGATTATCTGCTGCCTGCCTTGCAACAAATGGGTTTTGATATTCCGGTAACGCCGCAAGGGGCTTTTTATCTTTATGCAAACTGCAAGCAATTTAACGACGATAGCTATCAGTTCTGTCTTGACCTATTGCAGCAGGCAGGGGTTGCTGTTGCGCCGGGTAAAGACTTTGGATTGAACGGTGCGGAGCAGCATGTGCGCTTTGCCTACACGACATCGCTTGAGCGCCTTGAAGAAGGTGTGGCGCGGTTGCAAAAATTTGTAGCGGCCTGATTGGCTGATATGTTTAGTCGTTAGCGGCTGGTTACAGGTTTGAATGTTGAATTAAGATAAATATGTTGTAAGCTGAACCAGGATCGTTAGTCAGGGATGACAGTGCATGTCTGGAGAACCAGCAAAACAATCGGAAGGGCGCACGACACAGTTTCCAGTGAAGTGGCTAGTGTTTGGTGTTGTCGCTATTTCATTCATGCTGATATTCAAGATTGAGTTGGGAGGGCTGCTTGATCGCACTTCCGATGTAAAGATCACCCGCTCAGGTCTTGAGATCAAGGCCGAAGTCAAAACCTTCGAAACACCTATTGGTAGAACTGAAGTGTCGGTTGTTCCCGTATTATCTACACCGCAAGCAGTTACCGGGGTTCAAAATACTACTTACGTGAATACTGAATATGGCTTTCAAATCAGCTGGCCAAATAATAAAGCTTGGCGGCCGGATGAAAATTTTGGTGCGCAAATGCTTGAGAGTGTAGGGGTTTCTGGCTCGGTTGAGGCGCCGATTGCTATATTTTCGACTAATATAGTTGACGGTGTTGCACCCAATATTAATGTCATGGTTGAAAGTGTCGGTCAGATTTCGATTGCAGATTACATGGCTTACACTAAATCAAATTACGCCATGCTTGGCATAGAAGTAATTTCATCCAGTGTCGATTCCGAAACCAATGGCGGTGTAATCGTAACGATGAATTATATGTTCGGGGCACCGTTGTATCAGTTTCAAAAATTTGCTATCGCCAACGGCTATGCGTATGTTGTCACCGCAACCCAAGTGCCCAAGGGTGATTATCTCACCCTTGGGCTAAAGCAGGATTTGGCCAGTATTATCAACTCATTCCGCCTGATTCAATAAATAGCTGGTCGGTGTGAAATTGCTGTTATGACTTAGGCTTTTTGCGCTTTAACGGTTTGTCGCCGCTGTTTGCTTTATCAGTCTTGGGCTTGTAGTCTTTTTTGGCAGGCCTTTCTTCACTCAGTTTTGAAAGCCTAATCTGTTTGCCTGCAACACGGGTTTTCTGCAAGTCCTGAAAAATATCTTTAGGCATGCCAGCAGGTAGATCAACAGTGCTGTAGTCATCATGGATATCAATGCGACCGATGTATTCGCTATCAAGCCCACCTTCATTGGCGATAGCGCCAACAATGTTGCCAGGTTTAACTTTGTCGTTATGACCAACCTCAACCCGATAACGCTCCATGCCTTCTTCCGCCGGACGTGATTTTCTGGGGCGATCAGATGTTGGGCGGGCTCTGTTTGAACGAGACCTGTCAGAGCGTGATGGTCTTTCAGGACGTTCACGATGGTTGAAGGCTTTCTTTTCGCGTGGTTCCTGGGGTGGTTTGTTTTGCATCAGCAAGGGCTGTTTGCCTTGGACCAATTTGGCCAACGCTGCAGCAATTTCTATGGCTGGAATGTTGTGTTCTTGCTGGTAGTTTTCCATCAGCTTCTGGAAAAACTCCATGTCATAACCAGCACTTAATGTATCAGTGATACGCTGATTGAAACGTTCAATACGTTTGTCATTGATGACTTCGTTCGAAGGCAGTTCAAGCTTTTCAATTTTTTGGCGCGTAGCACGCTCGATGCTGCTGAGCATGCGTTGTTCGCGTGGTGCAATAAACAGGATGGCATCACCCTTACGTCCGGCACGACCCGTACGACCAACACGATGAGTGTATGATTCAGTATCGTAGGGGACGTCATAATTGATGACGTGGGTGATGCGCTCTACGTCAAGGCCACGGGCGACCACGTCGGTAGCTACCAGGATATCCAGTTTGCCTTTTTTGAGTCTATCGACAGTGCGTTCGCGCATTTTTTGGTCCAGATCGCCTGTCAGTGGCGATGATGCGTAACCGCGTGCTTCCAATTTTTCTGATAATTCGACGGCTGCATTCTTGGTGCGAACAAATATGATCATGCCATCAAAGGTTTCTGCTTCAAGCAGGCGGGTTAGGGCGTCGAGTTTGTGATGGCCGCTAACCATCCAGTAGCGTTGTCGAATGGTTTCAGCCGTGGTGGTTTTAACCTTGATGGTGACATGCTCTGGCTCATTTAAATGCTTGTCGGCGATCTTACGAATTACCGCAGGCATGGTGGCTGAAAATAAGGCGATTTGGCGTGTTGGCGGGGTCTGTTCTAAAACCCATTCGACATCATCGATAAAGCCCATGCGTAACATTTCGTCGGCTTCATCGAGTACCAGTGCGGTTAGGCCTTTAAGTTTCAGGGTGCCTTTGCGCATGTGATCCATGACACGGCCTGGCGTGCCAACCACCACGTGACAGCCTCGTTTAAGTTGGCGAATTTGACCTTCATAGCTTTGACCGCCGTAGATTGGCGCAACGTGGAAGCCCTTCATCTTTGATGCGTATTTTTGGAAAGCTTCGGCAACCTGAATAGCTAGCTCGCGGGTTGGTGCCAATACTAAAACTTGTGGTTCAAGCTTTTTTAACTCGATGTTGGATATTAAGGGCAAGGCAAAGGCGGCGGTCTTGCCTGTGCCAGTTTGCGCCTGACCGATAAGATCTTTTCCTGCCAGCAAAAGCGGGATGGTTTCTGCCTGGATGGGTGAGGGAGTTTCATAACCCACCTCTTTTAGAATATCGACTAGCGGTTGAATGAGTCCCAACTCGGAAAATGCTGGGGCAGAAATTTTTGGATCAGACATAGTGCGGCACCTTTGCAGCTAGAGGCAATAGGCGACACCCTTAGGGAGTTATCGAAGTGGGGGATCGATCACGGCAAGTTGCTAGCGCCGGGTTTTCCGAAAATACTTAACTATGCAGCATTGCCACATACCCAAACAAATCCCAGATAAATCTGACTCGAACCGGCTCACTTTGTCGTGATGATCGCCTAAGCTCGACAGGCTCGTAATATGAGCGGTAGCTATTGCGATAAATAACGGAGCCGAATTGTAGCATTTTTACGATATGAAAGCTTGTCTTATTTTAGGATTTTCTAATGCGTTCAAGATACATGGCCGTGGCACCGGCAACGGCCAACGGCATGACAATGAAGTTAACCACCGGGATCATGGTTAAAAACATAATGCCAGCGCCAAAACTGAGACTGCTGAAACGATGTTGTTTTAATATTTGACGTTGCTGCTGAAAGTTCTGGCCATGATTGGCCATGGGGTAGTCGAAATATTCTCTTGCCAGCAATGCAGCGCTGAAGGCAATCCACAGAAAGGGTGCGGCAATGTTTAGTACCGGAATGAGAAAAAGTATCAACAGCGGGATGGCGCGGCTGAGGAAGTAGCCCAGTTTGCGCACCTCGCTCCAGAGTGACTTTGGCGTATCTTTGAGTGCCTGCATCAGACTGATATCGCTGCTTTCAATTTCTCCCTTGAGTTCCAGTTCGACCGCCTCGGCCAGCAGGCCATTGAATGGCGCACAGATAAAGTTGGCGATCAGGGTGAAGCTATAGAACATGGTTAACAGCAGAGCCAAACCGAATATGGGCCAGAGTAACCATTCCAGCCAGCCAAACCCCTGTGGCAGTAATATGGCCATCAGCCCTGCAAAATAACTGCCCGCTAGCCAGATGCCGCCAGCAAATAAAATAATATTGACCAATAGTGGGATCAGTACAAAGCGGCGCAGGCCGGGTCGGCGAATCAGGTTAAAGCCCTTGAAGATGTATATCAGGCCGATAAATGGGTTCATGGTTAAATTCCTGGTTTGTCTAAATAGCCCTGACGTGCCAGTAGTGCACTGCCATAGGCGGCTTGCTGATGTTGCGCTTCAAGCATGGGAATGCCGAGCAGGGTTTGGCGTATTTTAGTCCATGCCGGATTAGCACTGCCGCCGCCTGCACTGCGAACATTGCTGGGATAGGGTGCGCCCAGCTCTGCCAGCAACTGGTAGCCTTGTTGCTCGATGCGGGCCATACTCTCAAGCATAGCCTGAAAAAATACCACGTCATCTTCTGGTCGTGGTGACAGACAGGGAGGCTTACGACTATCAGCAATGGGAAAACGTTCGCCCGGGTTGATCAGCGGATAATAGTTGAGCCCGGTGGCATGGTCTGGTTTTAGTTGCGCCGTCATCTCGGTTAATTGTTGCTGGCTAAAGTAATGCTGCAATACTGCACCACCACTGTTTGAGCTGCCACCCACCAACCATCGGCCAGCCAGCGGTTGGGAATATACACCGTGCCTGGGTGAAAATATGGGCCGATCACTAATCACCTTCATCACCAGGGTAGACCCCAGCGAAGTGACTGCCTCACCGACCTGGTTGGCACCTGTGGCAATGAAGGCGGCGGTGCTGTCGGTGGTGCCGGCAATTATCTGTGTTGCCCGTGACAACTTAAATTGCTGGGCAATTTTCGGACTAATGGTTGCCACGGCGGTGCCGGGTTGATAGACCTTGGGCAGGATTGTCTGATTCACGCCCAATTGTTCCAACCACGCTGGCCAGCCGTTATTGATGGCATCAAAGCCGAGCTTCAAACAGTTGTTTTCATCACTGCTCCCCCATTGGCCACTCAGTTTGCCGCTAATCCAGTCAGCCTGATGCAGGGCATAATGTACCTCGGGACCGGATTGAAGATGTAATAATTTTGCCAGCGCCGATGTTGCGCCATGAGCCGCTGATTGTTGTGGGGCTACTTTGTCGATGCGTAATGCTTCGGCCTGACTGCGACCATCGTTGTACATCAGAGCCGGGGCGAGTGGCTCACCCTTGTCATCGACCAATAGCAGGGTGCCAGATGTGCCATCTACGGCAATACCCTTTATTGATTCAACCTGAACCTGGGCGAGTAGCCCGTGTATGGTTTCTTGCACGGCCTGCCACCAGATGCTGGCATCTTGTTCGACCCGCTTGCCATCCCGAATGGGGGCTGGTATTGACGTGGTTGCCTGGGCAACTGGCTGTCCGTCACCATTGATGGCGATAGCACGGCAGCCCGATGTGCCCAGGTCGATACCAACGAAGAGCGTCTGGCTCATTCAGCAGTCTTTCTAGGGCAGGGTAACTGGAGCCGCTGGAGTCCAGTCAGGATGGCGATGTTCAGCCACAACGGTGGTGTAGATGCCGCCACGGACATTGAAGACGCCGGTCAGGCGCATGAAGCGTGGTTGAGTGGCGGCTACCAGATCGCTGAGGATGTCGTTGGTGACCTTTTCATGAAAGGCACCTTCCTCACGGAATGACCACATGTACATTTTCAGGGCCTTGAGTTCAACACACTGTTTGTCGGCCACATATTCGATTTTGAATGTAGCAAAATCAGGCTGGCCGGTTTTAGGGCAGAGGCAGGTAAACTCAGGCACATCGATGCGGATGGTGTAATCACGCTCCGGCATTGGATTGTCGAATGTTTCCAGTTCTTTTGTTGGTATTGTTGACATATTTATTAAAACTCAATAGGTTAGCGGTTGTTTTTAAATTGAATTATTGATGTTGCTAGTCTGGCTTCAAGGCTCAGGTCTGGTATGATCGGGCGGTATTTTAACGCGAAGCGGCTAGAGTTTCATCTGAAGGTTATTACCAATGCGTCTGAAGAATATTAAACTGGCGGGTTTTAAGTCGTTTGTTGACCCCACCACCATTCCTATGCCCAGTAATATGATTGGTATTGTTGGCCCGAATGGCTGTGGTAAATCCAACACCATTGATGCGGTTCGCTGGGTGATGGGTGAAAGCTCGGCCAAGAACCTGCGTGGTGATTCCATGGCGGATGTCATCTTTAATGGCTCAACTGCACGCAAGCCCGTGGGGCAGGCCACGGTTGAACTGGTGTTTGAAAATACTGAGGGTAGGTTGGGTGGCGAATATGCCTCTTACAACGAGATTTCGGTTAAACGTCAGGTCACGCGTGACGGGCAGTCAAACTATTACCTCAATGGCTCACGCTGTCGGCGGCGTGATATTACCGACATTTTTCTTGGTACCGGTCTGGGGCCTCGCAGCTACGCCATCATCGAACAGGGCACCATCTCTCGTCTGATCGAAGCCAAGCCGGAAGAACTGCGTGTCTTTATTGAAGAGGCCGCTGGCATCTCTAAATATAAAGAGCGGCGCCGCGAAACCGAAAACCGTATCAAGCACAGTCGTGAGAATTTGGAACGTATTGATGATCTGCGTGAAGAGCTGGGCAAGCGTTTGGCAACGCTGCAACGTCAAGCCAATACGGCAGCAAAATATAAAGCATTTAAAGAAGATGAACGCAAACTCAAGGCTGAATTGCTGGCGCTGAAATTTTCTAATCTGGATAACACAGTGCAGGAGCGTGACAAACAGATTCAGGCACAGGAAACGGCGCTGGAGGCTCAGATTGCTGAACAGCGTGGCATTGAAGCAGCAATTGAGTCGCAGCGCGAACATCAAACCGAGAGCAATGAAAAATTCAATCAGGTTCAGGGTGATTATTATGCCCTGGGATCTGAAATAGCGCGCCTGGAACAAACCATTCAGCATCTTAAAGATACCCGTTCAAAACAGGAACGTGACATGAGAGAGGTGGAAGAGGCCTGGACCGAGGCCACCGAGCATTTTCAAAATGATCGCTCTGCTGTGGAAGAGTTGACCATGTCGCTTGAGGCCAATGAAGTAGAGCTGTTGCTCTATCGCGATAAAGAAAGCGAATCTTCAGCGATGTTGAGCGCGGCGGAAGAATCGATGCAGGCCTGGCAGCAGCAGTGGGATGAGTTTAATCAGACTTCATCAGAACATATTCGTGTTGCCGAGGTGGAAAAGACCCGCATCCAGCATCAGGAGCAGAGCCTCAACCAACTTAATCAACGTATCCAACGGATTGATGATGAACTTGGCCTGCTATCACCAGGCAGTCTTGAAACAGAGATTGAGGCGCTGCAACAAGAACGTGATCAGCGTGAAGAGCAGCTGGGTCAATTGCACCATGAAGTAGAACAGCAAGTTGAACATATTCGGCATGAGCGTGAGCACAGTCAAACCTTAAGCGGTGAACTGGATGCTGAGCGCAGCCGTCAGCAAAGTATGCGCGGCCGTCTCGCTTCGCTTGAAGCCTTGCAGCAGCAGGCCCTGGGTAAGGGTAATCACAAGATCAATGCCTGGCTCAAATCCAACGGGCTGGACAATGCCAGCCGACTGGCGCAGAACATCACAGTAGAGTCAGGCTGGGAACAGGCAGTGGAGGTTGCGCTTGGGCTGAACCTTGAGTCTGTGTGTGTTGAAGGACTGGATGCGGTTGCCAATGCCTTGAGTGACCTTGATCAGGGTGCCTTAACTGTTTTTGATACACAAACAGCCGCTGTTGCTGCTGAGACTGGTTCTGCGGGTGTTGCTTTATTGGACAAGGTGACGTCAGACTGTTCCATGGCTTCGTTTCTGGGCGGAATCTACGCCGCTGATTCGCTTGAACAGGCCTTGTCGCTGCGTGGCCAAATCAAGGCAAATGAATCAATTATTACCTGCGATGGTATTTGGCTTGGACGTGACTGGTTGCGCGTGGCGCGTGATTTTGATGAAAAGGCGGGTGTCTTGCAGCGTGAGCAGGAACTGAAGATACTCGAGACCGATATTGAAGAAACCGCAGCGCGGGTTGAAGAGTTGCAGGAAACCTTGCAACAAAGCCGTGCCCGGCAACAGGAATTTGAACGGGGTCGTGAAGAACTGCAAAGCAGTTTGAATCAGACCACACAAGCCAAGGCGCAGATAGATTCACAATTGAGCGCACGTCAGGAAAGATTGCAACAATTTCATAACCGCAAACAGCGGCTTGAAACAGATATAGCTGATCTGCGTCAGCAACGGCTGACATCAGAAGAGTCATTATCGGAAATGCGCGCCCGGCTTGATGTAGCACTTTCCAAGACTGAACATTTTGAGCAGACCCGCCACGACCTGAGTCAGCAGCGCAATGAGCTGCGCCAGCGTCTTGATCAATGTCGTCAGCAAGCGCGGGAAGACAGTGAACGTGCCCATGAAATTGCGTTGAAACTACAATCTATACGTGCCCAACTGGACGGCACACAGCAACGTCTTGAACGTATGCAGACGCAGCTGAGTCATTTGGATAGACGTCGTGACGAGCTGAAAAACCAGCTACAGGGCGAGGCTAATCCGCTTGAAGATATGGTTGTTGAATTGGAAGAACTGTTGGCAAAGCGTCTTGCTGTTGAAGAAGCATTACAGTTGGCGCGCCGTGTCGTTGAAGAGCTTGATCATGCCATGCGTGAGCTGAATGATGAACGCAATCAAGCTGAGCAGCGATCCCAACAAATTCGTTCTAATCTTGAAAAACAACGCATGGGCAGCCAGGAATTTAGAGTGCGTTGCCAAACAGTGGAAGAACAGTTTGCCGAAACAGGCTTGGTGATGCAGGAGGTATTGATGCAACTACCGGGTGATGCCAGTGAACAGCAGTGGCAACAACAGGTCAGTGAAATTGGTCAACGCATTCAGCGCCTGGGAGCTATTAATCTTGCCGCGATTGAAGAATTTGAAGAGCAGTCCGAACGTAAAACATATTTGGATAAGCAGAATGAGGATCTTACCGATGCATTGAATACACTTGAAAATGCCATTCGCAAAATAGATAAAGAGACCCGCACCCGTTTCAAAGATACCTACGACAAGGTTAACTCAGGGGTTAAAGAGTTGTTTCCACGCCTGTTCGGTGGTGGCCATGCCTACCTTGAACTCACCAGTGATGACCTGCTGGATACGGGGGTGGCGGTAATGGCGCGTCCGCCAGGTAAACGTAATTCAAGTATTCACATGCTTTCCGGTGGTGAAAAAGCGCTGACTGCGGTGGCTTTGGTATTTTCAATCTTTCAGCTGAATCCAGCACCATTTTGTATGTTGGATGAGGTGGATGCACCACTGGATGAAGCTAACGTAGGCCGTTTTTGCAAGATGGTGAAAGAAATGTCGGCAAAGGTTCAGTTCATATTTATCACACATAATAAAACAACCATGGAAATGTCTGAACACCTCACCGGTGTCACCATGCACGAGCCAGGGGTGTCACGTATGGTGGCGGTTGATGTTGAAGAAGCCGTTCAGATGGTAGGCTAAATCAAGAATTTTACGGAACGGATTGTATAGATGGATTCTCTATTAATTGTACTTGTTGTTATTGGTGTTGTAATGATTCTGGCAGGCATCGCCAGAATGCGCAGTAAACGTCGTCATAGCTGGGATGAAATTGATCACAGTGTTTTGTTTTCCAAAGATGATCATGATGTTGATATGGTTGTCTCCAGCGCCGTTGTTGTAGGTGCTGAAAATAAATCCAAACCTGATCCACAAAAAATTATCGGATTGGTTGCTGGACAGGAAATTGACACCGTAGCAACACCTTTGGATATTCAAATCGAAGATGAGCGTGATGAACTGCAAGCCACCTCTGATTCAGTGAGTGGGCGAGCTCGTTCAATTTTTGGCAAGTTACGCGGTGAAGCTAAGGCAAATGAGGGATCTGGAGTATCATCAGCGCCGTGTAAAAAACATTATAAAAAGGGTGCACCAGACAAGGTGGTCGTGCTTAATGTCATGGCGAAACAGGGCAGGCACTTTGTTGGTCAAATTCTGATAGATACAATTCAGAGCACCGGCATGCTACACGGTGAAATGCAAATATTTCACTATCAAACCGATGTTGGCCCGGCTTTCAGTCTGGTGAACATGATGCAGCCCGGTATCTTTGAACTTGAAAATATCGAAGCCATATCAACCCCAGGCATTAGTCTTTTTATGCAAATGCCGAATATTCATGCGGATGGTTTATCTGATTTTGACGCCATGCTTGCAACCACCCAGCAACTGGCGCAAGAACTCGGTGGTGAATTAAGAGACGAAACCCGCAGCGTATTAACCCGTTCTGCGATTGACCAGATCCGCCAGCAAATTGCCGAGTATGATTGCAAATGGTTAGAGGGCGCCTAAGTCCTTTCGGGCGTAACCTACAGCCTCACAGGAGGCTGTTATGAGAAATTGGCAGAGCCAAGCTCATGTTAAGAATTATTGAAAATGTCACGTTGTTTTTTTGCGGATTTTAGTCATAAGGGCTACGCTTATTTACACTGCCAATGCCATTTCAGCATAAAAAACCTCTTCGGGAATTTTATGGCCGAGTGATTTTCAAGGCAGTGAGTCAGCATAAGTTGACTTGATCACCCAAAATCTTCAGCCAGTCTAAGAAGCCTCATAGGCATAGGGGGCGTTCTTGTTGCCACATAAACGAAACGGGGTAACATGTTTTCTAGTTTAAAGCGGCGGTTAATCCGGTAACAAAATTCGCCAAGATATCGAGGCAAGTGTTTTGGGTTTATCGCATGATACGCGCCATTAATTGATTTTTTGATATGTCCAATACTTGTATTAATCCACGTACATTCTGTTCGTGTGACGCACTCAGGACCGCCACCGGTCACAATTGAGGAGTGATGGCACCCGCCGATTGAACGGCGGCGAAACAGGCTAATCAATCAGAAACCACATGTGCCCCTGGGCTCAGGTGCTGCTTAGCTCAATGACTAATCTCTGCCGATCTAAATCCCTTCACAACATTCATATTCATGGAAATGGGGTGCGGGGGATACAGGCGATGGTTCTGATTATGATATCGGTGCGTTTGAGTTTAATAGTGATTAGTTCATTTGAGTAGGGGGCAGGCCTTTCCTGGCGGTATTGCATATTGCAGTCAGGTGAGTTCAGAAGTAGTATTTTTTTGTCCTGCTTTCTCTACAATTCATTTAGTGCGGCCTCTAGCAGGCCGTTGAAATTCTACTCAGGCGGCACGATACCGTGTTAAAGCAGATCTCAAATGTTAACGCTGTATGCGCGTCTAGGGCGTTTGATTAAGCGGTTTCATAGCCCCAGATAGTTGCCAGGCTAAAACTGAATTTCTTTTTGTTTTCAACTATCCCTTTAATGGCAAATTCTTTGCGTTTATTATCACGCTGAATTGGGCGGGAATATGGTAGTTGTTTGATGCTGATGACACTTGAGACCTGTGGTGCCATATTGTTTGCCGTGCGTCTTGTGACAAGGGCGGTTTCTCCGTTAGCCAGTTTCACGTAAGTACCCGGTGGGAAGATGCCCATATATTTAATCAGCTGTATGGCCAGCTGTTCGTCGTATTCTTTGCCACGTTCCAGAAAAAGGGTTTTTAGTGCAGCTGAGGTATCAACGGTATCACGGTAGATGCGCGGTGATACCATGGCGCTGTAGCAGTCTGCCAGTGCCAGTATTTTTGCACCAAGCTTGATTTTATCTGCCTTTAGCTTGTTTGGGTATCCGCCTCCGTGGGCGCGTTCATGATGTTGCAATATGATTTCGAGTATGGCTTCATCTTTGATGCCGGTTTCTCTTAGAATTTTTACGCCTTCTTCCGGGTGTGCGGCAATCTGGTCTTTTTGTTCCTGGCTTAATGGTGCTGTTTGGTCGTGTAAAACCTCTTGTAATTCAAGCATGCCGATATTGCTGACCAGGCAGGCACTGATAACTCTATGCGTCTCTTCGTCGGAAAGATTGCTGACGCGGCACAGGGCATGGCACAGTGCTGCTACATGAATCGGGTGAATGGTGGTGTAGGCGTGGCCATGCAGCAAATGGACGGCACCAAGTGCGGCGTCGGGGTCTTTGTTGCAGGCCATTATGATACTGTTGGTGATGAGTTTGAGATTGTCGCTACAGTCTTTATTTTGTGTCAGGTTATATAGGGTTCTGCCCAGTTTGAAGGTGCAGTTTTCAATCACTTCAAATGGGTTGAATGGGCCTTGTTGAGCGAGTTCTTCAGATGTTGTAGCCTTTGCATGTACATGTTCCTGTGTTTCTCTTTGGTACAGGCCGCGCTCTAAGAGCAGTTCATGTACCCTGGTGGAGGTGATAATTGCGCCTTTCTTGAGAAGCAGTTTTCCTTCTCTATCTATTACGTTCCAGGGTAGGGGGTCACCGACAGCTACATCGTTTTTGGTGATCCGGTAGGCTTTCATGGGTTAACCTCTAAAGTGTTCCTTAATAACACATTAATATTCGGATATTAGCCATAAACCTTTAGGCTTTGTTATTGATTGTGTTGTTCCTGCCAATAAATGTTGTGATAATACGGCTACTTAGCTTGTTTTCCTGGTTCCGCCGTATTTATGTCTGATTCACAAGTAAAATCACATTTAGAAAAGCTTCGTGATGAAATCACGCATCACAACCATCTTTATTATGTGCTTGATAGCCCTGAAATTCCAGATGCTGAATATGACCGCCTGTTGCGTGAGCTTCAAGGATTGGAATCGAAACATCCTGAGCTCATCACCTTAGACTCGCCCAGCCAGCGTGTCGGAGCTAAACCCATTAAGGCCTTCGGTCAGGTAACGCACAAGATTGCCATGCTGTCGCTGGATAATGCTTTTTCAGATGATGAGGTGGCAGATTTTGATCGACGTGTTCGGGAGCGATTAGAGGTTCAGACGGTTGAATATGTGGCTGAACCAAAGCTGGATGGTTTGGCCATCAGTATTCGTTATGAAGCGGGTATTTTGGTGCAGGCGGCCACACGTGGAGACGGGGTTGTCGGTGAGGATGTGACGCACAATATTCGTACTATAAATTCAATTCCACTCAGGCTTATTGGTGATGATTACCCTAATGTGCTTGAGGTGCGTGGCGAGGTGTATATGCCCAAAGCCAGCTTTGAGCGATTGAATGCCAAGGCGCGTGAAAAAGGTGAAAAGGAATTTGCCAATCCTCGTAATGCGGCCGCGGGCAGCTTGCGCCAGCTGGATCCACGTGTCACCGCTAAACGCTCACTGTCTATGTATTGTTACGGTATTGGTTTTGTTGAGGGAATGGTGTTGCCCGCAACTCACAGCGCTATGTTTGAAAGACTTAAACAATGGGGCTTGCGGGTTTCACCTGAGATTAGCGTTGTTGAGGGGGTTGCTGGTGCCTTGTCTTATTATTGCTTGCTGTCTGAAAAGCGAAACAGCTTGGCCTATGAGATTGATGGTGTGGTCTACAAGGTCAACCGAATTGATCAGCGTGAGCTGCTTGGTTTTGTTGCCCGGGCACCGCGCTGGGCTATCGCCCATAAATTTCCTGCTCAGGAAGAGATGACCCGGGTGCTTGATATTGAAGTGCAGGTGGGCAGAACCGGGGCGATCACTCCTGTTGCCAGGCTTGAGCCGGTTTTTGTTGGTGGAGTCACCGTCAGTAACGCTACTTTGCACAATGAAGATGAAGTCAGGCGTAAGGATGTTCACATTGGCGATACGGTGATTGTGCGCCGGGCGGGTGATGTGATTCCCGAGGTTGCTTCTGTGGTGCTTTCCCGGCGGCCGAAAGATGCCAAACCTTTTGTGATGCCAGGTAAGTGCCCTGTCTGTGGTTCTGACGTTATCAGGGTTGAAGGTGAGACTGTTGCCCGCTGCTCCGGTGGTTTGTATTGTGATGCCCAGCGCAAAGAGGCGATTAAACATTTTGCTTCGCGCAAGGCGATGGATATTGATGGTCTGGGCGACAAGCTGGTGGAGCAGTTGTCAGATCAGGGCTTAATTCATGATGTTGCCGATTTGTTTAAATTAACCCAGGCACAGGTTGCCGGTTTGGAACGCATGGGTGAAAAGTCCGCGGCTAATTTGATTGCGGCATTGGAAAAAAGCAAGCAGACCACCCTGGCTAAATTTCTCTATGCCCTGGGCATTCGTGAAGTCGGTGAGACTACCGCGCAAACACTGGCCAATCACTTTTTAACACTTGAGGCGATTGCCGCAGCAGAGACGGATGCCTTGCAGCAGGTCAGTGAGATTGGGCCTGTGGTTGCTGCTCATGTGTATGCCTTTTTTCAACAGCCACATAATCGCGAAGTGATTGAAAATCTGCAGCAGGCAGGTGTGTCCTGGCCAGCGATGCAGGCGATTAAACAGGATGAACTGCCCTTGGCCGGACAGACTATTGTGCTGACAGGCAGTATGGCTGGTATGACACGCAGTGAAGCTAAGCAGCGCTTGCAGGTCTTAGGGGCCAAGGTGGCTGGCAGTGTTTCAAAGAAGACAACGCTGGTGGTTGCGGGGGCTGAAGCCGGTTCAAAGTTGACTAAGGCCGAGTCGCTTGGCGTCGAGGTGCTGGATGAAACTGCTTTTGTGGAGTTTTTGCGGGGTTATGAATAACCCGGCGCTGGTGCAGCGCCGGGGTGTCTGTATTTATTTTGGTCTTTCGATGGTAGCTTTTTTCTGCAGTGTTTGAATGTATTCAGCGACAGTTTGCTTGATCATTAACTCCGCGATCTGCGGTTTTACTTGCTCATATGAAGGTATCTCTTTGTTGTCGGCTTTTAGTTCTGCGACTTTTTTATCATAGGTTGCGCGGACTGACTCTTCTGTGAGGGGGTTTTCCTGGACAATCTTTGCGATCAATGCCTGTGAAATAACCTCGTGGCGCTGGTTTTCCAGTGCCAGTTTGACGATGGGCAGTTGATCCATCTTTTGTGCGATAGCGTCCTGATACAACAGTTCGCGGCCAACATAGGCCTGAATCATCTGTTTGCGAATTTTGTCATTGCTGAGGTCGGCTCTGGCATTTTTAACCTTGGCGTAGGTCAGTAGTTCGGAGGTCATCACCGGGTCACCATTGATAATGGCGACGGCTTTATCTTCGTCTGCAAATGCGCTTGGAAGAATCAACGCACTGAAAATCAGGGCTGAAATGGAGCTTTTAATTGTGGTCATTGGATAATCCTAATATCACGTTGATGAAATGGCTGCCGTTATCCTACCGTAGGCCTAGGCCTGTTTCGAGCGCTAATTTTCTGCTTGTTTTTCCGCGGGGGTTTTGGCGTCAATGCTTAATGCGTGTATTTCTGTTGTCATCAGTTCGCCCACGGCGTCATACACCAGACGATGGCGTTTTAACATGCTTTTGCCTTCGAATGCGTTTGATACAACGTTGATGCTGTAGTGCCCACCTTTGGCGCCGTGACCAACATGCATGTGGCTGTCATCGATCAATTCCAGTGACTCAGGTTTGAGTGAGTCATCAACACGTTGTCTAATCAGTCGTTCTCTTTCTGTGGCCATCAGGGCAATACCCTTTTGAATGGTTGCACTGCAACATACTGATACACACCCGCTTCAACATAGGGGTCTTGATCAGCCCAGGCTTGCGCAGCCTCGAGTGAGTCGAATTCGGCGACAATCAGACTGCCACTGAAACCGGCAGGGCCGGGGTCGATATTGTCAATAGAGGGGAAGGGCCCCGCCAGTTGCAAGCGACCTTCAGCTTTGAGTTGTTCCAGACGTTCAAGGTGGGCGGGGCGCGCTGTCAGGCGTTTATCCAGACTGTTTTCCACATCCTGGCTGATGATTGCGTAAAGCATTATGATTTCTCCTTGGAGTCTGCAGACGTATTTTCATCATCTTTAGGCTCTTTTATGTAGCGACCGATAAAAAAGGCTTGGCCGATGATAAAGACAAAGGTCAGGCCAATCATGCCGAACATTTTGAAATTGACCCAGGCATCCATATCGTAGTGGCCGGAAAAGGCGACGTATAGATTGAGAAATCCAAGGAAGATGAAGAATGCTGCCCAGGCAAGGTTAAGCTTGATCCATATAGCTGCGGGCAATTCCACGCTGGCTTCCATCATCCGTTGAACAATGGGTTTTTTGCCGATGAACTGGCTGCCAATAAAGGTAATACCGAACAGCCAGTTGACGATGGTGGGTTTCCATTTGATGAAGTCCGGGTCTTGAAGAATCAGGGTGGCTCCCCCCAGAACGGTAATCAGAAGCAGGGTGATAACATGCATTTTTTCGAAACGGCGATGTTGTAACCAGAACCATCCCACCTGAATAAATGCGGCCATGATGGCGACCGCAGTGGCGACATAAATGTCGTAGGCCTTATAGGCAATAAAGAATAAAAGTATCGGAAAAAAATCAAACAGGAATTTCATGTCATCCTCGGAACGGCAATGTCTCATAGTCGAACCGCTTCAGGCTCGCTAAATGTGGCCAAAGATTCTATCATAGCCGTCTTTATGCTTGTACCTTCCCGAGACTCCAGCGTTAGTGATGGAATTCAACCGATATAAAAAATATGATCTGCACTGTCATTCGATCGCCTCTGATGGTGAGTTGACCCCTGCTGAGTTGGTTCGTTATGCCCATGGCTGCGGTGTAGAGGTGTTGGCATTGACAGACCATGATGTCACGGCGGGTTATGCAGAAGCTGCTGACGAGGCGAACAGGCTGGGCTTGGAGTTTGTTTCCGGGGTTGAAATTTCTGTTAGCTGGGGTAAGCAGTTGCTGCATATTGTCGGTCTTAATTTTGATGTTGAAAATGCAGCCTTGCAGGCTGGTTTGTCTGGTTTGCGTCACCAAAGAACAGGTCGGGCTAAAGAGATGGCGAGTCGTCTGGCCAAGCTGGGTATTGATGGAGCCCTGGTAGGGGCGCAGGCTTATGTTAATGGTCAGATTCTGAGTCGTACCCACTTTGCTCGTTTTTTACTTGATAATGGTCATGTCAAAACCATGCAGGCTGCCTTTGATCGTTATTTGGGTGATGGTAAAAAGGCTTATGTTGCCAGTGAATGGATCCCTCTGGCCCAGGCGGTTGAGTGGATACATTCGGCCGGCGGTCATGCAGTGATCGCTCATCCTGCCCGCTATAGGCTGTCGGCAACCAAATTGCGATGGTTGTTTGATGAGTTTAAGCAGTTGGGTGGTGCCGGCTTGGAGGTGATCTCCGGTCGTCAGGATATAAACGTAACCAAAAACATGGCTGACTATGCTAAAAAGTATGAGCTACGGGCGTCGATAGGTTCTGATTATCACGGCCCTAGTCAGGCTTGGAGCAACATGGGGAAGATGCCGCCGTTGCCTGAGGCTTGCGAGCCCATTTGGGAATTATGGCAAGGTTAAAATAGATGATTGACAAGGACGATTCATGAGCCAGTTTTTTCAGATCCATCCAGAGGACCCTCAGCTACGCCTGATTCGTGGTGCGGTGGAAATTATCAGACAGGGTGGGGTAGTGATTTATCCCACTGATTCTTGTTATGCATTGGGTTGTCAGATTGGCGATAAAAAGGCAGTTGATCGTCTCCGCCAGATTCGACAGTTGGATGACAAACACAATTTCACCTTGATGTGTCGTGATATGGGCGAGATGTCTGATTACGGCATGATCGACAATATTGCCTATCGCTTTATCAAGAGCATCACCCCGGGACCATACACGTTTATCCTGCCAGCCATGAAGAGCGTGCCCAAGCGTTTGCTGCACCCTAAGCGTAAAACCATTGGTGTGCGTGTGCCGGATAACAAGATTACGTTGGCCTTGCTGGAAGAGTTGGGTGAACCGATCCTCAGTTCAACCTTGTTGTTGCCAGGTGAGGAGTATCCGATGATTGACCCTTACGATATGAAGAGCAGCATTGGTGCCCAAGTAGACCTGATTATTGATGGTGGCTACTGTGGTATGGAACCCACCAGTGTGATCGAAATTCTGGAACAAGGGCCAGAGTTGGTTAGACGGGGCAAAGGGGCTGACGAGCTGGTTTTATAGTTCGTGTCATTTGTTAGTTTTTACTTATAACGAGACCTTTGCACGACACAATCACGAGTAAAAATGGCTAATATTCTCCTGCTTTTCGTTAGAAAACTTGTCAATAGCTCGCTATTAACTGCATTTTCTGCCTCAATCAGTAAAATATTAGCTCATTTTTCTTTCGCGCCTGTATCGTGCAAAGGTCTCATAACAAAATGTTATCTCAGTGAATTATTTTAATATCTCTCGGAAAAAATAATCCTCTCATGATGGAATTAAGCCTTATTCAAAAGATTGCCGTGTGGTCGTTGCCGGTATTGTTTGCCATCACTGTGCACGAGGTTGCCCATGGTTGGGTTGCTCGCCGTCTGGGTGATCCCACTGCTTTTATGATGGGGCGACTGACCCTGAACCCGCTAAAACACATTGATCTCGTTGGCACGGTGATTGTGCCGCTGGTGCTGGTGCTGCTGGGCGGCTTTATCTTTGGCTGGGCTAAGCCGGTGCCTGTCACCTGGCAGAATCTGCGCAAGCCAAAACGGGATATGGCCCTGGTTGCGCTGGCCGGGCCGGTGGCTAACCTGTTAATGGCCATTGGTTGGGCGATTGTTGCCAAGATAGGTTTTCTCATTGCCGCAGATATCCCCTTTGCCGGGCAACCAATGATTTATATGGGCAGTGCAGGTATTTTAATAAATATCATTCTTATGGTGTTGAATTTATTGCCTTTACCGCCGCTGGATGGTGGGCGGATCATGACCGGAATTTTGCCTGGTCCGCTTTCCTATAAGTTTTCCCTGATTGAGCCTTATGGCTTTTTCATTTTGCTTGGCCTGCTTGCCACTGGAATTTTAGGGGATATCCTTAGTCCGGTAGTGCAGGGGGTGCTGTCCCTGCTGTATAGTGTGCTGTCCCTATAGGTAATGAAGGAAGAGACTCATTGAACACCGTTCCAAGTCAACATCAGCGCGTCCTGTCCGGGATGCGTCCAACCGGCAAACTTCATCTGGGTCATTATCACGGCGTTTTGAAGAACTGGGTGCAGTTACAGCATGAATATGACTGTTTCTTCTTTGTTGCCGACTGGCATGCTCTGACCACCGAATACGACAACACTGGCATTATTGCCAACAGTGTCTGGGACATGGTGGTCGACTGGCTGGCTGCGGGTGTTAACCCTGGTTCGGCCAAGATTTTTATTCAGTCACAAGTGCCTGAACATGCCGAATTGCACTTGTTGCTGAGCATGATGACACCGCTGGGATGGCTGGAGCGTGTGCCGACCTACAAAGATCAGCAGGAAAAGCTGAAAGAGAAGGATCTGGCAACCTACGGTTTTCTCGGTTATCCACTGCTACAAAGCGCTGACATCCTGATTTATAAATCAGGCCTGGTGCCGGTGGGTGAAGATCAGGTGGCCCACATCGAGTTGACCCGTGAAGTGGCACGGCGTTTTAACCATCTTTATGGTCGTGAGCCGGGTTTTGAAGCTAAGGCTGAGGCGGCTGTGAAAAAGATGGGTAAGAAAAATGCCAAACTTTACAGTCAGTTGAGAAAGAAATATCAGGAACAAGGTGATGATGAGGCGCTAGAGACGGCGCGTGCCCTGCTGGAGTCTCAACAAAATATTACTCTCAGTGACCGCGAAAGACTGTTCGGTTTTCTCGAAGGTGGTGGCAAAATTATCCTGCCTGAGCCACAACCGTTACTGACCAAGGCCTCGAAGATGCCTGGACTGGATGGTCAGAAAATGTCCAAATCCTATGGCAATACTATCGGTTTGCGTGAAGCACCCGCCGATGTGGAAAAGAAACTCCGTACTATGCCAACTGATCCTGCCCGCGTGCGTAAGACCGATCCGGGTGAGCCACAAAAATGCCCTGTCTGGCAGTTGCACGAGATCTATTCAAGCGATGATGTGAGAGCCTGGGCGCAACAAGGTTGTCGCACTGCAGGCATTGGCTGCATTGATTGCAAGCAACCGATTATTGATGAAGTGCTGATGGAACAGGCACCGATGCGCGAGCGGGCCGAGGAATATACCAATAACCCAAACCTGGTGCGCAGTATCGTCAATGAAGGGGCCGAAGAGGCCCGTGAAGTGGCGCGCAAGACCTTGAAAGAGGTTCGTCAGTCGATGGGCCTGGGGTATCGCTAGGCGATGACTGAGGTTGTCGAACAGGTTGAAATAGCTGAACAGACAGATTTGCTGCAAGGTGGTGGTGCTGAGCAGATCCAGCAGCAGGAGATTCCTTTTGCGGTGGTTCAAGGCGAGGCCATGACCCAGTTGCCGCAGGATCTTTATATTCCACCTGATGCACTGGAAGTCTTTCTTGAGGCCTTCGAAGGCCCACTTGATCTGTTGCTGTATATGATTCGACGTCAGAACCTGGACGTTCTCGATATTCCGATTGCTGAAATCACCCGCCAGTATATTGAATACATTGAGATGATGGGTGAGATGCGCTTTGAACTGGCGGCTGACTATCTTGTGATGGCGGCGATGTTGTGTGAGATAAAATCACGGATGTTATTGCCCCGGCCTGAGTCATTGACTGATGATGAAGACGATCCTCGTGCTGAACTGGTGCGCAGGTTACAGGAATATGAACGCTATAAAAATGCCGCTGAAGACATAGATGAGCTGCCACGCCTGGGGCGTGATGTGTTTGTAACCAGTGCTAAGGTACCTGATCTACGGGTTGTGAATCCTGTGCCGGATGTTGAGCTGAAAGAGGTATTGCTGGCATTTCAGGATATCTTGCGGCGTGCTGATATGTTTGCCACGCACCAGATTCATCGTGAGGCATTGTCTGTCCGCGAGCGAATGACAGGGGTGCTTGAAAAACTTAATGCTGAAACCTTCACTGAATTTACAAGTTTATTCACGGCAGAGGAAGGACGCATGGGTGTGGTTGTCACTCTGTTGGCTGTGCTCGAATTGATCAAAGAAACCCTGATCGAAATGATACAAACTGAACCTTTTGGCCCCATTTATGTAAAGGCACAGCAGAATGTCCACGAATCCTGACAGGTTAAAACAGATCATTGAAGGTGCATTGCTGGCCGCCGGGCGGCCCCTCAGTGTTGACAGTATTTTGTCTTTATTTCTTGATGAAGATCAGCCTAGCCGTGATGAAATTCGTGAAGCGATTAAGGGGTTGCAAGACGATTGTGCCAATCGTGGCGTTGAACTGAAAGAAGTCAGCACCGGGTTTCGCTATCAGGTTAAGGCTGATCTGGCCGAATGGATTGCACGTCTGTGGGAAGATAAGGCGACAAAGTATTCGCGTGCAACGCTGGAGACATTGTCATTGATTGCCTATCGCCAACCCATAACTCGCAGTGAAATTGAAGACGTGCGTGGTGTTAGCGTCAGTTCGCACATTGTTAAATCTATGCTTGAACGTGAATGGATACGTGTCATTGGCCATCGTGATGTGCCTGGTAGACCAGCGCTGTATGGCACCACTAAGGCATTCCTGGATTACTTTGGTTTAAAGAGTTTGAGTGAGCTGCCACCTCTGGCAGAATTACGCAATATTGAAAGCATTGAGCGTGAACTGGATTTTGGTGATAAAGACACTGATGTGCAAAATGATGAGCAGTCAACGGCATCATTAGAGACTGAGCAAGGCGACGTACAGCCGGTTGTCATTGTGACTGAAGATGACAACTATGTTGAACCTGTACAAGATGCTGATGTAGCAGAATTGTCAGCGGCCGAAGAGGCTGTCTCTTCAAACGAAGATGAACTAAATGTAGAAGCTGATGCCTCTTCGGATGACGCATCAATCAAAGCAGAGACTGCTGCCCCTAAAACTGAACAGGCGTTTTAATTTTGGCTGAACGTATTCAAAAACTGCTTGCCTCTGCGGGCCTGGCTTCCAGGCGTGAAGCGGAACGCATGATTGAGGCCAAACGTGTCAGCGTTAATGGCAATATCGTTAAACTGGGTGATAAGGCTGAGTTAACAGACATCATTCGTCTTGATGGAAAAGTGATAAAACTGCATTATCGCCCTGAAAGCAAACACCGTGTGTTGGCCTATTACAAACCGGAAGGGCAAATATGTAGCCGTTCTGATCCAGAAGGACGACCGACTATTTTCGATAAGCTGCCGCGTATGCAGAGTGGTCGCTGGATTGCAGTGGGGCGATTGGATATCAATACCAGTGGTTTGATCCTGCTGACAACTGATGGTGACTTGGCTAATCGATTGATGCACCCTTCCTCTGAGGTTGAGCGCGAATATGCGGTGCGGGTGCTGGGTGAAGTCACCGAGTCGATGAAAAAACGGTTGCGTAAAGGTGTTGAGCTTGAAGATGGCATGGCCAGCTTCAACAGTATTAGCGACGCCGGTGGTCAGGGTGCCAATCATTGGTATCACGTTACTCTGAATGAAGGACGTAATCGTGAGGTGCGGCGTCTGTGGGAATCCCAGGAGGTTCGGGTCAGCCGCTTGCAGCGGATTCGTTATGGGCCAATTACCCTGAAGCGCGGCATTCGGGCGGGTGAATGGGATGAGTTGATGCGTACCGATATCAACGCCCTGCGCAAAGCCGTGGACTTGCCTCCGGTAGATGATTCAGCGGAACAAAAGAAGCGTGCCAAACAGATTAAATTTGGCGGGCCTTCTAAAAAGCCACAGTCGAATAGGTCGCCCTATAAAAAACGTAAATGACATTTTTGTCTGTTTATAAAACCCTTTTCAAACATTATGGCCCACAGCACTGGTGGCCCGCTGAAACAGCATTTGAAGTGATGATTGGCGCGGTGCTGACGCAAAACACCGCCTGGAGCAATGTTGAAAAGGCAATTGCCAATCTAAAACAGGCCGGAGTTGTTTCGGCAGCAAAAATACTGGCAATGCCAGCGGCTGATCTTGGTGCATTGATTCGGCCAGCAGGTTGTTTCAATGTTAAAGCTAGGCGGCTGCGAAATTTTTGCAGCTGGTTTTTGGCGCAAGGTGGTGAAAAATTACTAAACAATGTCGATGATGATGTCTTACGCAGTGGCTTGCTGTCCGTTAACGGCGTTGGCCCCGAGACGGCTGATGATATGGTTTTGTATGCCTTTAATCGTCCTGTATTTATTATCGATGCCTATACTCGACGTGTTTTTTCACGCTTGGGTTTGATCGCGGCTGACGAGGGTTATGAGCATTTGCGCCACCAATTTGAATCGCAGATAAGCAGTGAAATAAAACAGCATAATGAGTTGGTGAATATTTTTAACGAGTATCATGCATTGATTGTTTTGCATGCCAAGGATGTCTGTCGCAAAAACCCCCGTTGTAGCGAATGCTGTTTACGGTCACAATGTCCCGCAGCTAAGTAACGATTCTATAACAATGTTTAAACCCTTAGAAATTTTTATTGGCCTGAGATATACCCGCGCCAAACGCCGCAATCATTTTATCTCGTTTATTTCATTTATCTCGATCGCCGGAATCGCCTTGGGTGTCACGGCCCTGATTACGGTGTTGTCGGTGATGAATGGTTTCGAGAAAGAATTGCGCACCCGTATCCTCGGGGTGGCTTCACACATGGTGGTCAGTGGCGCTGCCAATGGCATGGACAATTGGCAGACGTTGCCACCCTTGCTTGAGTCTTATCCGCAGATTATTGGTCAGGCTCCCTTTATTCGTGCCGAGGGGATGTTGACGGCGGGTGCAGGGGTCAGTGGCGTCATGATCCGTGGTGTTTCACCTGAGCTTGAACCACAGGTATCGACACTTGACCAGCAAATGACGATTGGTGAACTCGCTGATCTCAAGTCGGGGGGCTTTAATATCATTCTTGGTTATGAGCTGGCTCGACGACTGGGTGTAAGGATTGGTGAAAAGGTCACGCTGGTGACACCGCAGGTGAGTGTTACACCGGTAGGAATTATGCCGCGGCTGAAGCGCTTTACTATTGTCGGTGTTTTCGAGGCTGGCATGCACGAATACGATAGTGCTTTGGCCCTGGTGCATATTGATGATGCTGCCAAACTGTTTCTTAAACCTGGTCAGGTGTCTGGTTTGCGTTTGAAGCTGACAGATATGTTTGATGCGCCATACTTGACGCAGTTGATGGTTCAGGATTTGCCGCGTGGTTACGTGGTTACCGACTGGACTCGCCAGCATGTCAATTTTTTCCGTGCAGTGAAGATGGAGAAGATGGTGATGTTTATTATTCTGACCCTGATCGTGATGGTGGCTGCCTTTAATATTGTTTCAACCCTGGTGATGGTGGTAACCGATAAAAAGGCTGATATTGCTATCCTGAGGACGTTAGGTGCAAGTCCCGGGCATATTATGCGTATTTTCATTGTTCAGGGGGTGGTGATTGGTGCGTTTGGAACCTTGTTGGGGTTAGTGGGCGGGGTCAGCCTTGCTTCAAATATCGATAAAATTGTCCCGGCGATTGAGCGGCTGCTGGGGCGTAAGTTTTTATCACCGGATGTTTATTACATCAGTGAACTGCCTTCTGAAATGATCTTGTCAGATATTGTTGGCATCAGTGTGATTGCATTTTCGATTAGCTTGTTGGCGACACTTTATCCTGCGTGGCAGGCCTCTCGTACCCAGCCAGCAGAGGCACTGCGTTATGAGTGATGTGATTATTTCCTGTCGTGGCTTATCGAAGCGTTTCGTTGAGGGCGGCCTGTCTGTTGATGTACTGGCATCAATTGACCTTGAGGTGGCCAAAGGTGAACGCCTGGCTATTGTCGGTACCTCCGGTTCAGGCAAAAGCACTTTATTGCATTTGCTTGGCGGGCTGGATGTACCAAGTCAGGGTGAGGTCTATATCAATGGTGAAAATTTTTCTGCTTTGAATGAAAAACAACGCGGTGATGTGCGTAACAAAACCTTGGGTTTTGTCTATCAGTTTCATCATCTCTTATCTGAGTTTACGGCCCTGGAAAATGTCGCAATGCCATTGTTGATCAGGGGTGAACCGGTTGACTCTGCCAGTCAGCAGGCTGAGGCGACGTTGGTGAAAGTGGGGCTGGGGCATCGTATTGGTCATAAACCAGGGGAGATGTCTGGTGGTGAACGCCAGCGGGCAGCGATTGCCCGTGCCTTGGTGACTCAGCCGTGTTGTGTATTGGCGGATGAGCCAACAGGTAACCTGGATCAAACGACTGCCGGTTACGTCTATGGTTTGATGTTAGAACTTAACCAGGAATTTGATACCAGTTTTTTGGTTGTTACCCATGATCTGTCATTGGCAAATAAGATGGATAGGGTTTTGAAACTGGAAAATGGTCTGCTGATTTCGGACTATGACGCCTGATGTTTCCTTAGACGGCGTCTTTTTAAATATTGAAAAATATGAAAGCGCCATAAAATACGAACAAATAGATAGCCGATAATGGCTGATAATAGCCCCAGCACCAAACAGCCCAGCAGAAAGGGTTCCCATATATAGCCAAGTTCAAGTTTTAACCACTCGAAAGATAATTCAAAATTAAACTCATGGGCTGGCGAGCCGAGTACCCAGGCACCGGTCTTGTAAGCAAAATAAAACATGGGTGGCATGGTGATGGGGTTGGTCACCCATACCAGCCCAATTGAAACAGGTAGATTGACGCGCACTATGATGGCAATGGCGGCGGCAACAAGCATTTGAAATGGTATCGGAATCCAGGCGCAAAGCAGGCCAAGGAAGAAGGCACCGGAGACAGAATGTCGATTCAAATGCCAGATGTTGGGGTCGTGCAGCAAGCTGCCAAAACACTTTAGGCGTTTGTGGTTCCTGATTGTTTGGTGGTCAGGTAAGAAACGTTTTATTAGCTTTCTTGGCATTATTATGTTTTATTTTATAGCCATGTGCTTGGAAGGATGGTGTTAATTCACTGTTACCTTATCTAAACGAATAAAATAAAGATGCGAATCGCAACGATTGCATTTCTTGCCGGGATTGTTTTTTTTCAACAATTGTCCAATTTTCCGGATGGTCGCTGGGCAGGTCTGTTGTTCATAAGCCTACCATTATCCATCTGTTTTGTACCACTCAAAGTTCCACTTTGGCTGGTCAATGGTTTTTTAGTTGCACTACTGCAGGCAAATAATATTTTTGGCTCATTTCTGGCGCCAGAACTTAGTGGGCAGGATATTCTGGTCGAAGGGGTTGTTAGCTCTATTCCTCAGCAACGGCAGTATGGGCAGCGATTTGAATTTAATATCGAAGCATCCCTTAGCCCTGGGGTTCTTATTTCTGATTTGCCCGGCAAAGTTCGGCTTAACTGGTATCGCTCCAAGACCGAAGTGGATGTAGGGCAGCGTTGGCAACTCAGGGTCAGACTAAAACAACCACATGGTTTTATGAATCCCGGTGGTTTTGATTACGAAGCCTGGTTGTTTAGGCATGGAATCAGGGCGACAGGTTATGTGCGTAAAAGTGATGACAATCGTTATCTTGCGGATGTAGATGGCATAATTTATTGGCTTGACCGGCAACGTTCGTCTATCGCCCGGCAGATTGAGTCAACACTTGTTCGGGGCCAGTTTAAGGGCATGATTCAGGCGCTTACTATTGGCCTGCGTGATGACATATCACAGCAACAATGGAATGTTTTGCTGAAGACTGGCACCAATCATTTGATGGCGATTTCTGGTTTGCATGTTGGTCTGGTGGCTGGTTTGGCCTTTTTTGTTATGCGTTGGTTGTGGGGGCGTTCGGGTTGGTTGCTGTTACACCTGCCGGCAGCTAAGGCGGGGGCTGTTGCGGCAATCTCGGTTGCCTTGATTTATGCAGCCTTGGCGGGGTTTTCCGTCCCTACGCAACGCGCCTTGATTATGGTAGTGGTGTTTATGTTAGCGCTCATTTCACAGCGTTATCATCGCCCTGCTGATGGCTTGTTGCTGGCCATGATGCTGGTGTTGTTTATTGATCCTTTGGCGGTGATGGATGCTGGTTTTTGGTTGTCGTTTGCGGCTGTTGCTATGATTCTGTTGGGTATGGGGGGAAGGTTAAAACAGCGGGGGCTATGGTGGAAATGGGGTAGGGTACATGCATTGATTGCGCTAGCCTTGATGCCGCTGACCTTGTTGTTGTTTCAAAAGGCTTCAATAATCTCGCCCGTGGCTAATTTTGTTGCGGTACCAATCGTCAGTTTATTAGTGGTGCCCTTAGTATTGTTGGCTGTTTTGTTGTTACCCGTCGCATCGGTGCTAGCGAATATTTTGTTGCAATTGGCCGACTTTTTTTTGCAGCTGCTATGGCCGTTACTGAGCTGGTTGGCGGCATTACCCAGTGCTCAAATTAATCTGGGGTTAGCGGATGAATGGCTGATTATCCCCCTTTGTGTTGGCGTTATCTGGTTGTTGGCACCACGTGGCTGGCCAGGGCGCTGGTTGGGGGCTGTGTGGATAGGGATTGCCTTTTTACTGCCTGCACCCAGGCCTGAGTATGGTGAGGCGTATTTTAGTCTATTGGACGTGGGCCAAGGTTTGGCGGCGGTGGTTCGAACCCGCAATAGGGTATTGGTATTTGATAGTGGACCAAAATTTAGTGACAGTTTCAATACCGGTGAGGCGGTGGTACTACCGTTTTTGCTAAATAACGGCGTCAGCGAAATAGATACGCTGATTGTTAGTCATGGTGATAACGATCATATTGGCGGTGTCGATAGTCTAATGAAAAACATGCCGGTTAAGAACCTGTTGACTAGCGCTATGGAAAAACTGGTGGCCTATAATGCCCAGCCTTGTCAGCAAGGCCAGGGCTGGCAATGGGATGGTGTGGTATTTGAAATGCTTCATCCAGACAGTAACACTCGTGCAGATGAAAACAATGGTTCATGTGTGCTCAAGGTCAGTAGCAGGGGTGGCTCGGTGTTGCTGACTGGTGATATAGAACGTCGTGCAGAGCGGATGTTATTGGCGAACAATAAGGCAGACTTGGCGGTTGATGTGCTGGTGGTGCCTCATCATGGCAGTATGTCTTCATCGGGTGTTGATTTTATCCAGGCTGTTTCTCCTCGCTGGGCCTTGTTTCCGGTGGGGCATGCCAATCGTTTTCGTTTGCCACGGGCAGAAGTTGTTAAAAGGTATCTTGATAATGGTGCTAATGTGTTGTCGACCGGTCAGCAGGGTGCAATTGAAATGGTGCTTGGCAATGCTGGTGTATCGACACCGAGGCGTTATCGTTATGAAAATTCAAGATATTGGACACATTTCCCTAAACAAGTCTTGGTACTGACCGAAAAATAAGTATGATTAAGCTGTCACTATTCAGAGGCAATCTGTGCGGTGACTGTTAACTTTGACTACTCGCTGAGTAGTTACGATTAACTATTTTAAAAAGTTTGTAAGGAGTAAGCCCTAGTGCTTGAAATTGTTAAGTCCGGCGGATGGCTGATGTTGCCAATCGTACTTTGTTCCGTGGTAGCCCTGGCGATTATTGCCGAGCGAGTCTGGGCCTTGCAAAAAAACAAAATTTGCCCCAAACACTTGTTAGCCCAAATTTGGACCTGGATTAAGAATGATGAGCTTGACACATCGAAAATAAAGGCTTTGCAAAACGGTTCGCCTTTAGGGCGGATTCTTGCCGCTGGGTTACTCAACCGTAACCATGATCGCTCCATCATGAAAGAGGCGATTGAAGAAACCGGTCGCCAAGTGGTGGTAGAGATGGAACGTTTTCTGAATACCTTGGGGACAATTGCTCAGGTGACGCCTTTGCTAGGTTTGTTGGGCACAGTTGTTGGTATGATCAAGGTTTTTACCGCAATTACTGCAGGAGGCGTTGGTAATGCCTCTCATCTTGCGGGGGGGATTTCAGAAGCGCTTATAACAACAGCCGCTGGCCTGACGGTGGCGATTCCGGCATTGATATGTTATCGCTATTTCCAGCGCAAGGTGGATGAATTGGTGATTTCCATGGAGCAGGAATCTTTGAAGCTGGTCGAAGTCTTGTTGGGCTTGCGTGAACGTGATCTGACGGATGGTGAATAGATGAATCTGCGTAAGTTTCGTCGTGAGGAAATGTCGCTTAATCTCACGCCCTTGATCGATGTGGTGTTCTTGCTGCTGATCTTTTTCATGGTGACAACCACTTTTAGGGAAGAGTCCGAGATCGAGATTGATTTACCACAGGCATCGAATAAGCCCGTCGAGCAGGTTGGTAACCCCCTTGAAGTGGTTATTGATAGAGATGGGCGTTTTTATATTGACCAAAAGCTGGTGATTAATACCCAGCTGGATACTCTGAAGCGTGCCTTGCGCAAGGCTAAAGGGGATAGAGAAAACCCGCCTGTTATTATCAGCGCTGATGCCAAGTCACCGCATCAATCGGTTGTTACGGCGATGGATGCGGCCAGACAGATCGGTTTGGTGCGGATGTCGATCGCCACTCGTAATCAAAATCAACAGTAAATCTTTGTTGTTAGCCCTAGAACGATAAATACGTCTATGAACTGGCTTGAAAAGCGCTGGTATTCCTCAAAAACCTCGATTCTTCTATTGCCACTTGAAGGCTTGTTTCGCTTGTTGGTGATGTTAAGACGGCTTGCTTTTAGGTGGGGCATGATGCCGAGTTATGCTGTTGATGTGCCGGTGATTGTTGTCGGCAATATCAGTGTTGGTGGAACAGGGAAAACGCCCTTGGTGGTTTGGTTGGTAGGTCTGTTGCAGAAGGCTGGTTATCAGCCGGGCATTGTTTTGCGCGGTTATGGCGGCAAGGCTGAACGATGGCCGCAGCAGGTACGCCCTGATAGTGATCCGCTGATGGTCGGTGATGAGCCAGTTATGTTGGCTCAGCGTTGTGCCTGTCCCATTGTTGCTGCACCAGATAGGGTTGCCGCAGCAAATGCATTGTTAAAATACTCCAACTGTGACCTCATTATCACTGATGATGGTCTGCAACATTATCGTTTAAAACGTGATATTGAAATTGTCGTTGTTGATGGCGAGCGGCGTTTTGGTAACGGTCATTGCTTACCCGCCGGGCCGCTACGTGAACCCCAGTCACGCCTGGATGAGGTGGATTTTATTATTGCCAATGGTTTGGCCAGGCGTGGTGAGTTTGCCATGAGCCTTGAACCGGCGGGGCTCAAGTCGCTTGAAAACGATGTTTTTTTGCAATCTATTGAGGATTTGGCTGGGCAGCGTGTACATGCATTGGCTGGCATTGGTAACCCTCAGCGTTTTTTTCAATTACTGCGCAGTCGTGGACTTGAGGTGATAGAGCACTCATTTCCTGATCACCATGATTATCAGCTGCAGGACTTGGCGTTTACCGATAGCCTTCCAATTCTGATGACCGAGAAAGATGCGGTCAAATGTCGGCGTTTTGCCAATCAAAAAATGTGGTATGTTCCGGTGAATGCATATTTGCCTGAGCCTCTGGCTTTACGGCTATTGCAAATGCTTAAAAAACTGACTGATTAATACAGGCAAGATTATGGACAGAAAACTATTGGATATTTTGGTATGCCCAATCTGCAAAGGGCCGTTACATTACCGTAAGGAACAAAATGAATTGGTTTGTAGAGCAGACAAGCTTGCTTATCCTGTTCGCGATGATATTCCTGTCATGCTTGAAGATGAGGCGCGCAGGCTCAGTCTTGAAGAGATTGGATAGGTGAAGTTTACGGTAGTTATCCCGGCCCGTTATGATTCAACCCGCTTGCCGGGAAAGCCGCTGTTAGATATTGCTGGTAAACCAATGATCCAGCATGTTTATGAGCGTGCTCAGGAGAGTGGAGCAGAAAACATCATCATTGCAACCGATGATCAGCGTGTTGCCAAGGCTGCTGCAAGATTCTCTGCTGAGGTGTGTATGACCTCTAGCGAGCATAATTCAGGTACGGAAAGACTTTCTGAGGTCGTGACCCGCTTGGGGCTGAGTAATGATGAAATAGTGGTTAATCTGCAAGGTGATGACCCCCTGATGCCGCCAGTGTTGATTCATCAAGTGGCACAGAACCTAGCGGATCATCGACAGGCCAGCGTTGCGACTCTGGCAGAAAAAATTCATACTGCTGCTGAGTTGTTTAACCCGCATGCGGTAAAAGTCATTAGTGATAAAAGCGGCTATGCCATTTATTTTAGCCGGGCACCCATCCCTTGGGACAGAGATGCCTTCACCATCACAACAGAGGAGTTGCCAGAACAGTCACTCCATTTTCGCCATATTGGGCTGTATGCCTACCGGGCTGAGTTTATTAATCAATATGTCAGTTGGCCTGTTTGTGAGCTTGAGCAGATGGAGTCACTGGAGCAGCTACGCGTGCTGTGGCACGGCCACAAAATTCACGTTGCAGAGGCTGATGAATCGGCAGTTGCAGGCGTAGATACAGAGGCCGACCTTGCCAGAACCAGACAGATATTAGAGCAGATGGGTTAAATTCAGGTTGCTAAAAGCAGGGTGAAAGCTGCCGCTTTCGCGATCTATGACGGGCAGGGTAATGGTGCTGGGAACCTTTCTGTGGGCTTCTCCATGCTGGTCGGCCTGAATGCTGGTCTGGTGTTCATGGTGTTGCAGAATAATGGCAGGGATATCATCTTCCAGAATCTCGATGATTTTGCAGGCCCTACCTTCATGGTTGACCTTTTGGCCGATGAGGTTGCGTAGATTGTCCATTCTGATCGTTTGACTCTGCATAGCACCCAATCTCTTATGTCTGATGTTATCTTTCATTCTAGACCAATTTTGCATGGTATGAACTAAAAAATACTCGATGGATGTCTCAATATGATTAAAGTTCTTTTTGTTTGCATGGGCAATATATGTAGATCACCAACTGCCCATGGCTTTTTTATGAAAATCATTAAAGATCAGTCACTTGATAAACTGATTGAGGTTGATTCAGCGGGTACGCATGCCTACCATATTGGTGAACAGCCTGATCCTCGTTCGCAAACTGCGGCGCAACGCCGTGGCGTTGATCTTAGCTCACTGCGGGCTCGTAAAGTGACCTCGAATGATTTTGAGTATTTTGATTACGTATTGGCTATGGATTACGATAATTACAGTAATCTAGAGCATATTTGCCCAGCAGGATATCAGCAGAGACTGCGTCTTTTTCTTGAATTTGGCTCTAGATTTAAAGATAAAGAGGTTCCTGATCCTTATTATGGTGGGGATAGGGGGTTTGAACATGTTCTTGATTTGATTGAAGATGCTTCACATGGGCTACTGAAAGATATCTGTACAGATCTTTAACAGGCTGTGTTAAATAAATTGGACTGGCAGAGTTCTATAACTGCCAGTCCAGGTATTTAGAATGACCTTATTCCTGTGGGCTGCCAGGGCTGCTGCTTTTTTCAGCTGGTGGCGCCGCTTTAGATGCTATTGTGACAGGTTCCACTGGTTTAGGGGCTGCTGGTTTAGGTTCGGCAGGTTGTTTTAGCTCCATCGACTTTTGTACAGGGGCTGCATTAGCCGTTGGCGTAGCAGCAGGCTTTTCCGCAGGTTTCTGTGTTGTTGTTTCAACATTCCTTGCCGCAGGAGGAGCAGTTGGCTTACTCGGCTCGCTGGTAGCTGTGGACGTGATTTCAGTTTCAGCCTTTTTAGGTTCGGCTGGTTTGTCGCTAGCGACGACTTCTGCGGTGGATTTATCTACAGTTTTTGGACGTGGTGAACGCCTGGGTTTAGGTTTGTTCTGTTTGGTTTCAGCTGTGTTGGCAGGGGTAACGGGGTTAGCGTTGCCACCCGCAGTTTCCACATTTCCTTGAGCCTCTGTCGTTGCCGTTGTTTCAGCTTTGTTTCCATCACGTTGCTGTGCTTGAGTACCCGATGATCTGCGACGACGGCGACCACCACGACGACCACGGCGCGACTCATTGCCGGATGTCATTTTTTCACCATTTTGTGTTGCTGCTGCTTGGTTTTTGGCTGTGGTTGCTTCAGTCGTATCTGTGGGTTTTGTTGCTGACTGATTTTTGTTGTCAGGCTTGCTTTCAACGGTTTGTTGTTTGTCTTTGCCTGCGTTCTCGTTATTGTTTTGACGGTTATTACCGCCACTACGCCGCGATTGTGAGCGCCCACGTCCACGCCCGGTACCGCGAGACTGGCTTGAGCGACGTTGTGATGGCCGGGCAGTCGTTGGCTTGGTTTCTGTTTTGACTTCTTCAGTCTCGGTTTCTTCAGTTTTGCTGCTACCAAATAGGCTGTTCCACATACGTGTAATAAAGCCGGCTTCGGCCTGTCGTTGTGCGCTAGAGGTTTTAGTGGGGGCGGATGGCTTTGGAGCGGGTGTCGAAGGCCGAATGCTTTTCACAGCGGGTTGTTCAGACGATGTTTTTTGCTTGGTGGCAACTTCTTTCTCAGGCTCAATTTCTTTAACAATTTGATAGCTGGTGGTTTTGTCCTGCTCTCTGAGTTCTTCGCTCTTAATGCGTTTAACTTCGTAAGCAGGGGTTTCCAACGCTGGATTGGGGATCAGGACGACATGAATGTCATGACGTGCCTCGACTTCGCTAACCGCTTTACGTTTTTCATTGAGTAGAAATGTAGCAACTTGTAGAGGCAATTGAGCTTCGATTCGGGCTGACTTTTCCTTCATTGCCTCTTCTTCAATCAAGCGCAAAATCGATAGTGAAAGAGATTCTACATTGCGAATTGACCCTTCTCCTTTGCAACGAGGACAGGTGGCCTGGATTGATTCTTCCAACGATGGACGGAGGCGCTGACGTGACATTTCCAGCAGGCCAAAGCGTGATATACGGCCGATCTGAACCCGAGCGCGATCCATTTTTAAGGCTTCACGAAGGCGGTTCTCTACTTCTCGCTGGTTGCGAGATGGCGTCATATCAATATAATCAATGACGATTAGGCCACCGAGGTCGCGTAGACGTAATTGACGGGCGATTTCATCGGAGGCTTCAAGGTTGGTGTTGAGGGCTGTTTCTTCAATGTCACCCCCTTGGGTGGCACGCGATGAGTTGATATCGATGGAAACCAGCGCTTCCGTGCGATCAATGACGATGGCACCTCCTGATGGCAGGCGTACTTCATGCTCGAAGGCGGTTTCAATCTGACTTTCAACTTGATAGCGTGAGAAGAGCGGGACGCTGTCGTCGTAAAATTTTACTTTACTCTTGTTGTGCGGCATGACCTGGGTCATGAAGTCCAGAGCGTAATCGTAAACGTCTTTGCAATCGATTAGAATTTCACCGATATCCTGGCGGAAATAATCACGAATGGCGCGGATGATCAGGTTGCTTTCTTGATAGACCAAAAATGAAGCAGGGCGTTCCCGACCCGCTTTATCAATGGCTGTCCATAGTCGAACCAGGTAATCCAGATCCCATTGCAATTCTTCGGTGATTTTGCCGACGCCAGCGGTACGAACGATGACGCCCATGCCTTCAGGTATTTACATGGCTGCCATTGCTTCACGCAGCTCGCTACGCTCTTCACCTTCTATGCGGCGTGATACTCCGCCCGCGCGAGGGTTGTTAGGCATGAGCACTAGATAGCGGCCGGCGAGACTGATAAATGTTGTCAGTGCAGCACCCTTGTTACCACGTTCCTCTTTACCTATTTGCACGATGACTTCCTGTCCTTCCTGCAATATTTCTTTAATATTAGGTCGGCGCTTATCGTCTTCTGGTTGTTTTGCGTAGCAGCTGGGGGCTATCTCTTTGAGTGGTAAAAAACCGTGTCTATCTGCGCCGTAGTCGACAAAGGCGGCTTCCAGGCTGGGTTCGATTCGGGTGATTTTACCTTTGTAGATGTTTGATTTTTTTTGTTCGCGACCTGGCAATTCTATATCGAGGTCATAGAGTCGTTGACCGTCGACCAGGGCAACGCGCAACTCTTCTTTTTGAGTTGCATTGATAAGCATTCTTTTCATTTTTGTATTGTCTCCTTGGGCGTCAACCGTCGTTTCCGCAGGATGAGACTGAACGTGTTCAGGCATCTAAATCAATAGTGCCAAGCAATACACCAGCCATGTTGACCTGGTGTGCCTACGGGTTGTTTGCGAGTATCACCTGTCGTGAAAAATATATGATTGCTAGCATTCACGAGGGTGATGTTTTAAAATCAACCCGAATTTTCCCTGTTGGTTTGTCACAGGGTTTGTTCAGTCTCCCGCGATTTTTCACGGGTGCACCAATATTTGTTAATTAATTTGTATCTGCCTGTCTGGGCCGTGCACATTTCTGTGCCACTTCATCGACATTCATATCTGCGCCATAAAGTGATAAAATTTGTCTCTTGTGCCAACGCATGTTATTGGCATTTTGTCAGAATTATTGACATCACGTTGCCTGATTTGGTTCATCGCACAGATTTGATCTGTGCGCATTAAAAAAGGCCACTAGGCATTGCTAAGAGGTAGTGGTGGTTTACGTTGAAGGCTAAAAAACAGTTTGGCCAGCCAATACCATCCTCTGAATATAACATGTTCACCCCTGTCTGGAAATATATGGAAGGTTTTAAAAATGGTGGTAAATGACTGATTTTTCGGAAAATGCCGCTCCAAGAGTGCAGATGATTGAGGTCGATGCAGACAGAGCCGGGCAGCGTATAGATAATTTTTTGCTGTATTTGTTGAAAGGTGTGCCGAAAAGTATGATTTATCGGCTTTTACGCACCGGCCAAGTGAGAGTGAATAAGGGCAGGATCAAGCCTGTTTACAAGATTCAGGCGGGAGATATGGTTAGAATTCCACCCGTACGGATAGCACAAAAAGGGGATGTTATTGACCCTGGGAAGGCTGTTTTGGAGCGAATCGACAAAAATATTATTTTTGAGGATTCGGGGCTGATTGTTTTGAATAAGCCTGCAGGGCTCGCAGTACATGGCGGTAGTGGTATCAGTTTTGGGGTGATAGAGGCGATTCGCAAGCTAAAGACTGAATGCAAAAATCTGGAATTGGTTCATCGTTTGGACAAGGGGACATCGGGTTGTTTGCTGGTTGCCAAAAAACGCTCGGCTTTGAGGCATCTGCACAGTGCCATGCGCTCTGGTGAGATAAAGAAATGTTATCAAGCGTTGTGCAAGGGAAAGTGGCGTGGTGGTAGTCAACTGGTTGATGCCCCTTTGCGCAAAAATGTTGTCAGCTCCGGTGAGCGGATTGTCAGGGTGAGCGCAGATGGTAAGGAGGCCATGAGCCGTTTTACCCCAAAACAGCGTTTTAAGATGGCGACTTTGATGGAGGTTGAGCTGTTTACCGGTCGAACCCATCAAATTCGCGTCCATGCAGAACACTGTGGTCATCCGTTGGCGGGGGATGAAAAATACGGCGACAAGCTGTTTAATCAGCAGATGCGCGAATTTGGTTTAAAACGTATGTTTTTGCATGCCTGGCAGTTAAAGTTCCCTTGGGATGACAGTATGTTGGAAGCAACAGCCCCTCTTGATGGTAGCTTGACCACGATTCTTAAAAAATTGGCTTGAGTGGATGGCAGGTAAATTTGATTTAATCGTCTTTGATTGGGACGGCACTTTGATGTATTCGGCTGCTCGCATTGTGGCCTCACTTCAAGCTGCAGGAACGGATATTGGTCTACCTGCCAAAACAGATGAACAGTGTCGTAATGTCATTGGTCTGGGAATGCATGAGGCAATACAAAATTTGTATGTCGGTATTAATCCTGGGTATATCCATAGGTTTGCCGATCGTTATAGACATCATTTTTTGCTGGGGTGTACTCAGCCTGAGGTTCTATTTGAAGGTGTGCATGAACTTTTGCAAACATTGGAGCAACGTCAGTTGTGGCTTGCTGTTGCCACCGGCAAGGGACGTAAGGGGCTGGATCGGGTGTTGCAACAAACGGACTGTAGTCGCTATTTTCATTCAACCCGCTGTGCTGATGAAACATCTTCCAAGCCTGATCCGATGATGTTGCATGAGATAATGAATGAGCTGGACGTGGTGCCTGAAAGAACTCTGATGGTTGGTGATACAGTTTATGATCTCGAAATGGCGCAACGGGCAGGAACCGCTGCATTGGCAGTCAGTTACGGTGCACATGAACGTGAACGATTGCATAGTTTTCAGCCGTTGGCATGTCTAAATAACATTGATGAAATGAAGCAGTGGCTGGCTGCAAACATTTAAGGTTGCGATGAGTGTGAGCGAAAATGATACGCCCGAATCAAAAGACCCCTGGACAGAAAATCCACTAATGAATGAGAAAAACATGAAAGACGAGAATAATGAACTGTGGGAACGTGAACTGATCAGTAACTTGGCGATGGGGGCGCTTAAGGAGCAACGCCGAGCCAGACGCTGGGGAATATTTTTCAAATTATTAATGGTGGCTTACCTGGCTGTGTTTTTGATTGTGCTAATCCCTGGTGCAGGATCGGGGTTGACGTCGAGTAAATCGCATACAGCCATAATCGAATTGCGTGGTGTGATAGCCGATGGTTCTGAAGCCAGTGCTGATAAAATTGTTACCAGTCTGCGTGATGCCTTTGAGGCTGAACATGTCTCAGGCATTATTATGCGCATTAACAGTCCGGGTGGCAGTCCGGTGCAGTCGGGATATATTTATGATGAAATTAAACGCCTGCGGGGGATTTATCCTGATAAACGTCTGTATGCAGTAATTACCGATATGTGCGCTTCTGGTGGCTATTACATTGCTTCGGCGGCAGATGAAATTTATGCTGACAAGGCCAGCATTGTTGGCTCCATTGGTGTTGTTATGAGCGGTTTTGGTTTTGTTGATGGCATGGAAAAGCTGGGGGTGGAAAGGCGTATGCTGACGGCTGGTGAAAGCAAAGGTTTTCTTGACCCATTTTCACCACTGAAAGATAAGGATGTCTCCCATATCAAATCAATGCTTGGCAATATTCATCAGCAGTTTATAGGTGTAGTAAAGGCAGGGCGTGGTGATCGTCTTAAATCTGATGAAGCGCTTTTCTCCGGTCTGGTCTGGACTGGTGAGCAGAGCGTTGAGCTGGGTTTGGTTGACGGCCTGGGCAGTGCCAGTTATGTGGCCCGTGAGATTATTGGTCAGGAAAATATCGTAGACTACACCATTAAGCCTGACCCTCTTGAACAATTCGCCGGTAAGCTTGGTATTGTTATGGCAGAAACATTGGCTCGCATCACGGGTGTTGATGCTGGGACTATCCGCTAGCTTTTTTTAAGGCGGCAGAAGAGTCTATTGGTTTAACGAGTAAAGAACGGCCTGTCATTGCCCCCGGTTGTTGTATGCCCATAAGCTGCAACACGGTTGGGGCAATGTTTTTTAAGCCGCCTTTACCTGCTAATTGCCATTTGATCTGGTCGATGACAATGCATGGCACTGGATAGGTGGTATGCTGGGTGTGAGGGGTGCCCGTGACCGGGTCAATAAGCTGTTCGCAGTTGCCATGATCTGCGGTGACTATCACTGAATATTCGGCTTTAATCGCAGCGTCAAGCACGCGTCCAACCTCATGATCCAACGCCTCAACAGCCTTTATGACAGCATCCCTGATCGCTGTATGGCCAACCATATCGCCATTAGCAAAATTTACAACAATGAATGAGTATTGCTGATTACGCATCTTCTCAATGACACAATCAGCCACTACTTGGGCGCTCATTTCAGGTTGTTCATCATAAGTAGCAACCTTGGGTGAAGGAATAATCAAGCGTTCTTCATTGGCGAATGCATCGCCTTTGCCTCCGTTGAAAAAGTATGTCACATGAGCATATTTTTCTGTTTCGGCACAATGAAACTGATTTAATCCTGCGTTACTGATTGTTTCGGCCAAGGTTACTTCTGCCAGGTCTTCATCAAAGGCGTAGGGCAGGTTGAAATAGCTATCGTAGTTGGTGAAGCAGGTGATGTTGATTAAGGGGGCGTCACCACGATCAAAACTGTCAAACAAGGGCTTTGAAAGCGCGGCTGTAATTTGACGTGTCCGGTCTTTACGGAAATTAAAGAAAATTACCGTATCTTCTGATGTGATTGGCTTGGCGTCAGGAAGGATGACGGGCCTTATAAATTCATCGGTTTCTCCGGCTTTATATGCAGAACTAATCGCATCCTGGTATGAGTTTTCATTGCGGCCAGCATTATTTACCAGTGCCTGCCAGGCTAGTTCGGTTCTATCCCAGCGTTTGTCTCTATCCATCGCATAATAACGGCCACAGACGGTAGCAACAGAACCATTGGCGTTGGCCAACTCAGTGTTTATCTGGTCAACATAGTCAATGGCTGATTGCGGTGCAGTATCACGTCCATCAGTAATGGCATGTAGTAGTGGTGTTACCTGCTGACGCCTGCATAGCTCGATCAATGCGAATAAATGATCAATATGACTGTGGACGCCACCATTTGAAATAAGTCCCATCAGGTGTAGTGGTCTGTTGTGTTGTTTGGCTCTTGTGACTGCAGCAATCAGCACAGGATTTTCATAAAAACTGTTATCAATGATTGAATCATTAATTTTGACCAGATCCTGTTTTTGTATGGTGCCTGTCCCCAGCGTTAGATGTCCTACTTCTGAATTTCCCATTTGGCCTTCAGGTAAACCAACGGCGCTGCCAGAGGCTTGTAGTTCAGTTAGCGAATAGCGCTCAAAGTATTCATCTAAACGGGGCGTTTCAGCTGCGGCAATACCATTATTGATCTTGCTGGGGTTGAGTCCAAAGCCATCCATAATTATCAGAAGTGTTCGGCGGCGTGGCGGGGTGTTGACCTGCATGTTATGACTGCTCCTTTTTACTTCATTCTGCCAAAAAAATGCTTGCACCAACGACTTATGACGCAGCTATTTATTTCGGCAGCCAGGGTGAAGTCTTGAGCTTAAAAATAACTATTTTTTACTACATTTTTATTAAAGATCAGTTTTTTAATACCGATATATCTTGTGAGATTAATATTGTTATATGACTTTCAATGCTCTGTCCTATTTGAGTTTTATTGTTGTAAATATAATAATATCAAATGGTTATGAGGTGTTTTGTGGAAAATAAAATTACCAGGAATTTTGCTCTAAGTTTGCTCTCAACTGTTATGTTGATGGCAACCCCGGTTTTAGCAAGTACCGCTACAACCCTGACTCATCTAGGCTCTCAAACTATCAATTTGAGCTGCTTTGATTGGCAGCAGGATGAACAGCTTTCCTATGATTGCAAAACCAGTGTTTTTGATGCTGCCAGCCCTGCAGATCAAAGCAAAATTGGTGATTCTTTCTACTATGGCGAAGGTGTAAGTCAAAGTTACTCCGAGGCTGCCAAATGGTATCGCAAGGCTGCAGTTCAGGGGAATGCTTATGGCCAATTCAGCATTGGTTATATGTATAGCAAAGGAGAGGGTATTCCTCATGATACCTGGCTGGCGCTTAAATGGTTAAGCAAAGCCGCTGACAATAAATTAGCAGCAGCCCAGTATGCCCTGGCGGATATGTATTATTACGGGGATGGTGTTGCGATTGATTATAGTCTGGCCAGTAAATGGTACAAAGAAGCTGCAGAGCAAGGTTATCGTTATGCTCAATATAGTCTTGGTTTTATGTATAAAAAAGGTATTGGTATTGAATTGGACTATGACAAAGCCATGGTTTGGTTGCTTAAGGCTGCTGAACAGGGTCATCCTGAAGCACAGGCCAGTATTGCTTATATGTATATGAATGGCGACGGTGTCGCCCGGGATGCAAAAAAGTCCTTTGGCTGGTTTTATAAGGCTGCTATGCAGGGGCATGCTGGTGCTCAAAATAACCTTGCTTTCATGTATCGTAGGGGCGCTGGTGTTGAGCCGGATATGCAGCGTTCCATCATGTGGTATAAAAACTCTGCCCGTCAAGGCAATGCGAAAGCTCAGGCCAGTCTGGGGTATATGTTTCATAAGGGAATTGGCGTGGCGCAGAATTACGCAAAGGCAGTTCAGTGGTATCGTCTTGCGAGTCAGCAAGGTGAAGTCAGTGCTCAGTTTAATCTCGGCCTGGTTTATATGCAGGCCGACGATAACATCCGTGATCTGAACAAAGCCGCTGAGTCATTCATGGCGGCAGCCAATCAGGGGGATGCTGAAGCGCAATACTATGTAGGTACACTCTACCGTAATGGCTGGGGTGTGGCTCGTAATATCGAAAAGGCACTGGAATGGTTCCGCATGGCGGGTGAATCAGGCAACACCAAGGCTAAACATGAGATAGACCTGCTCGTGGCAGCACATCCAGCCTAGATGGAGCTTTTTATTGATGAAATCGCAACCACCAGTCAGTGGCCATTTCTTCAGCATGCCTGATTTCTTGTTTGGATAAATGCTTAGCAAGCTCGGTTCGCGCGTCAATGGCGTCTTTGTATTCCATTGCCGCCGAAACTTCGTACCACATATAGGCCTTTACCTTATCTATTTTCGTGCCATGACCTTCAGCATGGGCGACACCTAGAAGATATTGTGCGACTTCTGAGAGTTGTTCGGCAGCCATATTAAGCCAGTGAAGTGCTTGAACATTGTCCTGCTGTACTCCATCACCTTTGATGTAGATAAGCCCAAGCGTGAGTTGAGCTTTGGTTACGCCACTGTTGGCAAGTTTCTCATACCAGGTGGCGGCCTTTGGAATATCCAAGGGCACTCCATCACCGATAAAATATCGATTTGCCAAGTCAGCCTGGGCCTGAATATCATCATTGTTTGCCTTTTCTATGATTTGCTGTAATTCAGACGTGCTTAGTGGTTGTGCAGTGGCTGTATTTACCAGCGTCAGTGTTGCCAGCACCAAAATTGATGCAAGGCGGCTAATAGTTGATAGCATACGATGATTATCCTTAAATTTACTGCTTGGGCTGCGATTATATTTGATTAAATAGTGTGACCCAAGTGCGCGTGATAGGTTCATGGCTATAATCCCTCAAATGACCTAAACAACTTGTATTCAATGGCAAAAGTTCGTATCGTTTTGCCTTATATATTTTCAATGGACGGGTAATTATGTGGCGTAGTCTGACAATAATCTTCCTGATTCTGATTGGTAATTCAGCTTCTGCAGCGGATACCTATCAAACTCAACGCCTCGTAGAGGACGGTATTCACGATCCTGAGAATGAAACCATTCAGATACTTCAGGAACCTGTTGAGGCAATGATTGATTTTCCGCTTGATAGAAGAGGTCGAGTTGACTGGGTTAGAGCGCTCCGAGATGGGAAGATTAATCCGCGCCGTAGTTTAAGTGGTGATGAATTTGGCGGTGAAATGATGTTGGAAACCGATATGGATATTATTATGAAGCAGACAGCTAATATGCCTCATGTCAGGTTTCCACATTTGGCGCATACTGAATGGCTGACATGTAATAACTGCCATCCGAAAATATTTCAACCACAGTTTGAAGCCAATCCCGTATCAATGGAGAAGATACTCAAGGGAGAGTTCTGTGGCCGTTGTCATGACAAGGTCTCATTCAGTTTATGGACTTGTGAGCGTTGTCATAGTGTCCCGCATAAAAACTCAGCAGATGCTTTTATAGAATTAGATAAATAGCCGGCCAAGGTTGTACCAACGGCGGGCACGTTTTTTATCTGTTGAAACCGAGGGTGTTCAAAACTCTGTGTCAGTTAAAAATCACAGCGTCAGATAATCCTCCAGGCGCCCCTCAAAATGAATGCTCAGTTGGGACAGTGTGAGATTCCAGTTTTGCACCGG
>JAJRUN010000004.1 GCA_024277755.1 Gammaproteobacteria bacterium | reverse complement strand
CACCCTGTATGGTCTCTTTTCCCGATGGCATTTGGGGGAATCCAGGTGGAAAACTGACGGATTCCCGTCTTGAAGTCGCGGCGGCTTATGAGGGTTGGCAGGGTCACCGCTTACGCCTGGCGGTGGGGCTTGATCGTGATGAGCTTAAAGCAACGGAAACAAAAAACTTTGGCCCCGGTGTTATCGATGGAACAGTGAGTCCCGTCAGTGGCACCTTAACCGACTTGACCGGCACGGCAAATATTTACGTTCAGGATCGCTCACGCACCGTGCGTTATGTTTCGTTTCAGGACGAGTTGCGCCTGGGGCGTGACTGGGAGCTGACGGCCGGTATTCGCTATGATGATTATTCCGATTTTGGCAGCACTACCAATCCACGCCTGGCCCTGGTGTGGGCCATGGACTATAACCTTACCAGCAAGCTGTTATATGGTCGCGCCTTTCGAGCCCCCAGTTTGACCGAGCTGTTTTTTGAAAATAATCCGGTTGTCCTGGGTAACCCGGATCTTGAGCCGGAAAAAATCGATATGCTGGAACTGGTTTTTGACTACCGCCCCACCTTTGATTTGCAAACCATGCTGAATTTATTTGTCTATCAGGCCGATGACTTGATTGAGTTTGTTAACGGTACGGCAGAAAATATTCGCAAACAGAATGGTCATGGGCTTGAGTTTGAGGCCAGCTGGGCGCTAAGCAATGCCACGCAGCTCAAGGCTAATGTGGCCCTGCAATATTCCACTAATGATAGTGACGGATTAGCCATCAAGGATGCCCCCAGGCGGCAACTATTTGTGGCGCTTGATCACAAGTTGATAGCGGCATGGTCACTGTATGGTCAGGCTAACTGGGTGGCTGACCGTGCCCGTGATGTGGCTGACAGCCGCTCCGCCATTGGTGATTACACCACGGTGAATTTAGCCCTGCGCTACCGGCCTTATAATCAGCCTTGGCAGTTTGCACTGAGTGCCAAAAATGCCTTTGATGACGATGCCCGTGAACCGAGTAATGGTGTCATCTCCGATGATTATCCACTGGAAGGCCGTGCGGTTTATCTGCAAGCACAATATAAGCTGAAATAACGATATGAGTAGCAGCGCCAAACCCTCGGCCCAGGTTCGCAAGCGGGATGATGTTTATGTCAAGCGCACGGCAACCCGCCTCTGGCAAGAGTTGCCTGCGGCAGATAACGCCTATATCACGGCTCAAAGCCGTTGTCATGGCTATGACCTGATGCAGTTGATGCAAAAGCGCAGCTTTGTTGATGTGCTTTATTTATTGTTTCGCGGTGAATTGCCTACTGCGGACGAGGCTTCTTTACTTGAAGCGCTGATGGTCGCTTTTATCAATCCCGGCCCACGCCATCCGGCCACCCGTGCCGCCATGAATGCAGGGATTGGCAAGACTGACCCGGGCTTAATTTTACCCATTGCCTTAACCACCCTGAGTGGCAAACATAATGGCGCTGGCAGCCTGGAAGAGGGCATGCGTTTTTTGCGCCAACAACAACGTAAACCGGCACAGGATACGGCACGGCAGTTATTGACAACGATTGAATGGCCCGCCGAAGGTGACTGTAATATTGCCCCGGGGTTTGGCAGCCATTACAGCGGCATCGACAATATGAGCCAACAAATTGCCGGGCATTTGCTGCAAATGCCTGCGGCAGGCACTGCACTCAGTTGGGGGCAGCAGTTCGCCCGGGCATTGGCCGAAGAGGGCATGGGCTGGCTGACCACAGGCATCGTTGCCGCCGTGCTGACAGACCTGGGTTTTCAACCCCGTGCGGCGGCGGGCATTTATCAAATTATCAGTGCCCCGGGTCTATTTGCTCACGGTGTAGAGTTGGCCAATAAACCCATGACCGCCATGCCCTTCATTGCCGATGAGGACTACCAGATTGAATATGAAAAATAACACCGGCTTTTGGGATCAACGGCGCGGCAAGATATTCAGCAGCAAAGGCGGTTGGAAGATTGGCCAAGGGATCTTTAATCACGGTTATTCCATGATGGATGATTTTGTTGGCAAGACATCCTATATGCAGGTGGTCATGCTTAATGCCACGGGTCGACTGCCAGAGCGACCCCTGGCAGATTGGGTTGAGGCGGTGTTTATTTGCCTGAGTTGGCCAGACCCGCGTATCTGGTGTAACCAGATCGGGGCATTGGCAGGCACTATGCAAACCTCTGCCATGGCGGCCACCTGTGCCGGCACTTTGGCCACAGATGCGCGGGCTTACGGGGTGCGGCCGTTAATTGAAGGCTTGGCTTTTATTCAACACGCCTGCCTGGACTCCCAGGCTGGGAAGTCAATCGAAGAGATTGTTTTATCTGGCAATCGTGTACGCAGGGGAAAACCGGAAATAATGGGCTATGCGCGGCCCATTGCCAAAGGTGATGAGCGTATTGCTGCAATGGAAAGAGTAACAGAACAATTGGATTTTGATATTGGCGAGCATCTGACGCTGGCCTATAGGATAGAAGACTATCTAGCAACGAATTATAACGAAAGCATGAACATCAATGGTTATGTATCTGCCTTTTTATCAGACCAGGGCTTCACTGGTGAAGAGGCCTATAGGATGTATGCCACATTAGTTTCCAGTGGTGTAACGGCTTGTTATGTTGACACGCGCGATAAAATTCCTAACTCCTTTTTACCCCTACGCTGTGATGATATTGATTATCAAGGGGTTGTCGCAAGGGATGTTCCGGACCGAAATTAAATTTCTGAACAATCACATTGCTATTGATTGCAATGGCTGGCCAGGTGCATATTGGTGTTGTTTATTTTTTGATCTTCCTTTTTAAGAGAGACCTTTGCACGATTCATATTTTCCGCCCCAGCGGCGTTAAAAATGATCTCAAAATCCTCATTTACTCCAGTAAACTCCGGTTTATCGATCATTTTTGTCTTGCTGGAACGAAAACTATTTTTCGTGCAAAGCTCTCTAAGAATAAGCGTTGCTGTCATAAAAGGTATCGATGTGTGCTGGTTTATTGATGGCATAGCCCTGTGCATAATCAACACCGAGATCTTTTAGGTCAGACATTATGTCTATATTTTCAACAAATTCGGCAATGGTCTTTAATCCGAATACGTGTCCGATTTCATTAATTGATTTCACCATGGCTTTATCGATCGGATCAATAAGAATATCTTTTACAAACATGCCGTCAATTTTCAGATAATCGACTGGCAATGCTTTTAAATAGGCATAAGAGGACATACCACTGCCAAAGTCATCTAATGCAAATGAACAACCAGATTTTTTCATTGTGTGAATGAAGTCGATGGCATCCTGAAGATTGCCAATAGCCGCTGTTTCAGTGATTTCAAAACATATTTTTTTAGCCGGAATCCCTTTTGATTGAATCTCATGTTTAACGAAGCTGGAAAATTTTTCATCACTGAATGACAGTCCTGAAAGATTTATGGAACACATTTCCATTTGATCAAGGCAATGTTTGTTGTTGGATAACCAGCTCATTAGAGAGCTTACGACCCAGCGATCAATCTTGGGTGCAATGTTATAACGCTCTGCTGTGGGAAGGAATAATCCAGGTGTTATCCAACCTCCATTTCCATCCTTCATTCGAATTAAGATTTCAATATGCTTACCCAAACCGGTATCGGTTAATGATTTAATGTCTTGATAAAAAAGCGAGAAGCCATCATTTTCAAGTGCATGGTTGATTGTCGAGACGATGTGCATTTCACCACTGCGCTTAACCATTTCATGGTCGTTGGCATGATAGATATGAATACGGTTACGGCCTTTTTCTTTAGCGACATAACAGGCATTATCTGCCATGCGCAGGGCATCATTAACATTGGTTATTTTTTCAGTGATGGGTACAACGCCTATGCTGGCACCAACGGCAAAAGTTTTATTATCATAGATAAAGCGGTATTCATGTATCTCTTTACAAATTTCTTCGGTAATTCGTACGGCATGGTCAAGGGGGCAGTCTGATAGTAATAATACAAACTCGTCACCACCAAAGCGTGCCAAGGTGTCTCTGTTTAAACGGGTTTTGTTGAGAATGATTGAAGATACCTTTTGCAATAATTGGTCACCCGCAATATGGCCGCAGGTATCATTTATAATTTTGAATTGATCAAGGTCGATATAACAGAGGGCATGTTCATCCCCATTGCGGTTGATGCTGGTAATCATTTTTTCTAAATTGTTTTCAAAGGCAGAACGATTGGCCAGTCCGGTAAGGGCATCATGTTTGGCTTGATAGTCGAGTTTTATTGCCAGTTCATGTTCTTCGGTAATGTCGCGAAATACCATAACAGCACCAATAATGTCATTAGTTCGGTTTCTAATGGGAGAGGTGACATGATCAATTTTTAGTTTTGTACCATTTCGATTCAGATAACTAATATCCGGGGAGCTAAAAATTGTAGCGTGCTTGTTTAGGCAGATATCAACAGGACTCGATGCAGGTTTATTGTTGTCGAAGAAACTACGGAGAATATTTGTGACTGGCTTGTTTAGTGATTCAGACTGTTTCCAGGCGGTAATTTGTTCAGCCGCAGGATTCATATATTCAATTTGTCCCAGAGCATTGGTTCGGATGACACCATCGGCAATGGATTGTAGTGTGATCTCGGCTAGTTCTTTTTCTCGGTGCAGGGCCTGTTCATGTTCAGTGAATTCTTTATTGCTGAGGATAAAATCCTGACGTTGAACTGCAATTTCACAGACCTGGCGTAATTGATCTGCACGAAATGGTTTTGAAATATAATCAACAGCGCCGTCAATAATGAGTTGTGCGGCACGTTCTGGTGTTGATTGTGCTGTCATCATCACGATGGACTGGCTGGGTGATTCATTAATGATTTTTTTTAGTACTTGATTGCCAGACATTTCGGGCAACATGACGTCTAGTAGAACGAGGTCATGACGCTTCTGCATCCAGCTATCCAGTCCCGACTTTCCGGTTGTTGCTACGTCAATATCAAAACGATTTGATAACACACGTTTGCAGAGTTCAACGGTGTCTGGATAGTCTTCAATAATTAGCAGGCTTGATTTGGGTGCGCCTGGGTTGTTCTGACGAAAAAGATCTGATAAGACAGATGGCAGGGTATGAAATTTTTCATAAGGAATGAAACGATTAATCTGAAATGCTTTTGACGTGGCGAGGGCAATGCGTTCGCTATAGCCGTCAGACAGCATGACGATGGGTGTGTTTGATTTGATTGTCAGCGCACCTGAACGAATTATTCTGGCGAATCGCCAGCCATCGACAGGTTTTAGGTCTACCGCACAGACAATAGCGTCAAATTGATTATCAGCAAGTAAATTAATGGCTGCCTGACTACCAATGGCAGAAATAAGGTTTTTAAAGCCGGATTGTACCAGTACATGGTGAATTGCATTTTTCTGCATTTCATCCATGCTGACAATCATGACATTTTGTCCAATCTCCAAAACAACTTCCTCCATACATCCTTTAGGGATTAGAGCCGTAAAAAATTTAATTCAAAGGAATAATCACATTGAACGTTGATCCAATTCCTTCTTCGCTCTCAACGGTTATAGACCCCTCCATTAATTGACAAAATTGATAGGTAATCGCGAGGCCTAACCCAGTGCCTTCGTAGCGACGTGTGTGACTGCCATCAATTTGGTAAAAGGGATCGAAAATATGTTCAACCTGGTCTTTATTCATGCCAATGCCGCTGTCTTTTATTTGAAATTGCAGCGTATCTGATGTTTGTATAGCACTAAAGTTAACGGTCCCATCGTGGGTAAATTTAGCCGCATTGCCTAATAAATTGAGTAATATTTGACGTAATTTAATGGCATCAATATTGATTTCGTCTTGGTTGAGCTGTTTGGAGAGCTGAAATTTGTTGTTATTGGGGATCATTAGAGGTTTTATGGTGCTGACTACATCTGCAACAAATTGATTGAGATTTGCTGGTTTTAGTTTTATATCTATTTTACCTGCTTCAGCCTTAGCCAAATCCAGGATGGAATTGATCATTTGCAGCAAATGCTCAGCATTTTGAATAATGGTATTTACATCATGTTGAATGTCACCCTGTTCTTGTGGCAGAACCTCAATAATCAGGTCGCTATATCCAAGTATGGATTGTAATGGAGTGCGAAGCTCATGGCTGATATTTGAAAGAAAGTTTGATTTGTTGCGGTTGGCTTTGATTGCCATATCACGTGCATAGACTAAATCGCGTGTGCGTTCTTCAACCTCATATTCCAAAATTTCATTGTGGTGTTTTAGCTGTTCCTGCTGTTCTGCCAGTGCTTCTATCATTTTGTTAAAGGCCCGGGCAAGTCCAATTACCTCGCGTGGACCCTCCTCGGTTGCAAGCACATTTGTTTTTTCATCCTCTGCACGTTCCATAACAGATGCCAGGTTGTCCAGAGGGGTAATCAGGCGATTGAAGAAAATGTGTATGACTAACAATAGCAGGGTGGAAAATAACAGGCTGATACCAAGGTTATTGATAATGGCGGCATAGAAAACTTCATTGATTTTGCTCTTTTCTTTTTTAACCAGAACATAGCCGAGTAACTCTTTTTTAATTTCAGACTGGAATAGCAGGGTTGCATCATCAGTCGTTGTCTCTGAGGTGAGAAAAACAGGTGCTAGAAATATCCAGTGATTAATGCCTTCTTCCAGCAATGAAACTATTTGCTTGTCAGAATTACTAATATTGCTTGTTTTTAGAAAGCCACCACGTTGGAGGATTACCTTGTTGTTGGTGTCTACAATGGCAAGTTGTTCAATATCCGGGAATCCCATCGCCGTATCAGCAGCATCTTTGGCGTTTTCCGGGCTATCGTATATCAGTGCCAGTGCTGACTGTTTTGCCAATGATTCCGTGATTTGTTGCCCATCTTCAAATAACTGATCTTCTATATGAACCTTTGTTATCCAGGCGGATGAGAGTGCACTGGCAATGGCAAGCACCACTATGCCAATAGTAACGATTGCCGTTAGCTGCGCACGGAAACTTTTTGTTTTGTTTTGTGTGTTGGCCACTGCTTTTATTCTTTCTATCTGAGGGGGTAAATAATGTCGAAAGATGCACGTTGACCACTGGAGTGATTCAGCCCTAGGTGTGATGCCGTTCGTTCGTTGACGGATACCTTCAGGCTCGACAATGGGATCACTAAGGGAGTCTTGGTGTTGATTTGTTTTTTGCTGAATTCGGCCAGACTGTAGCCCATTTTTTCATAGTCAGGGAAAAGCGAAAACAGAGCGCCACGTTTTGTATAAGCCGGGTTATTTGAGAACAGGATGATGTTCTTTTTCCAGACGGCATCAAGTGCCAATGGCAAGATGGTTTGGTTTGGCACGACCTTATCAAACAGTAACCATATGGCATCTGTGGTACTGCTGGCTTCAGACAGGATGGTTTTAAAATTCCGCGCCGCACTGCGAATATCCGAGGCTTCTAATGCTCGTAGTTCAATATTCAATTTGAGGGCTTCTTCCTCGGCGATGCGTATTAGCCAGCCACTGTTTTTTTCATTGTATACAGTGAAGACACGTTTAACGTTTGGCGCAATATTTTTTAAGTGGGCAAAGAACTGAGTGGGAGAGCCAACCAGGCTAATGCCGCTGTGACCATTCGGGGTGATGACCATGCCGCCATGTATGACTGGCAGCTGGTCTTGAAACTTTTTAGAAATATTATAGCTGGCGTGCCCCAGTGCAATAATAGCGTCAATCTGGTTGTTGTCGATTTCGTTTTGTATATCGTTTTTTTTGCTGTCTTTGGTGAGTGAATAGGCGTAGATGCTGACACCATTATGGGCGGCGATGCCGGTGAGAATTTCGCCGAAGATGCGGTTGTATGTGGCATTAATCTCGGGCAATAAGATTAACAGCTTGTCAGGCCCATCACTGGCAGCGTGTAGAGGATTTGTCAGTGCCGATAAAAGTATTAGCAGTATGCCAAGCAAGCGAGTCATGAGTTTCTTTAATTGTTTTATATTTTTTATGCTTGGCTATGATTTTAGCCATAATTCGGTGATAAGTCTTGTTCTATAAATGTTTACAGGCTTGCTATGATATGATTCTAGCCTGGTTGTGTTTTTATACTTTCGATTGCTCTGGGGTTTTCAGTTTGATGCACTCTATGTCACAACGTTACAGTAGGTAACATGCTAAGAACGCTCTGCCTTGATTGTGGTTCAATCTGAAAGTAGAGACGCTATTTAGCTGACGGATCAGTGAATAGGTCGCTATTTTGTTTCTGTTGTTGCAGCAGTTTTTTGAAATCATCCATGTTCAACTTGGGTTTGGAAAATATCGGCATTTCAACTTGAATGGCGTTGTGAATGATTTCATCTGAACCATCTTGATAGCGGATGTTGAGATTATAGCTGCCGATGCTCAAGGTCTCGGGCAGGTTGAATTGAATCACGGCCAGTCCCTGCGATTGCTGTTGCAGGTTTGGCATGGGGCGGAGTGCGGTAATGGTCTCTTCGCCACTGATGTATACCACTCCGCGGTGATAGGTAATGGCGCTGCTACTGGCCAGCAGCGGGTAGCGGTTGGTCAATTGTGAGTTACGCTTGTCGATGCTGAACAGGGTATTGCCGGTGCTGACCAACAGTTGTGACGGGTTGGCTTGCAGATCGGTGATCCGGCCGTCAATCTTGATCTTGCTGAGTTGCTGTAATGATTTGCGTTGCAGGTTAAGAACAGTGTTGCCACTGCTGACATAAACACGCTGGCTGTCTCCTGTGATTTGCTGTGCGCCAGCGTTGATTTCAAATTGACTGACGAATTCAAACTGCTCGTCTTTATTCAGTTGCACCACCTCAACCCCCTTATCAGTCGCAAGGTAGAGCAGACCGTCATGCAGCCACAGGTCATTGACCTTAATGTTGAGGCTGGCTAGTTTGCGTGGATTGTCTTTGTCGATGCTGATAGCCACCAAGCCTTCATGGCTGTCGATCAGATAGGCGTAGTCAGCATCAGCTGTCACGGCACGGGTTTCACCGAGGCTGTCATAGCTGCCCAGCCAACGGATATTGAAGGGGTTGCTGATATCGACAATGGCCATGCCACCATCACCAGCGGCGACATAGGCGCGTTGCTCATGGATTGTCGCTTGTCTGGCCTGACCGGGAAAGCTGATGCCGGTGGTCCAGGTTGGATTGAGTGGATTATTGATATCAAACACCTGTAGGCCGTTGCTGCCCTGGGCGACAAAGGTGTAATTGCCCTGGGCGGCGATGTGATTGACCCGGCCACGATTGTGGTAACCGCCCACGGCTGTTGGCTGGCTTGCATTGCTGACATCAATGACGCTGATGCCGCCCCACCAGTCCATGGCATAGAGGAGCTGGCCTTCAATTTTCAGGCCCCAGCTGGCACCACGGGTGTCATGGCTGCCCAGCAGTTTAGGCTGTTTAATATTGCTGACATCCACCACATGTACCCCGGACAACCAGCCAGCGACATAGAGTTTGTCATCGATCAAATCCAGACCACGGGCATTGCCGGGAATGGCCAGTTGGCTGATGAGTTTTGGATGACTTGGTTCACTGATATCGAGGATATGCAGGCCATCATCGAAGAAGGCGACGTAAGCGATGTTGTCACGGATGGTTACTTCTTCGGCTGCGGCAGCGGTGAAATACTGACCGATCAGCTCGGGGGTGGCCGGATCAGTGACATCGAACATCAATAGGCCGGTGTCGTCGTCAGCGATATAGGCGATGTTGTCATGCACCTCCATCGACCAGGCCTTGCCGTCGGTATCGTATTCGCTGATTAATTCAGGCTGGGTGACATCGCTGACGTCGATGATTTGAAAGCCGCCGCGATGGCTGGCGAGGTAAAGCAGGTCGCCAACCAATCGAGGGGTGTAGGCCAGACCCTGGGTCAGCAGGGTTGAAATCTGTTTCGGATTCACGGGATCGCTGACATCGATGATCTGCAGGCCATGATCGTCATCGGCGACAAAGGCCACCCCGTCACGGACGACAATGCCCTTGGGCGAGCCGGGGGTGTGGAAGCTGGACAGCAGCTCAGGCTGACGTGGCCGACTCAGATCATAGATGTGGATGCCGGAGAACCAGTCGGCAACATACGCCAGCTGGTTGTGGATAAAGGCGCGGCGCTCGCCACCCAGATTGACGCCCTGGCCGAAGTCCAAACCCTCGTTGCTGAGTTGTGGGGTGATGGCGCTGAAATCGATGACCTGAATCTCGTGGTTGGTCAGTGCAAACAGCTGGTTTTGGTGCAGAGCAATGTCCAGCAGGGGGGCATCACTGCGGTAGCTGCTGATGGTGGTGGGCTCCACCGGGTTGCGGATATCGAGTAAAAAAACGATACCACTATCATTCAAAACCGCTACCCGACCAGCTTTAGAAGATACTTTTATTGCTCGCCCCAATTTTTGATGGCTACCCAACCATTGGGGCTGCTCTGTATTTTCCACGTTCAGCACGGTTAACCCTCCCATACCGGTGGCCAAAAAGGCCAGGCCATTATCAACGCTGATATCCAGTGCTGGGCTGCTGGTTCGATACGTGGCAACAGGAGATTTTTGGCCCCAGTCATGCTCTTTGTAGACTTGCATGCCGCGCTCATTGGCGGCGGCAAACTGATAGTGGTGGCTGTTGACACTGGGGCGCTCGCTGTCGAAAAAGGCGATTAGCCTGTTGTCACGATCACGGATATAAATACCGTTGTGGCGGCGACTGACCTGATAGTCGCCGTTATTTTTACCGTTTAGATTGAGGCGTTGTTTCAGATAGGGGCTGCCCGGTTGCAGGTTGATGGCGGCAATTGTTTCCGCATGATCGAAGCCTATTGTCACCTGGCTGGCCTTGCCCACAGGGACAACAGCGGGTTCAATTGTGACGGCAGCTTGCAGGCTGGTGCAAAAACCCAGCCCCAACATGGCCATAATCAGGGAGCGTAGCGGTGTTTTCATCTTTATGGACATGGGTAGGTATATTGTTGATGTATGGCTTCGATGGCATCCAGTACTTCGCCAGACAAGTTCAAGTCAGCGCTGTCGATGTTTTGTTGCAGTTGCGCCATGGTGGTGGCACCGATGATATTGCTGCTGACAAACGGCCGGCTGGTGACATAGGCGAGTGCCATTTGTGCTGGTTGCAGGTTGTGGTCGCGGGCCAGTTCAACATAGGCGCGGGTGGCAGCCACGCCTTGAGGGCTGGTGTAGCGAACAAAGCGGTCGAACAAGGTCAGGCGGCCATCAGCCGGCCAGGGGCCGTCCAGGTATTTACCGCTCAACACACCAAAGGCCAGGGGTGAATAGGCCAGCAGCCCCAGGTCTTCACGATGGGCGATTTCGGCCAGGCCCACTTCAAAGCTACGATTCAGCAGTGAATAGGGGTTTTGGATGCTGACGACACGGGGCAGGCTGAGTTGTTCTGCTAGTTGCAGAAAGCGCATGCTGCCCCAGGGTGTTTCGTTGGATAGACCGATGTGGCGAATTTTGCCAGCCTGAACCTGTTCGGCCAGCACGGTCAGCACTGCTTCAAAGGCGGTGAAGCTGTCATTTTCCGGCTGTTGATAACCCAGCTGACCAAAATAGTTGGTGCTGCGTTCGGGCCAGTGCAATTGATACAGATCGACGTAATCGGTTTGCAGCCGTTGCAGGCTTTGGTTTAAAGCTGTTTCGATATTATGGTGGTCAAAACCGAGCTTGCCACCACGCAGATGGGTGAATGCTGCTGATGGTCCAGAGACCTTGGTGGCCAGAATGACCTGGTCACGGTTGCCACGGGCCTTGAGCCAGGAACCGATGTAGGTCTCGGTTAAGCCCTGAGTCTCGCCCATGGGTGGCACCGGATACATTTCGGCGGTGTCGATAAAATTGATGCCCGCCGCCAGGGCGGCATCGAGTTGCTGATGGGCCTCAGTCTCGCTGTTTTGCTCACCATAGGTCATGGTGCCAAGGCAGAGGGCGCTGACGTTGATATCCGTGCGGCCGAGGCGGCGGTATTGCATGTGTATATTTCCAGCTTAAATTGTAGAGAAGACCTTTTCTGCCGCGATCAGGGTTTGTTTGATCTCACGTTTGCTGTGAGCCGTAGAGACAAACCCGGCCTCGTAGGCGGATGGGGCCAGGTAGATGCCTTCGTTCAACATGCCGTGATAAAACAGCTTGAAGCGTTCAACGTCACACTGGGTGACCTGATAGAAGTTGTCGACCTTTTCTTCGCCGGAGAAGAAAACGCCAAACATGGCACCGACATGATTTTCACACATGGGAATGTCGAAGGCCTTGGCGCGGGTTACCAGACCTTTGGCCAGCTTTTCGGTCAAGTGACTCAGTTCCTCATAAACACCGGGCTTGGAGAGTTCTTCCAAATTGGCCAGACCGGCAGCCATGGCTACTGGATTGCCAGACAGAGTGCCAGCCTGATAGACCGGGCCGAGTGGAGAGATTTGTTCCATGATTTCGTGTTTGCCGCCAAAGGCGCCCACCGGCATGCCGCCGCCGATGACCTTGCCCAGCGTGGTCAGGTCAGGGATGATGCCGTAGTGTGCCTGGGCACCGCCAAGGGCAACGCGAAAGCCGGTCATTACCTCGTCAAAAATCAGCACTGATTCATATTGATCACAGATTTCACGCAGGCCTTCAAGGAAACCGGCCTTGGGTGGAATGCAGTTCATATTGCCGGCCACGGGTTCAACAATGATGCAGGCGATTTGACCGCCGATCTTGGCGAAGGTGTCACGCACCTGGTCCAGATCGTTGAAATCGAGGGTGAGGGTGTGTTCGGCCAGGGCCGCAGGTACACCTGGTGAGGTGGGCACACCCAGGGTCAGGGCGCCGGAACCGGCCTTCACCAGTAGGGAATCGGCATGGCCGTGGTAACAGCCTTCGAATTTAACGATCTTGTCGCGGCCGGTGAAACCACGCGCCAGACGGATGGCGCTCATGGTGGCTTCGGTGCCGGAGCTGACCATCCGGATCATATCTATTGATGGCATAATATCGCAGACACGGTCGGCCATGCGGGTTTCCAGTTCGGTGGGGGCACCAAAACTGAGGCCGTTTTTAATGGTCTCGGCCACGGCAGCAAGCACCTTGGGATGGGCGTGACCAAGAATGGCCGGGCCCCATGAGGCAACATAGTCGATGTATTGCTTGTCGTCTTCGTCCCAGAGGTAAGCGCCTTCACCCTTTTTGAAAAAAATGGGGTCACCACCGACACCGCGAAAGGCACGGACGGGTGAATTGACGCCACCCGGAATATGTTTCTGGGCAGCCTGGAATAGATCGTGTGAACGGGTCATGTTGCGTCCTTCATTCTTAATATTTAGTTAAATAATTGAGCGTATTGTCTGGCGGCCTGACGGATGTCGGGCTGGCCAAACACGCCTTGCACCACCGCTAGCATGTCTGCCCCGGCGTCGATCAAGGGTGCGCCATTTTCTGCTGTGATGCCGCCAATGGCGACAACGGCGATATTCAGTTCCTGTTTGACGCGTTGCAGCAGGTTTGGTTCTGCCTGGGGTGCATCCGGTTTTGTTGTTGACGGAAAAAAGGCACCAAAGGCAATGTAGTCTGCCCCCGCCTGCGTGGCGGCCTGTGCCCGTTGCCAATCATTGTAACAGGAGACACCGATTATACCTTTGGGGAGCTGTTGGCGGGCGGAGTCGATGTTGCCGTCGTCGCGGCCGAGATGAACGCCATCGGCACCAACCTCGGCGGCCAGATCAATGTCGTCATTAATGATCAGGGTGGTGTGGTGTTGATGGCAGAGTTGTAATAGCTGTTGGGCTTCATGAAAACGTCGTGACGGATCATCACTTTTGTCGCGATATTGAATGATGCGGGCACCACCGGCGATGGCTTCACTGACCGCCTGGATGAGCCTGCCTTCTGTCGATAGCTGGCCAGCGGTGATGGCGTAGAGCCCTGATAGCGGATTCATGGTTGTTCACTTTCGTCTTCATCGCGGGCCCAGAACAGGCGGTTGGGCAGGTGTTGGCCCATGCCGATGCGATAGCCATTATTGAGCGCTTCCCAGGTATATTCCTGTGCCTCATGGACGGCGATGGCGGGATCCAGCCCTTGGGCCAACATTGCGGCGATGGTTGAGGCTAGGGTGCACCCCGAGCCATGATAGCGATGCGGCAGGCGTTCCCAGGTATAGGTTTCCAGACAGCGGTGCTCGGCATAGAGGCGGTTTTCCACTGTGGGGGTGTTTTCATCTGCGCCAGTAACCAGAACAAACTCAGCACCCATATCGAGCAGTTCCTGGGCGCAGGCATCGAGGCTGTCGGCTTCGGCGGCGAGAATGCGGGCTTCATTGCTGTTGGGGGTAAACACGGTGGTTTGCGGAATCAGCATGCTAATGATGGCATCGATGACATGCGGGTCAGACAGGCTGCCACCGCCGCCGCCGGATAAAACCGGGTCGAGTACCACGGGAATGGCGGGGTAGTCGATCAGGATGCTGTGAATGGCTTCAACATTTTCCATGCTGCCTATCATGCCGATTTTGAAGGCGGCGACAGGCATGTCTTCGAGCACTGCGCGAGCCTGTTCGATGATGATGGTTGGGTCGACCGGGTCAAAACGGGAGACGCCAGTTGTATCTTGTATCGTAAGCGCGGTGATCACTGGTGCGGCATGGCAGCCCATGCTGGCGATGGCCTCAATGTCGGCCTGTATTCCAGCGCCTCCCGTCGGGTCATTGCCTGAGAGAGTTATGACAACAGGTATTTGCGTGGGTGCAGTCAACGATAAGTCCTTTGTGTTCCCTAATCATCCGGATTTTAACACCGGGTTCCGATTATTAGGCAAAAAAAAGCCAGCTTTGCGGCTGGCTTTTTTGCTGAAAAATTGAATTACAGGGACAGGATAAAATCAACCAGTGTTTCAATATCAGCATCAGCTACACGAGGTGAGTAGGGAGGCATTGGTACACCACCAGTCACTGATGTCCAATTACCTTTACCGCCTTTTTTGACCTTGCCGATCAATGCGGCTTGAGCACCTGCATCACCTTTGTATTTGGCAGCAACATCTTTCCAGGCTGGGCCAACCACTTTCTTTTCAATACTGTGGCAGGCAAAGCAGCCACTTTTTTTTGCCAGTGCCTGGGCATCTGCATTTGCCGCCTGACCAATCCCCATCATCAAAACTGCCGCAGCAGGAATACCTAACCAACGTGCTTTCATATATTTCTCCCCATTATATTTAGCGATAACAATAGTGCAGTTGTTTTTGTAGTGATGAACGACGGCAGTTGTTTTCCCCTGAAACAGCGTCTTCACCTGGCAGCCAAAACAAGTTGCTTGCTGAGTTAATGCTTAGTTTTTGCAACTGTTTGCTCAAAAAGTTATGCCATGTGTATCTGTTAGCTGTCAAGCATGGGTAAGTATATTATTTTTCATGAGGTTATAAGTGAAAATGGGCTTTGTGAGTGTTTTAGTCGGAATTGATTGCCATGATTTATGGGGTGTGATGATTTAAGTGGGTTTTTAGTGTTGGGGTATGGCTTTATTGTGAGTCGCTGGTTTTTGACTTTACTTGTGGCGTAACTTGAACTTGGTTAAAATATTAGCGATTTTTAATATTAAAAATAAGGAGTTATTCATGACGATCACTCGTGTAACGCGGACAATGGCAGGTACGTTTATATTACTGTCGTTGTCGCTGGGGGTTGAAGCAAGCCCTGTTTTTCATTCTAGCAATTGGCTCTGGTTCACTGTGTTTGTCGGTGTGAATTTGTTTCAGAGCGGGTTAAGTAATTGGTGTTTGATGGATAAGATTTTGGCAAAGCTTGGGGTAGCTCATTCCTTGCCCTGTTCAAAAGCCAAGCCTGAAGTTTGAGCCATGTAGCTAATGATAAATTCGATGATTTCAACTCTGTTATAAGTCTGTTGCAATGAGTTGCCCCAAACGGTCATGCCGTGATCACGGATCATCAGCGCCGGAATTACAGGTGGTCTGTCTCTGAAGCGTGTCAAAATCTGTCGCGAAATATCCTCTATATCCAATAGATTATCAAACAGGCTCAGACTGACCTCAGGATTCTGCTGCCAAATATCCAGGCCTTTAATCATCTCCAGTGGCGGTAATGGCATGTGTTGCTGGCCACTGGAGATTCGGCTGGCAGTAATGCAGGCGTCCACGCTGTGGATGTGGAAACAAGCACGGGCATGCGGGAAAAGGTTGTAAATGGCTGAGTGGATGCAGGTTTCTGCCGATGGCCTGGCATGGTCATAAAAGCGTTGATTGATCTTGTTGGATTGATAATCCACGAGAATGAAATCATGGCTATCAAGTTGACCCTTGGGCAGGCCGCTTGAGGTAATCCAGAAACACCCTTCTGCGCTGGCTGACCGTGCACTCAGATTGCCTGCTGTGCCGGCCATCCAGCCGCGGCGGTGAAAATCCTTGCCTATTTTGGCCAGTGCGCGACGTGTTGTCAGTTGATCAAAAAGTTCGGCCACGTCTGTTTACGGTTTAAGATTTATGCCGAGACGGGCGGCGAGCGCGTTGATTAGAGCTTTTGCCGTCTCTAGGTCGGCGTGGGCCAGAGCGTGGTTTTTCTGAACGCTGGCTTTTTACTGGTGGTGCCGGTTCAATCAAACTTGCCGGGTCTATGGCTTCAGAGGTGATTTTTTTACCAATGTAGGCCTCTATTTCGGGCAGGTAAAAGGAATAGTCTTCACAGGCAAAGCTGATGGCATTACCGCTGGCGCCCGCACGGGCGGTGCGGCCGATCCGATGAACATAATCCTCGGCATTTTGCGGCAGATCAAAATTGATTACATGGCTGATTTCAGGGATGTGCAGACCGCGGGCGGCGACATCGGTGGCAACCAGTATTGGCAGCTCACCTTTTTGAAAACCCGCCAGTAGACTCTGACGCTTCTTTTGTGGAATATCACCTGAGAGCAGGCCGGATTTGAGACCATTACCTTCGAGGTAACGCCATACGGTGTCGGCGGCACGCTTGGTATTAACAAAAATAATGGTGCGGGTTGGGTCTATTTGCCTAAACAGGCTAATTAGCAGTGGGATCTTTTCATTATTGGCAGTGTAGTAAACCACTTGTTCAACCTTGTCAGCGGTGACGGACTCCGTTTCAATAGCGACCACGGTGGGGTTGTTCATGTGTTCATAAGCCAGCTCGGTGACACGGTGTGACATGGTGGCGGAAAAAAGCATGTTGAGGCGCTTGTCCGGATCTGGCATGCGGCGTAGTAAAAAGCGAATGTCGTTAATAAAGCCCAGGTCAAACATGCGGTCGGCTTCATCCATTACTGTGACTTGAATAGCGCGCAGATTAAATATTTTTTGCTTGAAAAAATCGATGATCCGACCAGGTGTGCCAATCAGAATATCGACGCCATCGACGAGCTGCTGGCGCTGTTTCTCATAGTCTGTGCCACCATAGATAAGACCGAGCTTAAGGCCGGTGTGACGATTTAAGGCCAGTGCATCTTTATGAATTTGTACTGCCAGTTCGCGTGTAGGCGCCAGAATCAAAGTGCGGGGCTGGTTGGCTTGTCGGTTTTCAGGGGTGGGCTGTTTGAGCAGGTAGTTCATGCAGGCAACCAGGAAGGCAACTGTTTTGCCCGTGCCTGTTTGTGCCTGGCCGGCAATGTCTTTGTTTTCTAAAAGAAGGGGGATGGTTTTAGCCTGGATGGGGGTGCAAAATTCGTAACCGGCCTCTTTAATGCCTTGTTTTAAAGTTTCGACCAATGGCAGGTCGGCAAAGCGGGTCTCGGATAGATGGGTGTTACTCATAGGTTTGTTTGGCTCATTTTGCCACTAGGGCTTGCAAAATCATTCAGTTTGAGCTTGAATTCTACAAGGATTATTAATAATAAGACACTTGATTCCCAATTGTTTTTATTTCGTTTAAGCTTATTGATTGTAGTAAACCCCCGAATACTGGAGATTTAATAGTGAGTGACAACATAGTTTACGTAACAGATGCCACCTTTGACGCTGAGGTGTTGAATGCTGATGGGGCCGTGCTGGTTGATTTTTGGGCTGACTGGTGTGGCCCATGCAAAATGATTGCGCCAATCCTGGACGAAATTGCAGCTGATTACGATGGTAAAGTGCGTGTTGCCAAGCTAAATATTGATGAAAACCCAGGCACGCCACCAAAATATGGCATTCGTGGTATTCCTACCCTGATGTTGTTCAAGGGCGGCAATGTTGAGGCAACTAAGGTGGGTGCTGTATCGAAATCTCAGCTGACGGCTTTCCTTGATAGCAATATTTAAAACACAGGTAAATTTATTTCGCCGCGTCTAGCCTGGGGCTGGACGTGGTGGCATAAAGGTGGTACGTTGCACGGATAAACGTAAAAACGGCGACTAAAAACCGTTAACATCAAACTAATTCATCGAGCAGAACTCATCGCTCATCCCAGTCAGATACTCTCCTTTTTGTACTTTTCCGAATTCCTAAAACAATCAACTATGAACTTAACCGAACTCAAGAAAAAATCCCCAGCTGAACTAATTGATTTGGCACAATCCATGGGCCTTGATGGCATGGCGCGTATGCGCAAGCAGGAGGTCATCTTCGCCGTTTTGAAAAGTCATGCCAAGAAGGGTGAGGCGATTTATGGTGATGGTGTATTGGAAATTTTGCAGGATGGTTTTGGGTTTTTAAGGGCTTCAGATAGTTCATACATGGCCGGCCCGGATGATATCTATGTCTCGCCGAGTCAGATTCGTCGCTTTAACCTGCGTACGGGGGATAGTGTTTCAGGTAAAATTCGTCCACCAAAGGATAGCGAACGTTATTTTGCGCTGCTGAAAGTTGATCAAATCAATTATGAGCCGCCTGAAAATGCAAAGAACAAGGTGCTGTTTGAGAATTTAACGCCTTTGTTTGCCAATGAGCGTCTGAAAATAGAACAGGGCAACGGCAGCACGGAAGACTTGACTGCTCGTGTTATCGAGCTGGTGGCACCCATCGGCAAGGGCCAGCGGGCCATGATTGTGTCGCCACCTAAGGCTGGTAAGACCGTGATGTTGCAGAGCATCGCCCAGTCGATTGCTGCGAGTCATCCGGAGTGTTATCTGATTGTCTTGTTGATTGATGAGCGCCCAGAAGAAGTGACCGAGATGAAGCGTTCGGTTAGAGGTGAAGTGGTTTCCAGTACTTTTGACGAGCCTGCCAGTCGTCATGTTCAGGTTGCCGAAATGGTGATTGAAAAGGCCAAACGTTTGGTTGAACACAAGCGTGACGTGGTTATTTTGCTCGACTCCATTACCCGTCTGGCGCGTGCCTACAACACAGTCATTCCTTCATCCGGTAAGGTGCTGACCGGTGGTGTGGATGCCAATGCCTTGCACAGACCAAAACGTTTTTTTGGTGCCGCACGTAACATCGAAGAGGGCGGTAGCCTGACAATTATTGCTACAGCCCTGGTTGAGACCGGCTCACGTATGGATGATGTGATCTACGAAGAGTTCAAAGGCACGGGCAACATGGAATTGCATCTGGATCGTAAAATTGCTGAAAAACGTGTCTATCCAGCGATTAACATCAATCGTTCGGGTACTCGTCGTGAAGAGTATCTGACTAAGCCTGAAGAACTGCAGAAGATATGGATTCTGCGCAAGCTGCTGCACCCGATGGAAGACCTGGCAGCGATGGAGTTCATGTTGGACAAGCTCAAAGACGTTAAAACCAACGATGAATTTTTCGATTCCATGAAGCGCTAAGTAAAAATTGAGTGATAGAAAAAAGCCGGCCAAATGCCGGCTTTTTTTATGAAATATTTTTGATGCTATTTGATCGCCGTTGGGGGCTATCAAGCTAATAAGCAGATTAACGCTGTGGCAAGCTCACGGTGCCCATCACCCCCTATCCCAAGTCTCGTGTCGGTCTAATCTGTATTGTCATCAAATATTTGCTATATCAGAGCCCGTTTATCATCGTCATTTTCCGGTAGTCCCCCTATATTTGGTTATTTATAGTTAGGGCAAGTTTCGGGGGAAAAATTATGTAATCGCTATTGTCTGAGCAGGTATAATCCGAGATGTTGTGCTGTTTTTTTGACCTGTCCTGGTTTTAGGGGGCTTGGTTCTTGTGTTTATGGACGACAGTTCAATAATTTAAGGATGTCCATTATTCATGGCTAGGACAAAAAGAGTGGAAATATGACCATTACAAATCAAAGACTTACGCATTTGAAGAAGCTTGAGGCTGAATCGGTTCAGATAATGCGGGAGGTTGTCGCTGAGTTCGATAATCCGGCAATGCTTTACAGTGTGGGGAAGGATTCTTCCGTTATGCTGCATCTTGCACAGAAAGCATTTTATCCTGCTCCGCCGCCATTTCCTCTGGTTCATGTTGATACCACGTGGAAATTTAAGGAGATGATTGCGTTCCGCGATCAGCGGGCAAAAGAAGTGGGGATGGAGTTGATCGTTTATATCAACCCAAAGGGCAAAGAGCTTAATATTTCGCCGTTTACCCACGGCTCTGGAATGCATACCGATATTATGAAAACGGAAGGGTTGCGCCAGGTGCTGGATCTTCATAAGTACGATGCTGTTTTTGGTGGCGCACGCCGCGACGAGGAAAAGTCTCGGGCCAAGGAACGCATTTATTCATTCCGTGATAAAAACCATCGCTGGGATCCTAAAAACCAGCGTCCGGAGTTATGGGAGATCTATAACGGCAGGCATCAAAAGGGTGAGTCTATCCGAGTCTTTCCACTGTCGAACTGGACTGAGCTCGATATATGGCAATATATCTATCTGGAAAGCATTCCTATTCCTGATTTGTATTTTGCCAAGGAGCGTCCTGTGGTTGAATACGAAGGAACCAAGATCATGGTCGATGATGAGCGTATGCCGGAAGCGCTGCGCAAGACGGCCAAGATGGAGAAAGTCCGCTTTAGAACCTTAGGTTGCTACCCATTAACGGGTGCTGTGCCATCTGATGCTGAAACGCTTCCGGAGATTATCCAGGAGATGCTTTTGACAAAGGTGTCTGAAAGACAGGGGCGTCTCATTGATCATGATGAAGCTGGATCAATGGAGAAGAAAAAGATCGAAGGGTACTTCTAAAGGAATTAAGAACATGGCAGTCGAACAAAGCAATCTACTTGAGACAGATATTGAAGCTTATTTAAAGCAGCATGAAAATAAAGAGCTGTTGCGATTTATTACCTGCGGAAGTGTCGATGACGGTAAAAGCACCTTAATTGGGCGTCTATTACATGACAGTAAAATGATCTTTGAAGATCAGCTAGCAGCGATTAATAAGGATTCAAAAAAACACGGCACAACGGGTGACACAATTGATCTGGCTTTGCTAGTGGATGGTTTGCAGTCTGAGCGTGAGCAGGGCATTACCATTGATGTTGCCTATCGATATTTTGCCACTGATAAGCGCAAATTTATTATCGCTGATACACCTGGCCATGAACAATATACCCGTAATATGGCAACAGGGGCATCGACGGCAGATTTGGCAATTATCCTGATCGATGCGCGTTATGGCGTTCAGACCCAAACGAGGCGTCATAGTTATATCACCAGTTTGTTGGGTATCAAGCATATTGTGGTTGCCGTTAATAAAATGGATTTGGTGGAATTCAGTGAGCAACGCTTTAATCAAATTAAGGTTGAATACACCGAGTTTGCAAAAGAGCTTGGGATTACCGACCCGATTTTTACGCCTGTATCTGCCCTGACGGGGGATAATGTTGTCAATGCCAGTGAAAATATGCCTTGGTTTACCGGTTTGCCTTTAATGCAATTGCTGGACAGTATCCCTCTTCATGATACGACTGACCTGGAGCACTTCAGATTGCCGGTTCAGTATGTTAACCGTCCCAACCTTGATTTTAGAGGGTTTTGCGGCACGATTGCTGCCGGCACGATTCAAACCGGCGATGAAATCACCATACTTCCTTCGTTAAAAACCTCAAAAGTAAAACAGGTGATTCAGCCGGCAACATCTGTGGACGAGATGGTGGTTGATACCGCATTTGCGCCAATGGCGGTGACGTTGACGCTGGAAGATGAAGTGGATATTAGTCGTGGTGACATGATTGTCAAGACGTCTGATATTCCTGAAGTGGCGGATCAGCTTGAAGTCATGCTGGTGTGGATGAATGAGGTTCCCATGCATATCGGCGCAGATTATTTAATCAAGCGCGCAACCAATGTGACCACGGGCCGATTTTTGCAAGTAGATCACAAGACTGAAGTGAATACCCTGGAGGAGCAACCGGCCAAACAATTGGAATTAAACGAAATTGCACAGTGTCAGTTAAGCCTTAATCAAAAGATTTCTTTTGATCCCTACGACAAGATTAAGGGCACGGGCAGCTTTATTGTTATCGATAAATATACCAATGCTACTTTAGCGGCAGGCATGATTCGTGGAAAGTCTAGCTTGCATGCGCATGAACAGTCTCAAAAACAGTACAGTGCATTTGAAGAAGATTTAAATGCGTTAATCAGACAGCACTATCCTGAGTGGCAATGTTTATCAATCAATGACTTACTGAAGTAAAAGGGAATATCAACGGATAATCTGTCCTGTTTCGGTTTGCATGGTTATAGGGCGGTATCAAGGGCGTGCGAATCGCCCTTTTTTATGGGCCAGATGTATTGAAAATGATGCTTGCGCCGATATTATGTTGATACTTCTTTATTTATAGGGGTTTCGCTTAATGCCGCATATTTATTTGGCCCGACAACCTATTTATGATCGTAAGCTTGATGTCTATGCCTATGAACTTTTGTATCGTGCGGCTGATGAAGAGAATGCACCTGCCGGCCTTGGTGATCAGGCAACCTATACGGTGCTGGTAAATGCCTTGACAGAAATTGGTCTGGTTGAGCTTGTTGGACCGCATTTTGCCTTTGTTAACCTGACACGTGGTTTTGTCGTGGGTGATAATCCGTTGCCATTTTCTGGCAACAAGATTGTGGTTGAAGTGCTTGAGGATATTGTCGCTGATGATGAGGTGGTTGCAGGTATCAAACAATTGTCAGCACAGGGTTATATGATTGCGCTGGATGATTTTATTTATGATGAAAGCCTGCGTCCGTTGGTTGAGTTGGCTGACTTGATAAAAATTGATCTTTTGGCGCTTGACCGTAGTCAGCTTATTGAGCAGGTTGAAATTCTAAAGGGTTTCAAGGTCAAGTTGTTGGCCGAGAAGGTTGAGACCCAGGAAGAGTTTGAGTTGTGTAAAATGTTAGGTTTTGATTATTTTCAGGGATATTTTTTCTGTAAACCGAAAGTACTAAAGCGCCGACGCATGCCGGCTAACCAGTTGGCGGTAATGCAATTGTTAGCAAAACTTCAAGATCCTGATGTTGAAATTGATGTGCTTGGTGAGGTAATCAGTAACGATGTTTCGCTAAGTTATCGCCTGTTGCGCTATGTTAATTCAGCGATGTTTTCATTACCAAAAAAGGTAGAGTCATTGCGTCATGCGGTTGTTTTTCTTGGACTAAAAACGGTCAAGGAAATGGTGATGGTATTGGCGATGTCGGATGCCAAAGACAAACCACATGAACTGCTGGTGACATCATTGGTGCGGGCCAAGATGTGCGAGTTGCTGGCTTCATCGAGTGCGCTTTCCAATAATGAGGGTTGTTTTGTGGTGGGGCTGTTTTCTGTGCTTGATGCCCTGCTGGATATGGAAATGGTCAAGTTACTGCCGTCTTTGTCTTTGTCTGATGAAATCAATCAGGCCTTGTTGACGCATGAGGGGGTTGCCGGTGAGGTGCTTGCGGCAGTCATTGCATATGAACAGGGGCAGTGGGATTCGCCGGCGATGAAAAGGTTTGAGCAAGAGCATATCAATAAAGCATATTTTGATGCTTTGGCTTGGGCGGGTGATGTTGAAGCATCGATAAGGCAGGGTTAACAGCGACCGCGCTGTTTGTTGATTACGAGTGTCCGCTTCAAATAAAATACATGACGATAGTCAAAAGCTCTGCCCCTTGTGCGGTGGACTGAATGGCTGTGCTGTTGTTGATTGCAAGTCCATTGATGACTGCTGGTGTCGGCGGGGGGTAATACCGCAAGGCCTTCTGAAGGGGGTGCCTGCCGAACTATCTGGAAAAACCTGTGTCTGTAGTCGTTGTATCATTGCATATAATCAATCCAGTAAACTTAATAAGGGACTCAGTAAAATGGTTTTAAATGTTACTAAACCAAACCTGGTGTTGCGGCAGTTAATAGACAGGGATACCTGGACATACACATATTTGCTGGTTGACCCGGTCTCTTTGCAAGGGGTATTGATTGACCCCGTGCAAGAGCAGTTGGGGCGTGATTTGTCTTTGATAAAGGAGCTGGGTGTTGAACTACTTTATGTGCTGGAAACCCACGTCCATGCAGATCATGTGACGGCAGCAGGACAGATCAGGCAAAAAACCGGAGCTAAGATTGTCTACAGTGAAGCTGCAGGGGTTAAGGCAATAGATGTTGCGATTAAGGACAGAGAAACTTTAACATTTGGTGCATATGAAATTACCGCACTGGCAACGCCTGGACATACCAATGGCTGTGTCAGTTACGTGGTGGATGGCATGCTCTTTAGTGGTGATTCGTTATTGATTCATGGTTGTGGGCGGACGGATTTTCAGCAAGGCAGTGCCGAGCAGTTGTATGACAGTATTACCCAAAAGTTATTTAGTTTGCCGGATGAAACACTGGTTTATCCTGGCCATGATTACACAGGTAGAACCAGCTCAACAATTGCTGAGGAGAAACGCTGGAATCGCCGGCTAGGCGGGGGGAAGAGTAAACAGGCGTTTGTTCAGATCATGAATAATCTTAATCTTGATTTACCCAAAAAAATAAATGAGGCAGTGCCAGCGAATTTGGAAACAGGGATCAGCTTTGATCCCAAGCGTTATCTGCATGAGGAGTTTTCCATGTGTGATTTGCATACTGCCTGGAAGACACATGGCAGCGATGAATTAATTGTTGATACCCGGTCAGCCACTGAGTTTTCATCAGGGCATGTTCCTGGGGCGAAAAACATTGCCTTTGGCGATGAAGGAGAGCATGTCGAAGCGCTTAAATCATATAAACGCGTTTATTTGTATTGCCGCTCGGGGCGACGTGCCCAGACAGTATTTACCAATCTATCAATTATGGGGCTTAATAACCTGGTGTGTGTGGGACACTCGGGTATGCCTGACTGGGTCAGTGCTGGCTATCCCGTTGAATAGTGTTTTGACGACAGAGTAGCTGGTCGAGAAGTTTGTTAAGCTGACTGATGTCAACGGGCTTGGCTAGATAATCATAGAAGCCAGCCTGTTTTCCCTTTTCAATTTCTCTAGGCATGGCATTGGCGCTGATGGCGATGACGGGGATTTTTTTGGTCTCCGGTAAGCGCTGTAAAGTGTGAAGGGCCTGAAAACCATCCATGTTATCAGGCAGGCTTATGTCCATAAGAATGATTTCAGGTAGATGGTGGCGGGCCATGTCTATCCCCATGGCGGCTGTGTGAGTAGAGATCAGTTTAGCGCCAGCGCGCATTTCTATAATTCTTTCCATCAATCTTAGATTGGCTGGATTATCTTCAACATAAAGAATAGTGTGAGTTGGATTGTTGTTAATGATTGCGTTGTCGTTATTTTTATCTGTTGTGTTGCTGAAACCCCGAGGTGCTTTACAACGCTTTAGTTCGAACCAGAAGGTTGAGTTTTCAGGCGGGTTATTCTGATAGCCAATTTGCCCATTCATGGCTTCAATCAATCGCTTGCTGATGTTCAGACCAATGCCAGTTCCTTCTATTGCCGTGTTTGTCGCATGCAGGCGTTCAAAGGGGGAAAATAATTTTTTTTCATCTTCATGTGCTATACCACTACCTGTATCGATGATGTTGACTCTAAGTGTTTCACTGCCTATGTGTTCGGCACGAATACAAACAGAGCCGTTGTTACGATTATATTTAATGGCATTTGAAAGTAGATTAAGAGTTACCTGCTTGGTGCGGGTAAAGTCTGCTCGAATGCAGAGATCCATTGTTTGGTTAAGCTGATTGTCTATGCTGATATTATTATTTTTTGCCAATGGCGATACCAGGGGTAGGCATTCTGCAATAATTTTATTGAGATCCAGCTCTTCCATGGAAATATTGATATTGCCGGACTCAATTTTTGAGAGGTCAAGAATGTCATTGATCAGGTCGAGTAAATGGTTGCCAGCCTTGATAATCTCATTAGTAAACTGATGCTGTTGCTGGCTGATTTCTTCCAGATTTAATAGTTGTGAAAACCCGAGAATCGCATTCATTGGTGTGCGTAGTTCATGGCTCATTCTCGATAGAAATGTTGATTTAGCCTGATTAGCCTGTTCGGCATCATTTTTTGCCTTTAGTAATTCTTTATGTGCCTTTTTTCGTTCATCAATTTCTTTTTCAAGCATGTTGGTGAATTGTTCATTTTGTTTGCACAGACTCAGGGTTTTTGAAAAATTATCTAATATGGGGGTGAATATTCTCGTTAGGGGGAGAGCTTGAATCTGGTTGGTTTGTGATAGCAGCACAAACGAACCATGCCCCGAGACAGGTAGTATCAGGGCAGTATCATATTTTTCATTGCCAGGAAAATACATGTCTATTAATTCTTTATCGGTAATAAGCGTTGAGTCGCTGCCGCAAAAAATGTGGGCTATTTTTATGCTTTGACCCTCAGATAAATTTAATTTCCGGCTACATAAAGCCGTTTCAATAACTGTATTGATGGCTGAACTTCTGCTGGAATCATTTTTTTGATCTGAACATGAAAAAAAGAAACCGCAAGGAAATGCGGTGTGATAGAGCAGGCGCTGGGTCATCTTGGTGAGCAGTGGTTTTACTCGAGTCTCACCACAAACAGTCAAGGCAAGATCATAGAGAACAGTAATAATTTGGTCTTGATTCACGGTTTAATCCAGGGCATACAAACCAGGGTGGCATTATGAAAAAGGGGGTAGCCCCCTTGCGTTGAACTACCGATTTCGCCAAGCGTTAAAGCCCCAATGATTGAGGTTGGTAAAAACTGATCCTGCCAATATCTCAATTCATCTGCAGCAGTACTTTTAAGGTGCATGCGTCGTCCGGCACAATAAAATCCAAGCACAATATTATTGTCTTGAATGGAGGCTTGTTTTTTGATTTTGTCGACGGTTTCAGTGCTGCCAGGTTGGATGGCATTTAAAATGGTCAGCAGTGAATTTTCAGGGATTTCGCCAACACAAAATAATGAGCCGTCATCATTCATGGCAACAGGTATGCGTACCAGGGTTTGGCCGTCTGCGCGGATGATGCCAAATGGAAAGTGAACGCTGTGTTCGTAAAAATTATCTTTGGTGATTTCAATGTTGTAGTGAGCTTTTATGAGTTTAGCATAAGCTTCAAAGGCTGGTTGCCAGTCTATGCTGCTAACCCGGTTGTTATCAGTGGTGGTGGCAATACAGGAGTGTTCGGGGGTGCTGTAGTTGTGCTCAATAACTGCGCCGGGGTGGTTGGGCATTTGCATGGCTATGACGCCGTTACCAACCAGACGTTGATTGTCGAACAGGCATGGCATGGGTTGGAATGTTTCACTGCCAGCGTTGACGCCGCAAAAGTGAAACTCATCTGTGACGTGTCTGAATAGGGTGTCAAGGAATGTGCCAATATTGGGTAGCATGCCATCGAAGACCATGAACAATGTGCTGTTATGTTGATGCTCAAAGGTTGAGACAAATGTTTCTGCAATTTTATCCAGATTTTGTTGTGGTGCGGATAAGCTTTCAATCAGTAAATGGGCTGGCATGTTGTCAATACGGATGAGTATTACACCACCATTTTTGAACTGCCTGTCGAATATCAGTTCAGGAAATATGGCGCCAAGGAGTGGCAGCTGTGCATCGTTGCATATTTCCTGAAGTGCGGGGATGTGTTGTTTATCTATTTCCGAAAACATGGCAAAGACGCCGCAGTTTGGTAAGACAGTTTTCCAGAATGCTATCAGCGCCCTGTTTTCATCCATGTCGACCGGGTCTTGAAAAATGAATTCAGTCTTTGTCATCACATTTCCGTTGGCTGTTAATTATCAGGCGGTTTAAACGCTAGCTATTGCCACAGCATATATGAAAATTAGGCGATTATTAATAGTGGATTACTGAAGCTGCCGTGCCCTATTGTTTTTGATTGGCCTCTGACCAGAGCAAGAGGGTGTCGCCATGCCAGTTTTCAGTTGCAGGATTACGCCGATGTAAGCGCCAGTTGAGCAGAGCGATGAAGGGCTTGAATTGTTGTATGGGGATGTTGAAGTCTTTACTTGAAGTCGGCAGGCTAATGAAGGCCAGTTGCTTACGCTCCAGTCTGCCGATATAACCAATCCAGATAGGGCTTTTTTTACTGCTTAGCTGGTAACTGCTCGGCCAGAGCCGGAGAATCAGTTTCTGTTTGCCTAGCAGCAAGGTCAGCCCTGCGTGCCGGCCATCATGCACCTGCGGCAACAGTGGTATAGAAGTCAGCTCGGCATTTGGATTGAGCCAGTGCAGGGCATTACTGGCGGACAACTGTTTGGGTGTTTGCCAGCCAAGTTGTTGCAGGTGGGTTTGTAACTCGTTTAGTGAGCCAGCCCATTGCAGGTTTAGAGGCTGGCCTTGGCTGCCAAGTGTGTCGATGCGCTGGCCGGGCAGTTGTTGCCAGCCTGTGTCGAGCCATTCGGCAAAGCTGATTTGTTGGCGTTGTTGTTGCTGGGCATAGCGCAGCGTGTTTTGTTCGTGGCTATTGATGCTGTGCCAGCCACCGAATAACACCAGTACCAATAGCGGAATGGTCATCAGCCCGGCGGGTTTGATGCTGTGGCTCAGATGACGGCGATAGGCGACACCCAATATCACAACCCAGCTCAGACCGAGTATCAGGCCAGCGGCAACGTCTGAGAACCAGTGCGCCCCCAGATAGAGGCGTGAAAAGGCAATGCTGAGAATGATTAACGTGGCGCTGGCATAACAGAACCAGCGTTGCTTTGGTTTGAGTTCCCGGGCGATCAACACCGCAAGAAATCCAAAGCTGCAACTGGCGTAAACAACATGGGCGCTGGGAAAGCTAAAGGCCATTGCGCCATCGAACATTGCATTGGGGCGGGGCAGTTGTGCGCTCTGTTTCAGTAGCCAGGTCATTAATGAGGCAAACAGTGCGGCGGCCAGCCAGTGACCGGCGGCAAGATAATGGCGTTTTGCCAGCAGCCATAGCAACAGGCTGCTGACCAGCACAATGTGGACAATGCCATCCCCCAGTTGTGATATCAGCACCATCAGCTGATCTCCCCAGGGCGTGCGCAGCTCTTGTAGTAGATGATAGAGGCTGCTGTCGAAGCGGGCCAATGATGGCCCGGGGCTGAAATGCTGGAACAGGCTGAAGATAAATATGGCCATCAGTCCCAGTCCGATAGCGATGATGCTCAGCCCTTTGAATTCGGCTTGTTGTGGATCGACGATGGCAGCGGTGAGTTGCCCCAGATGTTGGTGGTTACGGCCCCAGTGGAGCAGTTGGTCGGCACTGGCAGCGGCCTTGGGTGAAAGAAAAAGATAGAGGCGTTTTAGCAGCCAAAGACTGAGCCAACTGGCAATTAGGAACATTAACACCAGGCCTGCCAGGCGCGAGGCGACCTCGGCTGCCAGTCCCAGTGAGGCACCAAAGACCACGCCTGGTAACAGGTAAGCGGGTGCCCAGGCCAGTGCCGAGATGACGTTGACACTAAAAAACTTCCACGCCGACATGCCGAGCATGCCAGCGGTGACGGGAATGATGGGCCGCACCGGGCCAACAAAGCGGCCGAATAAAATGCTCTTGCCGCCGTGGCGCAGAAAAAAGCCCTCACCCTTGGCGAACAGAGTTGGGTAACGGCTAAAGGGCCAGCGTTCGCGCAGCTGGTCTTTGAAATGAATGCCGAGCCAGAAACTGAGGCCATCGCCGGCAATGGCCCCCGCCACGGCCAGCCAGAAGGTGGGCCAGAATTCGATGGTCCCCAGTGCCACCAGGGTGCCGATGCCGAACATCAATACCACGCCGGGCATGAACAGGCCGACGATGGCCAGCGATTCGCTGAAGGCAACCAGAAACACAAATAGCCCAGCCCAGCCGGGGTGCAGGTTGATCCAGTCGAGCAGGGGTTGTAGGAAGTCGAGGTTCATGGTGGCGCATTATAACGGTTGTTTAAAGTTGCTGTGATTATTGTCAATTTAGGGCTAAAGAAGCGGGTTGAACACCCGATAAAGGGCATGGGTTGGGAATTAAAAATAAGAAAAATAAAACCAGCCGAAGGTGTTTTTGGGGTGAGAAGAAAACAGCGGTCAAGTGCCGTTGCTTTGCGGATCAAAGGTCACCATTAAAGAGCTTCCGTGATGACATTGCCAAAACGATTTTTTGTTGGATGTGAGGTTGTATATGTTGTCATTGTCCAAGTCACAGCGCGTTTTTCCCGGTAGTCGCGTTGGTATGAGCAGAGACCAAAATGCTGAGACCCGTTTGCTGAAACAACGCTTAACGGATTTTATGGATGAGGCGCGCAATAATGAGCGTAAGCTGCGCCGTTTTCAGGCCCTTGAGCTGAAGCTTGTTAGTCTTAACTCCATTCTTGAACTGATTGATACCTTGCTTAACCCCGACCCATCAGCGGTGAGTTGGGATCAGGTCAGTCTGCTGTTGTTTGATCCTGAATATGAAGTGCAGCGCATGTTTAAGGATGAAGGAATTAATCTCGAAGAAAAACCAACATTGATGTTTGTCTCCGGTATGGAGGAGGTGGAAGAACTTTATACGGCATCACTGTTTCCCAGTCTGGGGGCTTATCGCTCCAGCAAGCATGCCCGCTTGTTCAAACATGGGCGCAAAAAGCCTGCCAGTGTGGTGCTATTGCCGTTGGTACGTTATGGCCGTTTGATCGGCAGTTTCAATATTGGCAGCTATGATGCTGACAAGTTTGTCCGTGGTGTGCGCACTGATTTTCTCGAACATTTTGCCGCCGTTGTGGCGATCTGCATCGAAAATGGTATTAACCTGGAGCGACTCAAGCGTCAGGGTCTGACTGATACGCTGACGGCAATCAATAATCGTCGCTTTTTCGACCAGCGCATCATTGAGGAGGTGGATGCAGCCGGACGCTCTGGCAAGCCGCTTTCCTGCATGTTGCTGGATGTGGATTTTTTCAAGCGGGTGAATGACACCTATGGCCATCAGGTGGGTGACCTGGTGTTGCGTGAGGTGGCGTCGATCATCCGTGCCCAGCTGCGCGGCAGCGATGTGTTGTCTCGTTATGGCGGTGAAGAGTTCAGTGCTCTGCTCTCAAATACCGATATTGACGAGGCCGAAGAGGTGGCTGAACGAATTCGCCGCGGTGTCGAAGAGCGAGTTTTTGATGTGCCGGATTTTGATCCTTTCAATATCACCATTTCCATTGGTGTGGCGACACTGAAGGCCGGGGCCAATACCAGCCTGGATAAAAAATCTGCGGATGTGTTGATCGGTCAGGCGGATCGGGTCTTGTATGACGCCAAGGCCAATGGTCGTAATCAGGTGGTCTGCGCGCCGGAGTCCTGCCATTTGGGCAATGGGATCAGCCCTGCTTGATTGTGATGTCCAATGGTTGTCTGCCAACCTCGGCACCGCCTTTTTGGAGTGCGCTACGTTGTTGTTTATCCAGTTTTAATTCGCCCAGCATAATCCCCTGCGCCTCAACAGCATCAAACTGACAGGACATAATTTCGGCGTTGGTCAGATCGGCGCCGCTGAGGTTGGCCCCCGTCAGGTTGGCCAGTCGTAGGTCTGCCCCCGCCAGTTTGCAATTGCTCAGGTTGGCATCGCGCAAATCCATCTGAACCAGATTGGCATTGCTCAAATCCTGGCCACTCAGGTCAGCCCCTTGCAGGTTATTGGCGTCAACGCGGGCGATGCAGTCAAAGCCTTTGCGGTCAAAAATTTCTATCATGGTATGTTTTCCAGTTCTCGATTAAATAATTTTAACCACGAAGCTCACGACGTCTGTAGCGGTGTTGAATTACCTTCGTGATCTCTGTGCTCTTCGTGGTTCAGTTTTTTTCCAGTGACAAAAACTCCAACCCTTGATAGCCGCATTTTTGACCCGCCAGGCGACAGGCCGATTGCAGCGCTGTGCCAAGACCCCGGCCGCGAATCAGTGCGTCAATGATACCGGCGTTGAAGGTGTCGCCAGCCCCCAGGGTGTCGATCAGTTGCGGTGGAGGAAAGGCCGGGCTGTGCAGTGCCTGTTGACCATTCAATGCCCAGGCCCCTGACTCGCCCCAGGCGCAGATCAATTGGGTGCTGCCGCATTGAGGTTGCAGGGTATTCAAGAAAGAGAGCGCATCGACATGGCCCTGACTTTGGGCGAAGGCGCGGGAAAAAAGCAGCACATCAGCCAGCTCAAACAGGGTGTCGATATGATCGCGCTGTTTTTCTATTTCGACTGAACGGGGTAGATCAGGGGCTTGCTGCTTTGCCCACGCCAGCATTTGCCGGGTTGCTGCCACATTGCGACCCTCGAAGTGCAGCCAGTCGAACTGGCTGAGGTCTATTTGCTGGAACTGGCTGAACGGGTATTCGGGTAGGCCGCGATGGTGGACGATGGTGCGCGAGCCATTGCCGAGGTTGTGGGTGATGTAGGAGGTGGGTACCTTGCCTTGTTTCAAACGCAACACGGCGGCGGTGTTGATCCGGTGTCTTTGCAGGTCGGCCTCGATATGTCTGGCGTCAGGCTCATCGGCAAGAACCCCGGCCCAATGACATTGATGCCCCAGCTGGCTAAGCACGGTGAGGCTGTTGGTGGCATTGCCACCGCGACATAGCCGCTGGCTGACAGCGCGGACTTCATCGTCTTCGGCGGGATAAGCCGTAACGCTGTTGATGATGTCGAGAGTGGCGATGCCAACGGCTAAAATGCGAGCCATGATGGTTTAGGATTCTTTAGTTTGGGGCTTTTTCTTGAGCCGGCAAAGCGGCATAAAATAGATATTAAACAGGTCGAGGATAATCCAGCAGAGCAGCAGATAACCGAGATAGTGGTAGCTGTGTTTGAAATTGACCAGCCCAACCCACCACATCAGATTCCAGACATAGAGCATGCTCATCATCATCAGCACCCAGGGAAACGCTGCCACTCGACCACCGCACTGCTTGCAAGTAATGGCGGCCCACCAGCCGAGGCGGTATTTGTCTTTCAGCGAAAGGGTCTCTTCCTGGCAGTGGGGGCATTTAAATGCGGCCATGGGGGGCTAACTCCTCAAAATAACTGGCGAAAATTATACATCATCAGTTGCGGCATACGGGTTAGAATAACGCCTTTTCTGAATCAAACTGAGGAAGGTCATGAAAAGTTGGAACAGAGCTTTGGTCGTGGCAGCGTTATCGACGCTGTTGTTGGCCTGTGACAACAACACCCCATTGATGGAAAAGGTGGTTGAGGAAGATGCCGCTGCGGTGCAGACCCTGTTGTCTCAGGGGGGTGAGGTGGATGCGCGCAACAGCTATGGTTGGACGGCCTTGACACACGCCTCACGCCAGGGGCACCTGGAATTGATGCGTTTGTTGATCGATAATGGCGCCGAGATCGATACCGAGGACGATACTGGCTGGACACCGTTGCTGCGGGCGGTGATGAAGGGCAACGATGCGGCGGTCAAACTGTTGCTGGATAAGGGTGCCCATGTCAATCATGCCGATAAGTCAGGTTGGACACCACTGCATTGGGCAGCCCAGCGCGGCAATGAATCAACCTTGCGCATCCTCCATGATCGTGGTGCTGATCTGTTGGCTGAAAATGACGAAGGTTGGACGGCGCGGATGGTGGCCCAGAAAGAGGGCAATAACGAACTGGCCAACCTGCTGCATCGCTGGATGCGAAATAGTCAGGGGTTATAATGGTGAATATATTGACGTCTATAAAAAGTTTTATTCTGCTGGTGGCCGTATCGCTGCTGCTGGCATGCAGCAACGAACCAGCAGAGCTGATTGCAGCGCCATTGGGCGAGCGTGCAGTACTTGAGTCACTGGCAGACTCTTACACGATTGTGTCTGATGAACGGCTGTCGGTAAGTCCGATGAGCCTGAAGGGTGAAGATCGTAAAAAGTTTGTTATCAGAGTGTTTGCCAAAAGCGGTTACAGCTATGCCAAAACCCTGAGAAATATGGCTGAGAAGGGCATCGATAAAGCCAATAAATTGCATGTTGATATGACTGAGCTGCTTTTGATTCCGCATCGCAATCCGCGTTTTCCTGTCGATCTGGAAGCGCTCTATTCAATTGAAGAAAGGCAGGATATTGCTGTGATTGAACGGCAGTTGAATATGTAGTTATCTGCGTCGAGCCGCTATTCTGAGATGTGAAGCACCAGGTTGCGCCGCCCGCCGTGGTGGCGGTGTTCCCATAGATATATCCCTTGCCAAATACCTAGTGCCAGATGGCCCAGATCAATCGGGATGCTCAGGCTGGTGGCTGTCAGCACCGATTTGATGTGGGCGGGCATGTCGTCCGCACCCTCATCGGTGTGGGTGTAGAGGGGGTCGTTTTCCTGCACCAGACGATTGAGCCAGTTTTCCAGATCCCGACGCGCTGACGGATCGGCATTTTCCTGAATGATCAGGCTAGCGGAGGTGTGTTGTACAAACACGGTGCACAGGCCTGTGTTGACGCCACTGTCGCGCACCAATTGATTGACCTCGGCGGTGATCATGAACAGGCCCTGATGGGGGGCGTTGATTTGCAGTTTCTTGATCATCTTTTATTGGCTCATCAGGCTGTTGATGGCGTTTATGTCACTGTCACTCAGCTTTCTGTCGGGTTCTTTTCCTGTCTTTATGGCGTTGATCAGTTGGCTGGCCTGTTGCTCTGATAAGCCCTGAACCTGCTTGGAACTGTGCAGCGTGTTGATGGCAGTGTGGTTGTTCTGTGTTGCGATTTGTCGCAGCAAATGCTCAAAACCGCCTTGTTGCTGCAATTTAGCCAGTTCGGCTTGGTAGTAGAGCGCCTCGTATTTCTTTTCTTCAATATAGAAAAACAGTGCGCCAAGCCCCAGTGTCAGACCAAGCATGGTGCTGGCGGCCATCACTTTTGTCTTTGGTTTCATTGGCATGTTATTCGCCTGACCAGTTGTAGCTGCGGACAATGCCGTTTTGATCGAACTGCACTTCCAGCGTCTTCATGCGGGTATTGTTCATGTTGCTCAGTTTGCCCTGGCTGTAGTAATAGAGCCAGCGTTGCAGTTTTTCGCCATTTCGATCCACTACTACCCCCTGGCTTTGGGGCGAGCCCAGCCAGGCCCTTACTTCGGCTTGATGGGTGGTGCCGTGCTGGATCTGGTTGGCAAATTGCTCCAGATTGAAATCACTGCCAAGCTGAAAACTGGCGCAACCATTGAGGAGTGCCAGGCCACAACAGGCGCTGATGAGTTTTGCTTTATTCATGGGGTATCCCGGTTGGTAGGTATTGGGGAAATTCTATACCATGTTCTGTTTTTGGGTGAGGGCAATTAAATGACTGTATCTGCTAAGCAAGGCAGTTTGGCACTGCTGGCGTTGGTGTTGATGAACTCTGCTGTGGCCGAGGATTCGCCCCGAACCAAACATCAGGATATGGTACTTATTCCAGCCGGGGCGTTTTTGATGGGGGCTGAGCCGCGTGACGATGATGGCAAGGCGGTTGAGTATGGCTCGATCAAACCCTGGTACGTGGATGAAGCACCCAAACACCGGCAGGTGGTGGATGCCTTCTGGCTGGACACGTTTGAAGTAACTAATCAGCAGTATCGTGCCTTTGTCATCGCCAATAACTATTTTATTCCCAATGGCTGGCAAGAGAATGGCTATCTACTGTCTCGCGATGTGTTGGCCTATGCCAACCTTGCGCGATTGAGAACGCTGGCAACGGACCTGTTCAAGCTGGATATGGATGTCACCAGCATGGAGTACGATGCCTTGCTGGACGCCATGGTGACGCACCAACAGCAGCTCGATCAGCTACCGGTGACCGGGGTGACCTGGTTTCATGCCCGTGACTATTGCAAGGCCCAGGGCAAACGTCTGCCCACTGAGGCTGAGTGGGAAAAGGCCGCCCGAGGTGATGACGGCCGTGAATATCCCTGGGGCAATGACTGGGACGAGGCGCGTCTGAATGTTGGTTCCGGTGATGGCTGGGAGCACGGGGTGGCAGCGGTTGGTTCGTATCCCAACGGCGTGTCGCCTTATGGTGTGCACGACATGGCCGGTAACGTGATGGAGTGGACGGCCGACTGGTATCAACCCTATCCAAACGCTGAATATAAGAGTGATGACTATGGCAAGACAATGCGAGTGGTGCGTGGCGGTGGCTGGGGTGGGCTGGGGCACTATGTGATTAGCCATTTTTATCGCACTGCGTATCGCTTCAACCTGCAGCCGACCTATACTTTTGTCGACTTGGGTTTTCGCTGTGCTCAAGACGCGCCAAAATAGCCATTGCAGTCTAAACTTGGCAGAATGCGCGACGATATATTAAAGAATTATCTTAGAGGGGTGTAGTGATGAAAGGAATGGAACGCCGCATGGCCGAGCTCAAATCGGTCATTTCGGAGCTTGAACCGGATGAGGCCCACAAGCTTATGGCCGAAGGTGCCTTGCTGGTGGATGTGCGTGAGGCCGATGAAATTGCCAACGGCTCACCTGCGGCTGCGCTGCGCATTGGCCGTGGCTATCTGGAATTGCGGATTGAAGATTCGGTGCCTGATAAAGATCAGCCTCTGATCGTGATGTGCGCTGGCGGCGTGCGTTCCCTGTTTGCTGCCGAGGCGTTGCGACAACTGGGGTATAGCAACGTCAGTTCTCTGGCCGGTGGTTTTAACCGCTGGAAAAATCAGGGCCTGGATTTTGATATTCCGCAGACATTGAGCGCCGAAGCCAAAGAGCGTTATTCGCGCCACCTGTTGCTGCCCGAAGTGGGTGAGGCCGGGCAGTTGAAACTGCTGGATAGTAAAGTGTTGCTGATTGGTGCCGGTGGCCTGGGGTCACCCTCTGCCTTGTATCTCGCCGCCGCTGGCGTGGGGACCATCGGCCTGGTGGATATGGATGTGGTGGATCGCAGCAACTTGCAACGGCAGATTATTCATACCGATGCGCGGGTGGGTACCTCCAAGGTGGCCTCGGCGCGTGAGGCGATTGAACAGCTGAATCCTGATGTCAAGGTGGTGGGTTACGAAACACGTCTGGATGCCAGCAATGTGGAAGAGATATTTGCTGCTTACGATGTGATTATCGATGGCACCGATAACCTGCCGACCCGCTATCTGGTGAATGATGCCTGCGTCAAGATGGGCAAGCCCAATGTCCACGGGGCGGTGTATCGTTTTGAAGGTCAGCTGACTGTATTTTGGCCGGCCAGCCCGGAAAACCCCAGTGGCTGTTATCGCTGCATGTTTCCTACCCCGCCCGATGCCCGTGCCGCGCCGTCTTGTTCCGAGATTGGTGTGTTGGGTATCTTACCGGGTGTGATGGGGTTGCTGCAGGCCACAGAGGCGCTGAAACTTCTGCTTAATATAGGCGAGCCATTGCTGGGTAAAATGCTTTATTACGATGCCCTTCGCAGCAGCTTTAGTGAATTTAAACTGAAAAAGAATCCTGCCTGTCCGCACTGCGGTGGCCAGGGTGACTTTCCTGGTTACGAAGAGTACACACAGGTCTGTTCAGCACCCAAGCAATAGGTCGTATTTGGCGGTCATGGAAATTACCTTGGCCGCCGTCCCCCAAAATTCTTTTATTTATCCTCTCAAGATATCCCTGTCTTGGCCGTAATTCCTGTTGGCTTTTATTTAAAATCAATCACTTTTAAGTCTAACTTAATCTAAAAGTCATATATTGAAGCTCAGGTATTAGAGGCGGATTTGGTAACGGAATATCAGATCCTATTATTGAAAACAGCGCACAAAATTCCGCTGATTTTGGGATGAAAAAAGCGACATGGCAATAGCAAAAACAATAAAACAGTATTTGGATAGTCGGCATATTGTTTATTCGGTGCTCGAGGTATCTCGTTTTGAAACACCTCTTGAGGCAGCGCTTTTTGCAAAAATTCCGCCGCGATCGCTGTATTATCCGGTGGTGATGCGTGATGCATTTGGTTTGATGATGGCAGTTATGCCGGCCTCACATAAGCTTGATTTTGAAGGCTTGTCTGAGTTGCTGCATCGCAAGGTCAGTCCTGCCTTTCAGACTCAATTATCTTCTGTATTTGCTGATTGTCAGCCAGGCCACATTCCGCCGATTGGTATTGCCTACGGCCTGCGCACAGTGATTGACGCTGCGCTGACCACCCCTGATGAGGTTTATATTGTTGCCGGTGATCATAGTCGCCTGATCAAGATGTCGCGCAAAAATTTTATGATGTTACAGACCAATGCCCTGCTGGCGAGTGATTTTGCCCAGCCGGTTGAAGGGGGTGAAGAGACGGACGAAAACGTGGAAGTGGCCAACCTTTCCTGGGGAAGTGATTTCAGGGCCAAGATTCGTCAGCGTGTTGAACAAGCGACTGAACTGCCGCCAATGCCGGAAATGGCGACTCGTGTGTTTCAATTGCGTGCTGATCCTCATGCCGAGATTGCTGATCTGGTCAAGCTGATTGAACAGGATCCCAGCCTGTCGGCACAGGTCATCCGTTATGCCAATTCTCCTTATTTTAATTTCCGCGGTGGTGTCGACAATCTCCACGACGCCATTTCCCGGGTATTGGGTTTTGATATGGTCATGAATCTGGCGATGGGGCTGGCGTTGGCCAAACCTTTCAAGATCCCGCGTCAGGGGCCGTTGGGAATGGATCACTATTGGCAGCACGCCGTTTACAGCGCCAGTTTGATGCAGATGCTGTGTAAGGAAATTCCCAAGGAAAAACGCCCACGTGCTGGCACCAGTTATTTGATTGGCCTGCTGCATGATTTTGGTTATCTGGTGCTGGGGCATCTGTTTCGTGAAGAGTTTGATGTTTTGAATAAGCGCCTGGCCGAAGAAGGGCTGGAAAACCGGATGCAGATTGAAAGGGACTATCTGGGCGTGACGCACGGCGAACTGGGCAGCTGGCTGCTTGAAGCATGGAACCTACCTGACGAACTGGTGGCATCAACGCGTGAACACCACAATCAGGATTACAGCGGTGCGTCCAGCATTTACGTCAATATGGCGCGTCTGACGGATCAGCTGCTGGATATGTACGAGACAGGTGAGGTGCTGGACGACGAGTTGCCACAGGCATTGCTGGATGAGCTGGGCCTGGAGCCCAAACAGGTTATTAAGGTAATGACGCAACTGTTTGAACATGGCACTAATCTAAATGACATGGTGCGCCTGCTGGCGGCATAATTATGTTGGCTTTAGCGGGGCTGGCGGGATAGCTTTTCGACCAGGCTGTTGCGCAGATTGACCAGCTGGCCATGAAAAAAGTGGCCAACCCCTTCAAAAAAGACTGTTTCAGGCGGCGATGCAAGCTGCGCCAGCCATTGCTGTACTTTATCAAACGGTACAATTTCGTCTTCAGTGCCTTGTAGCAACAACCATGGGCAGGTGGGCGGCTGAAGCCCGTCGAAGCGCAGCAGGTTTACTGCCGGTGCCACCGTGATCAGCTGTTTGATCTGGCGCTGTGTGCTGGCACGCATTGCCACATAGGCACCAAAAGAAAACCCCGCCAGCCAAATGGGGCTGCCATGAAAATGATCGTCCAGCCAGTCCATTACCGCCAGCAGATCATCGGTTTCGCCAATGCCTTGCGCATATTCACCTTCACTGCTGCCAACACCGCGGTAATTAAAGCGCAGTGTTGCCAGACTTAATGCGTGCCCGGCACGCGTCAGACTGTGCACTACCTTGTTGTCCATGCTGCCGCCATGTTGAGGGTGGGGGTGGCAGACAATCATGGTGCCGGTGTCGCTGTGGTCGAGGTTTTCCGCCAGGCTTTGCAGGGCACCGCTGGGGCCGTCTATAAAAAATGACTTGGTTTCTATTGCTGCCACGTTGCTGCCCCGGGTTGCCTTGGTTGGTGGCGTGATTCTAGCATTGCTATTTGCTTGGCCGTTGATGAATCATGTGTTGCTCTGGTTTGGTCGATATTATTGATAGTGCGTGTGTAAACGATGGTTACAAAATATGGCGGATAAAAAATCAGTGCTTAAAATTATTGCCGCAGCGTCAGGCATTGGTGCGCCGGATCAGCGCTGCGCCTTAGGCCCCGAGGCAGTGATGGCAGCGCTTGGCCGGCAGGGCGAGGTGGTTGTGCCGCCATTGAGCGGCGGTCGGCAAGCGTTGCAGTCTTTTGTGGCAACACTGGCCACTGTGACGGCGGCCTTGCTGGAAACCGAACAGCGAATTGCCATTCTTAGTGGTGATCATTCATGCGCCATTGGCAGTTGGCGCGGTGTTAGTCGGGCTGTTGATGGCTCGCTGGGCTTGATTTGGCTTGACGCCCATATGGATGCGCATACCCCGGAGTCCAGCCCCAGCGGTTACTGGCACGGGATGCCGGTGGCGGCGTTGTTGGGGCAGGGGGCGCTAGGCAATGGTGGGGCGGTAATTCGGCCAGAGAACCTTTGTCTGCTTGGGGTGCGCAGTTATGAAGCCCCTGAGGCTGAATTGTTACAGCGTTTGGGCGTGCGGGTGATAAGCATGGATGAGGTGAACCGTCTTGGTCTGGCGGCGGCAATGGCCGAGGCACTGACAATCGCCAGGGCGGGGACTGTCGGCTACGGGCTTTCCATTGATCTTGATGGCCTAGATCCTGCTGATGCGCCCGGGGTGGGATCGCCGGTGGTGGGCGGAATCCGGGTGGCTGAATTATTGCCCGTGTTGGCGGATTTGGTTCTGGATGCACAGTTCAGGGCCCTGGAGGTGGCGGAATTCAATCCAATCAACGATGTAGAACAACAGACCCTGCAACTGGTATTGCAGATGTTAGATCTAATCAGTGGAGCTGCGTATGAATCCAATCATTGAACTTGAGGCGCAATACTGTGCCCAAAATTATCATCCCTTGCCGGTGGTGCTGGTGAAGGGCGAGGGCGTCTATGTCTGGGACGATAATGGCAAACGCTATCTCGATATGATGAGCGCCTATTCTGCCGTCAGTCATGGCCACAGTCATCCACGGTTGCTGAAGGCGCTGACCGAGCAGGCCGGCAAACTGGCGATTGTGTCGCGGGCCTTTCATAGTGACAAGCTGGCAGCGTTGCTGGAAAAAATCTGCCAGATGACCGGCCAGGAGATGGCCTTGCCCATGAATACCGGTGCCGAGGCGGTGGAGACGGCACTCAAAGCCGCGCGCAAGTGGGCCTATACGGTTAAGGGCGTGGCCAAAGATCAGGCTGAGATCATTGTTTGTGATGGCAATTTTCATGGCCGAACCATCAGTATCGTCGGATTTTCCTCCGAGGCACAGTACAAGGATGGCTTTGGCCCGTTTCCGCCGGGTTTTACCTCAGTGCTGTTTGGTGACGCCGATGCCCTTGAGGCTGCCATCAACCCGAATACCGCAGCCTTTCTGGTGGAACCGATTCAGGGAGAGGGGGGCATCATTGTGCCACCGCCCGGTTATCTAAAACGGGTGGCCAAGATCTGTAGTGACAACAATGTGTTATTGATTTGTGACGAGATCCAGACCGGCCTGGGCCGTAGCGGTGTCCTGATGGCCAGTGATCATGATGCTGTTAAACCGGATGGTTTGATTTTGGGCAAGGCACTGGGGGGCGGCATGCTGCCGGTGTCCATGTTTCTGGCCAGCCGTGAGGTGATGAATGTCTTTCAGCCTGGAGATCATGGCAGCACCTTTGGCGGCAATCCGTTGTCAGCAGCGGTGGCGCTGGAAGGCCTGTTGGTGCTTGAAGAGGAAGGATTGGTTGAGGCCGCCGCCGAGATGGGTGATTACTTTATGGCGACATTGGCGCAGCTAAACAGCCCTCTGATCAAACAGGTGCGTGGCAGGGGGCTGTTGATCGGGGTTGAGTTTTATCCTGATCAGGTGTCGGCGCGCAAAATATGTGAAGCCTTGATGTGCCGCGGCATTCTGAGCAAAGAGACTCACGATACGGTGGTGCGGTTTGCACCGCCGTTGGTGATCCGTCGCGAGCAAGTTGATGAGGTGGTCAAGCAGCTGGCCGAGGTGCTGGATGAATTGGCGGGCTAAGGGCGTTTGCTGCCCAGATATTTAAGATGGGCGATGCAACCTGAGCGGCAATCTGAAGCACCAAAACCAGGGATGGGAATGATGCCCGGGCAGGCCTGATTGAGCTGACATTCCTCAATATTGAAACGATGGACATCAACCACTTCCGCTGCCGAGTGGCTGGTGAGGTAGTCGATGTGCCAGCGTAGCGGCTTATCTTTGCGGCAGTGGCGTGCCAGTCTGGCGGTCATGTTTCGTTTGGCGCTGCCCGAATAGATATAGTAACCCGCCTCAAAGTCGAACCGGCCCAGTGCGCCCACCTGAATTTGGCAATCTTGCCTGAGCAGGATGACTAATTGGTAGCTCGTGGCGTTATCTGAATTTTCGTCTGGCATAGGGGGTTGGATGGGTGTGTATTTTATAAAGGCTTGCTTTTTAGGTAATTATATTGAGACCTTTGCACGATACAGGCGCGAAAGAAAAATGAGCTAATATTTTTCTGATTGAGGCAGAAAATGCAGTTAATAGCGAGCTATTGACAAGTTTTCTAACGAAAAGCAGGAGAATATTAGCCATTTTTACTCGTGATT